>CAZKCQ010000285.1:0-3881 GCA_964551205.1 uncultured Spirochaetaceae bacterium
GCAGTCAATTCCGACCCTTGATCACCCCAGGTCCACTATTTGTGACGCTACTAATTATTATGATAAAATCACCATTAAGGAGATACTACCAAAGCCCTACCGTGTAACTGAATTTCCCGGATATGAAAATGTCGTATTAACATTCGAAGAATTAAGAGAAATAATCATCAGTGAAGATCTGTCTTGGAAAACGGCATTATCCAATATAAAAGGAGTGTATCTTATAACAGATATAAATAATGGAAAACAATATATTGGGTCCGCCTATGGTGATGAGGCATTTTGGAGCCGATGGGAATCTTATTCAGCCACAGGGCATGGAAATAATAAAGAACTGACGCAACTGCTCAAAGCTAATGGATTTGATTACGCACAAAACTTTCAATTCTCAATACTGGAGATCAGGAGTAGAATCACGGATGATGAGGAAATAATAAGAAGAGAATCTCACTGGAAGCGAATAATGGGAACTAGGGAACATGGATATAACAGGAACTGAAAGGCCGGTCTAACAATCGCTTGGAGTAGACCGCGGAGTTTACTTTAGCACTGTTGAAGCGATGACGTATACTGTGAGAAAGCTCCGGATCGGCGCGGCTACTCAAGCGAGATGTTATCCCCACTTGAGGACAAGATGGCTGTGCCGTCTGAGTGGGAAGAGGCTCGATCATGCGCTTGGATAGAGAAGAATAATGGAAGAAGAAATCCGGGCTGCTGCGTTCCGATGGATTCGTTCCCAATACGAATTGCATGGAGGTGCAATACCCCGCCAGATCTTGGAGTTCGGATTCGAACACATGGGCCAACGGGTCACTCTCGTCGGCCCAGCCGGAATATGGAAACCGCGACAATTTGATACCGTACCGCTGTCAATAACCTCCAAGTTTCAGGGTCCTTACGATGATTCATTCACGGACGATGGGCTGCTCGTCTATCGCTACAGGGGTGACGACCCCAGCCACCGTGATAATGTAGGACTGAGGGAAGCCATGCAGACGCGGACCCCGTTGATCTACTTCCATGGGGTAGCCCGCGGTCGGTATCTGCCTGTTTGGCCTGTGTTTGTTGTGGAAGATCATCCTGAATCCCTATCGTGCCTAGTGGCCATAGACCCCGCGTACGCCCTCGGAGGGGATGGGCCCAAATTGGCAGAACCATATTCTGCGCAACCTCCTGAGTCTGTACTTGGAATACGTAAGTACATAGCGACTTTCACTTTGAAGAGACTCCACCAGACCGCCTTCCGAGAGACAGTTCTTGCAGCGTACGAGAGTACCTGTGCGTTGTGTAGACTGAAACATCGCGAATTACTGGACGCCGCCCATATCATAGCGGATTCGCTGCCCAAAGGTGATCCCGTTGTACAAAACGGTCTTTGCCTGTGCAAGATTCATCACGCTGCCTTTGACCAAAACATCGTTGGAGTTACCCCCGACTATATTGTTCGCGTTCGGTCAGATATTCTCGATGAAATAGACGGTCCGATGCTTCTTCACGGTCTGCAGGGACTACACAAGAGCACTCTGATTGTGCCGCACCGCATGAAGGACCGGCCTGATCCAGAACGACTAGATATGCGATACAAGGAATTCCTGGAGGCAGGATGATGCCGACCAAGTACCCAGGGGGTACAAGTGGGGATAACACGTATAAGGCCTCCCCGAGTCAATAGACAAAAGTATCCCTGACAAACTGTTTCAGTGCCGGTAAACAGGATGAACAATCGTTTTTCCATTTCCTCAATCTGACTTGGGTTCAAAGATTCTGGTGCGACAACGCCGTCTGCACCAAACACGTATTGTATATTCCTGAGTAAGGGAAGTTATCCACAGGTAGTAGTATGGACGGCGTTGTGGATAATTATCTTTGCTCTTTGACGTTTCCTATATATTCTCCTCGTAAAGAGGTTGAGGACGCTTAAAACACGATGAAGATCCAACGGAATCGTTGGAGTCTCGGCCTCAATATTGCTGTCTCAGCCCCGGCGGGGAGACCCGGTTCAGGTAATTAATGGTGCCCTACAGGTGGGCAGCCTTGAATCAAGCACAATGCTGGTGTAACCGAATATACGGGACTCGTCGATGCGTCTGAGAACTTCCTCAATCTCACAGAGGATTACAGATTCAAGGAGGATGTTGAATGCGGAACGTGTATGTTGGTATCGACCTGGGTTTAAAAGGCCCTCACCGAGCCAGTGTGTACAACCCTGCGGAGGAACGGTACCTGGACAAATCCTTCAGCTTTGGGATGTCCTTCGAAGGGTTTGAATATCTGCTTGAGGAGGTGCACACGAGAATCTCTTCAGAGGATGAATGCTCAGTAAGCTTTGTAATGGAACCGACCGGTATGGCCTGGATGCCTTTAAGCTGTTTTCTGGTGTCACGAGGATACCGAGTCTACCGTGTGACTACCCAGAAGAGCTCGGATCTGAGGAAGTTTTTAGATAAGCATACCAAGAGTGATCGGGCCGATGCTCAGGCTCTGGCGAAGCTTCCAGTGGTTGCAAAGGAGAAAGTGTATGAATTGTATTTGCCATCGCCAGAGCTGGGGACTTTAAGCCGCAAGACGAGACAGCTGGCGAAGCTCATCCAGCAGGCAGCGTCTCGGAAAACACGTATCGAAAATCTTTTTGCGATGATCAATTTGGGCGCGCTGGGAGCATTTGGAGAGCAGAAGTTTCACCCGGCGGGGAAGGTGTTTTTCAAGTATTTCTCCAACCCCTTCGCGATTATCGAGCTCGGAAAGGAAGGGTTTTTCCGGGGGTTTCGAGAATTATGCTCAACACAGGTAGCCGACAGTGTGCTGGAGAAGATCTACCAGGCATCTGTCTCTACAACAAAGATTTATGAGCCCATGGTTCAAACAGAAACGTTGCCCTTCAGCTTTCAGGAGACTGAAAAAGAGATCTGTATTGAGCTGGATCTTTTGGATCACGAAGAAAGAAAGATCGCTGAACTGGAAAAGGAAATTCTCACACTTTACCGGAGCATCGATCCTGAAGGGTATCTGATGACACCGCAAGGCATGGGGCCAACGATTGCACCGGCCATCCTTGGCATCATTGGAGATGTGAGCAGATTCCCAAATATTGATGCTTTCCGGGCGTACTTCGGCTTCATCCCCAAGAAAAGGCAATCTTCATCCAGAGAGAAGAAAGGTATGGGCATTCACAAAGCAGCCCAAGGGTTGCTGAAGAAGTACCTCTTCCTTGCAGCCGAAGTGGCCAGGCAGTATGATCCGGAGTTTGCCGCCTTCTATGACCGGCTGATGAAAAAAGGCCATCATCACTACCAAGCCGTCTGTGCCCTGGCCAATAAAATGGCAGGAAGGTTGTATGCGCTTCTGAATCGAATGCAGAGAGCTGAAGGGTCCCGTTATGTTAGCTCCACAAGCACCATACAACCATCCCAACTGCTGCAACCTCAAGAGGTCGGATACAAGCTCAAGGATCTCGATGGGCGGATTATTGATAAGAAGGAAGCACGAAGAATCGTGCTGGAACGGTTTCCAAGTAAATCTCAACGGAGACAGAATGCCGCAGCCAAAAGAACTGCCAGTACTCAGAAAAAGCGTGAGCAAGGAAAAAGCGAGGAGAGCCCCACTTCACTACAGCCCCTCTCGGGCCAGCCGAGGCAGCTTCCCAAATACTTTCGGGATAACTCCTCAAAGAGAAGCGAAAAAACTCTCCCCGCTGGAGTTATCTTGAAGGATACATTTCCTGAATTGCTTTTGCAATCCCAAATTGATGATGACTGGGGCCAATTGAAAAAGTTACAAGACAAGCAGGAAGATCGAATTCGAAATCTAGTCTCTGTTAATAAATTGTGTACAGGAGGTGAAAAAAAATCTGAGAAAAGGTCTTGACTTTACTTAGGAAATAT
>CAZKCQ010000286.1:0-3876 GCA_964551205.1 uncultured Spirochaetaceae bacterium
AGGATCGTCTCCGTGCCCGCCACCGAACCGAGGGTCTTGGCGTGGATCTCATTGGCGGCCCGCAGCCTGCCGCCCACTATCGAAGCCCGCTTACCCTGACAGAGGATCCGCTTGTTCGCATCCACGAAGGAGTGAATGATTCCATCGCTGACCAGGACGTTCTCCTCTACTTCGATCCGGGCGTTTTCTATGAACTTGGCCACCAGATTGCTCCCCGCCCGGACATTGCCCTCGTTCTTGCCCAGGATCCCCTGATGCACGATGATTTCCCCCTCTGCGTCCAGCACACACTTGCCGACGCTTCCCATCACTTCAATGTTGCCGGCCGCTTTGACCGTGAATCCGTCTTCGACGTTTCCCTTGACGATTACGGTACCGAGAAACAGAATATTGCCGGTTTTGAAGTTTACGTCCCCCTCCACCGTATAGACAGGCTCTACGTTGATCTTGCCGACGACCAACAACACCTGTCCGTTGATCGTGGAAATCGCGCTCATTCCGTCGTCGGAAAGCTTGACATTCTTGCCGATCTCGATCTGGATGTTCTTCCCCGGTTTCGCCGGCAGGCTTTTTCCTGTCACGGTGCGGCCCGCAACCCCCTCTTCTGGGGGCTTCTTCGTTGCCAGGATCTGTCCCGCCTCGACATTTTCCACCAGGTTCAACTCCCGGAAATCGACGCGGCCGTCTTTCTCTTTCAGCTGCACCTCATCATGACGTATGTTGAAATTGTAGATGATCTCGGCATCGGTTCCGTTTTGGGGCTTGGTACCCTCCGCCACAAGAACCTTCTCATTGTAGGCCGGATAATCGATAAAAGCGTGGATGGCTTCATCTTTGAGTCCGTGGATGACACCTGAGGATTGAAGCAATCCCCTGATCTCCTCGAAGGACAGATCGGCTCCTCCGGGTCCCGGCGGGGTTACCGTCATATAGGCCCTCATGTCCATTTCGGTAACGTCCACCGACAGGGTGGATTGGCTCACCGGATTGAACTGGTAGTCCCCGACCTTGATATACTCGCCGTCGGCGTGGCGCACGACCTTGGAAACCAGGCTGCCCTCATAGTTGGTTACCCCGCGTAAGCTGAGCTTCTCCAAAGCCCGCCGCTCGGCGACTTTGGCGCCCCGCCCGGTTGGTTTTGTCACTTTCAGGAAAACCCCCTGGGAGGTCAAACGGACGAAGACCTCCCCGTCCTTATCGGGAACAGCTTTTTCCTCTTTGCCTTCTGCGGCTTCCCTCTGCTCCGCTGCCGCCGGCCCGGCTTCGTCTCTCAAAGCGGCCGGATAGGCGAGGATGGTCCAATCCTTCCTGCCCACACCGAGCACGCCCTTCGAGCCGGGCTCGACGATCTCGTACTCCAGATGTTTCACCGGGATACCCAGCTCAATTGCGGCATTCTCGAGGGCCTCCTCCACGCTGGCACCGCTGACCTTCACCGCCTGCTTCCTGCGTTCCGCCTCCAGCTGATCCCGCATGTACTCTCGGATCGATTCCAGGGTGATCATAGGATTCCCTTCTTGATATGGGAGAGTTTCGCCCGCAGCCGCAGAATAGCCTTGGTGTGAAGCTGGGAGATGCGGGATTCGGTAACCTCCAGCACTTCCCCGATCTCCTTTAAGGTAAGATCTTCGTAGTAGTACAGAACCAGGACTTTTTTCTCCTTTTCCGGCAGCTCGTTGATCGCCTCCACGATGATCCTCTTGATCTCCTCTTTTTCCACGATGCTGTCCGGATTCAAGGAGGAAGGACTCTCGATACTCTCCACGATAGACATCTTGTCGTTGTCCTCGCCGCTGTACCACACCTCGTTGAGCGACAATACCGAAGTCCCGGAGATCTTCAGCATCAGGTTGTGGAAATCTTTTATGTTCATCCGCATGGCTTTGGCGATCTCTTCATCCGTAGCTGCCCTGCCCAGGGAAGCCTCCAATTTGCGAATGGACTCCTCCACCTCCCGGGTCTTTTGGCGAACCGACCGGGGCACCCAGTCGATGGTACGAAGCTCGTCGAATATGGCCCCGCGAATGCGGGTGACCGCATAGGTCTTGAACTTCACGTGTTTATCAGGATCGAACTTTTCTATGGCATCGAACAGGCCGAACACACCGAAACCGACCAGGTCATCGAATTCGACATTATTCGGCATGCCTATTGCAACTTTTCCGGCAACGTACTTCACCAAGGGGGCGTACTGCTTCACGAAGAAATCCCGGATCTTGGTGTCTCTTCCCTTCTTATAGATCCGCCAAAGATCCTCTTCGGTCTTGCCGTCTAACATGATTTCTGCCATGGCATTCTCTCTACTGGTCCTTTTTCATAAATGTCCGCACCGCTCGGGCAAGGTTCTCCGGATCCTGATTTCGGACCACCTCCTCCACCTTAGAGTTCGTTCGGGACGGTTTGGACGGGGGTTCACTCTGCTCCGCATTAGGGTTGAACTGGTCGATATCCGGCAGGGTATCCAGGTCCTCGAAGTCTGCCACCTGTGCAGCCGCGCTCCCGGGCATAAACTCCTCAGGTATCGGCTGCTCCTCCGAATCGGCGTCCTCCAAGGTCAAGACATCCTCTTCGGACTCCTCAACCTCTTCGGCAACATCGATCTGCGCTTCTTCTTCACTCGTCAGGCTCCCCAGCTCCGCGAGTTCCGTCGCCTCTACAGGCTCCGTCCACTCCGCCGACTCCGCAGGCTCAGCAGGCTCGGAAACCTGCTCTCCCTCCGCTTCTTCAGCCAGAGGTATGTGTTCGTCAATAACGATATCAACCTCCTCTCCTGATTTCGTCTGCTGAATCGGCGGGTTTGCCGAAAGTTCGGGAAGGAATTTCTTCACGATGAGGTTGACGCCCAGGCCCAAACCGCCGCAGACCCCGGCCGACAGGATCAACCTTAGGAGGATCACGCCAAAAGGATTCCCACCGATGATCCCGGCCAAAAGCGACACTAAAGCGCCAAAACCGGCAAATCCCACCGGTATTTTCCAATTAATCATTCCTTCACTCCGCCTCTACCCCCGTGAAAAAGCTTAGGGTAAATGAAATCGGTCGTCAAGGCGCACCTATTTAGGACCGCCTTGAGCTATGGACCAAACAGCTTTTTCAGAAACTTCGAGATGCCGCTTCCCTCCTTGAAATCGATGTTTTCCAAGCGTCGGACGATGTGGTCGATACATATCGAAGCCTTGCCCTTCGGGTCCAGGGTCAGGAAGGGCTTCTGCCGGATCACGGCGTTCTGCACCATAGCGTCCTCATATACGAATCCGAGATAATCGAGCTTGATATTCAAGAATTGCCCGGCGATGTTGATGACCCGCTCCGCCACCTTTCTGCCTTCGGTAACCGATTTGACCCGGTTGACCACCAGCTTCAATCCCAATTCGAGGTTGTCGATCTCCGTTGCAATGATCTTCACGATACCGTAGGCGTCGGTGATGGCCGTAGGCTCCGGAGTGGTTACGATAATGGCGTCATCCGAGGCGGCCACAAAGGTCAACACATTGTTGGAGACCCCCGCGCTGGTATCGATGATAATGATATCGGCGTTGGACAATTCGTGGAGCTCCTCTATGAAGACCTTTCTCTCTTCTTCGGTGAGATTCGCGATCTTCGAGAAACCGCTGGCGCCGGCTACGATCTGAATCCCGTACGGGGTATCCAGAATGATGTCGCGCATCTTCTTCTGCTGACGGATCAAATGGTAGAGATTGTACCGGGGAATTACGCCCAGAACGACATTCACGTTCGCCAGGCCAAGATCCGCATCCAGGACGATTACCTTCTTCCCCATCCCGGCATAGGCAAGTGCCAGGTTGATGGCGATGTTGGTTTTACCGACACCTCCCTTACCGCTGGACACGGAAATGATGCGTGAGGCTTTTTGTC
>CAZKCQ010000287.1:0-3872 GCA_964551205.1 uncultured Spirochaetaceae bacterium
GTACGGATGTAGGTCTTGATGTACTCCAAGACTTCTTTCTGGCGAACCGTCAGACCCTTCATCCTACTTCTTGATCTCTATTCCATGCTTCTTGATCTTGTTGTGCAGGTGCGATGGGGTGATGCCCAAGGCTCTGCTGGTGCGGGTGATGTTCTGCTCGTTCTCTTCCAGCTTTTTTACCAGAAACTCCCGTTCAAACTCATCCTTGGCCTCAATGAGCTTCATGCTCTCGAAGCCCTTCAGCAGTTCGTCCTTTTCCCAATCGGTGCGGCTGGTAAGAAAGCGTCTGACCGAATCGGCAGAGATCACCTTCTCCTCAGTCATAATGTTAATGCGCTCTATGAAATTTTTCAACTCTCTGATGTTTCCCGGCCAGGAATATGTACCTAAAAGTTGCAGGGAGTCTTCGGAAAACCGCCTTGGCGGCTCGTCGGTGGAACGTTTAAACTTGCCCATGAAGAAGTCGATCAATTCGAGAAGATCTTCGATCCGATCCCGCAGAGGGGGAACGAAGATCGGGATCACATTGATGCGAAAGTACAGATCCTCACGAAAACGACCCGCGCGGATCTCCTCCTGGATGTTCTTGTTGGTGGCGGCGATCACCCGCACGTCCACGTTGATGGACTTCTCTCCGCCGATCCGCTCGAACTTCATCTCCTGGAGCACTCTGAGCACCTTGGCCTGAGTGCTGAGGGACATATCGGCTATCTCATCGAGAAAAAGGGTGCCCCGGTTGGCGAGCTCGAATTTCCCCTTTCGGCGGGCGTAAGCATCGGTGAAGGCCCCCTTCTCGTGCCCGAACAGCTCGCTCTCTATCAAGGTCTCCGGGATCGATGCGCAGTTCACCTCCACAAAGGGCGCCTGGGCGCGTCGGGATTGGAGGTGGATCTCCCGGGCTACCAACTCTTTCCCCGTTCCGTTTTCTCCGAGAATGAGGATCCGAGCTTCGCTGTCGGCACTCTGGTCGATCAGCTCCCGCACCTTGCCCATCCCCTCTCCGGAGCCGATCATCTCATCCTCGAGCAGGATGCTCTGTCTCAGGCTGCGGTTTTCCCGCTTCAGTTCCTCCATCTTGAGGGCGTTTTCTACGACGGTTATGGTCTTCTCCAGACTGAGAGGCTTCTCCAGGAAATCGAAGGCTCCGATCTTCACGGCCTGCACCGCCATGTTGATATTGGCGTGGCCGGAGATCACAACCACCTCGATTTCGGGCCAGTCGTCGCGAATACGCTTGAGTACATCGATTCCGCCCATGTTCGGCAGCCAGACGTCCAGGATGACGAGGTCCACGGTTCCCTCCTGCAGGATCTCGAGAGCCCGAAAACCATCCTCGACCGTGATGACCCGATGGCCTTCGTCCGCCAGGACATCCTGCAGAACCTCCCGGATGCCCTGTTCGTCATCTACAACCAGTATCGTGCTCAACCCGCTCCCTCTCTCGAACCCAACGGCAAATCGATGATGAATGTCGTGCCCACACCTTCCTGGGTCTCGAACCAGATGTTTCCATCATGATCGAAAATAATCCGCTCGACAATAGCGAGCCCCAATCCCGCACCCTCGGTTTTGGAGGTGAAGTAGGGTTCGAATACCCGGCCCCGGATCTCCTCGGGTATCCCCACACCACTGTCCTTGATCCAAATACGGCAGAAGCGTCGGTTTTCCTTGTTCACTACGGCGCTGCGGATCGATACCTCCCCTTCCTTGGGCATCGCCTGAACCGCATTGCGAATGAGGTTGGCAAGCACCTGCTTGATCTGACCGGGATCAGCCCGGATTACGCTGTCTTCACTGATATGGCTCGAGTCAATGATCACCTCTGTGGAGAGGTTACGATACATCTGAGTGACCTCCTCCACCAGCTCCCGCAGGTGCACGGACTGCAGCCGCGGCATGGGCAATCGGGCGAACTCCCGAAACTCGACCAGGAGATCGTTGAGGTTGTCCACTTCCCTCACGATTGAGGAAATAGAGGCCTGCAGTACTTTCTGGAATTCCCCGGCGCCCGGATCGGCCGAGTATTTTTTCAGGATCCTCTGGGCCGAGAGTTTGATCGGCGTCAGCGGATTTTTTATCTCGTGGGCCAGTCGCTGGGCTATTTCCTGCCAGGCGGAGATCTTTTCACTCTGCCTGAGCTTTTCTCTGGAGTGGGAGAGTTCGGAGACCATGCGGTTGAAGGATCCAACCAGATGGGATAACTCATCGGCGGAACGGCTGAGGATGCGAAAAGAAAAATCCCCGTCGGCTACGCGCCGGGTGGCCTCCTCCAGGTTGACGATCGGGCGGATGATCTCCTCGGTCAGCAGGAAGCTGACCAGAATGGAGAGCAGGAAGATGGGAAAGGAGAAGAAAAAGTAAAAAAAGATCAGAACCAGCCGAAACAGACGTTTGTACCGGTTCAGCTGACTGAAGATCTCCAGGCTTTCGGTCAGACTGCTGGCCTTGCTGTCAAAACCCTCGGGCATGAGCCGCCCCACTACAACCGTGTATTGCCCTCCGTCCAGCTCGTAGACCGCGGCATTTCTCAAGATGCTGGCATCTTCCCGATCCTCCTTGGGCAGATCTCCCGTACGCCCATCGAAAGTTCCCGGGCTTCTGAGGCGTCCCCGCGGTTCCCCCCGGAACAGCAGCTCCGAACCGTCGCCGTTAAAAATTTGGATGAACTGAACCTCCGAGTTCACGGTGCGAACGTTCTTCCATAGTCTCTCCGGATTCCGGTTCAAATCTTCGAGAATGTAGGACATCAGGGAGCTGCGGTTGAAAGCGCGCAGGTTCTCCACCGTGCCCCTGTAGTACTCCAGGGAGATGGACAGCCCCCCCCGAAGCGCTTCACCGATACGCGCCTCCAGCCAGAAGTTGATGGCCGAATTCACGAAGTTCACACTCAGGAGGGCCTGGGGAATCGAAGAAAGCAGGGCAATGAGCACGAAAAACATGATGAGTCTGGACTTGAGCCGTGATCCGGGCTTGTGGGTGGCCCGATCCCGGATCAGCCGCACGATCTGAAACACGATCAACCCCAGAAGGATCAGGGGAAAGGCGATGGCCACGACGTAGGCTACGATGTTCGCCTGCACGTCCACCCTGGCGAGGTTGATGAGAATTTGGTGGGAAAAAACAACGATCAGGGCTATGAGAAGAATGAAAATCAGGACCAGGACGAACAGCCCGACGGAGGTGGTGCTGGAGTGGAAGACTCTCAAGGTTTCAGTTCCGCCTCGACCCACGGGGTCGTGAAAACCGTCTTTGTGGAAAAGAGGGTGATGATATTCAACGGGGCAATGATCTTCACCGGCATCATCCTCACCCGGGCAAGCAAATAGTAATCTGCCGCATCCAGCCCGCCCCCCGCCTCGATTTCTCCGAGTTCGGTCTCCGGCAGGAAGAAGAAAGCGTCCAGGAACTCTGCTTCGGCCGAGTACTCCCCTGCGACCCTGTCGTCCCTTTGAATCTCATAACGGTTTTCATAAAAATCGAAAGAAGCGATTTGGTACACCCGCCGTTCGCTGAGGAGACGATCGCCGAGAAAGGCAAAGATACCTCGGTTGCGCCTGTACAATCGAAGCTGAAAAACGATCTCCGCCCGCAGACCCTCCCACATGGAAGCCAACACCTCCTGGCTGTGGGAATCCTGATACGCTACGGCTCCGTACACTTTGCGGCCCCGGAGTGCCGTATCCAGACGAGCCTCCTGGGCAAAACCGTACGCCGAAGCCAGCAGCAGGAGGATCAGAATAGCCGGGTTCTTCGCCTCATTCCTCCTCGAATTTGGTCTCGAACAGCCTGCAGATCGTCTGCAGCGCGTCCTCCTCATCACTGCCGTCGGCGATAATCTTGATGGGACTGTTGTAGGTAGCGGCCAGGGTGAG
>CAZKCQ010000288.1:0-3863 GCA_964551205.1 uncultured Spirochaetaceae bacterium
TTCTTTATCTTCCTGTTCTCCTGCTCCAGGACGCTTCGCTGGCTCTGCAGATCCGAAATCTGGGCATCGATGTCGGCGGATCGTTTTCTGGATTCATCGATCTGCCTGGTATTCTCACCCAGCTGGGTCTGCTGGTCCGTGATCAGCTCCTGAAGGCGCTCCAGGTCGCCCCGAAGGCTTGATTTCCGGGTATGGGTCTGCGCCCGATTTACCCGAAGCTCCTCCAGGGTTCCCCGGTATTCGCCGATCTTGGCGTTCAGGTTCTGATTTTCCAGCCGCAGCGACTCCGCACTTTCCCTCTTTTCGTTTCTCTGCCGCAGGTTGTCTGTGATCCTGTTGTCCAGCTCCCGTTTTTTGGTGATGATGCCCTCCGGAGCGAGGAATTCCTCCAGAAACACCGGCGTGCAGCGCCTGTACTGGTCGAACAGCTCCGCGAGCTCGTCGGTCCTGGATAGAGACTCCTCCAGGAGTTGCTGCAGTGTATCGAGCAGCTGGCCCTGTTCTCCCCCACCACCGGAAAGGGATCGGTAGTCGTTGAGAAGCTCTGAGCGGCCCCGCAGCTGTATACGCATCGCCTCCAGGACCTCTCGGATCCTGTTTTCGACCCGCTCCCTGGTTTGTGCCGAATACCCCAACTCTTTCAGCTCCTGATCCAGCTGGGTGACGATATCGTCAGTCAGGGTACGCAGGTCCAGACGCAAGTCTTCAACCGTGGACTCCAGAGACGCGGCTTCATCCCGCAGGCGCTGCACGTTGCCCTCGTTTTCCTTGATTCTGCCCTCGAATCGCTGAATATCCTCTTCAAAGGCCAGGATATTTTTCTCAATATCCTCTATGCGGGACTCCAGATCGGACAGCTCCGCCTCACGGCGGGCCACCTCCTCCCGGAGCTGCTCGATCTTCTTCTCCAGCGATTGAGCCCTGTCCTGCTCCGAGGCGATCTGCTGCTGGATCTCCTCCTGCCTCTCCCGGAGCATGCCGATCTGGTTTTCCCGGCTGTTCCTCTCCAAATCGACCTGGTAGAGCTTCTTCTGGTTCTCGATCAGATGGGACTCCATGGAGTTCACCCGATCGATACTCCGCTCCATGTTCTCCCGGATCGCATCGATGCCGGCCTTGAGGGAGGAGCGTCCTTCGCTGCTGTCAGTGAGCTGTCGATCCAGCTTCTCCTGTCTTTCCAACAGCCCCTTCAGCCTGAGCAGCTGAATATCCAGTTCAACCTGGAAGATCTCTTCCTTGAAGCGGCGATAGTGTTCGGTCTTCTCAGCCTGTGATTTCAGGGAGTCGTGGCTTCGTTTGACCTCCCCCACGATACCCTCTACCTGGCGCATGTTTTCCTGGGTTTTTTCGAGCTTCCGCTCCGCCTCCTGGCCTCTGATCCGATACGCCGTAATGCCTGCGGCTTCCTCGAAAATAATCCGCCGATCCTCGGGCTTGGTCGACAGGATTTGATCGATCCTGCCCTGTTCCATAATTGAGTAGGCGGATTTCCCGATTCCCGTGTTGAAGAACAGCTCCCGAATCTCCCGGAGCCGTACAAGTCTGTTGTTGATGAAGTAGTCGGCGTCTCCCGATCGGAACAGGCGGCGCCTGATCGCTATCTCGGCCACGTCCAGAGGGAGCTGCCCGCTGTCATTGGCGAGCGTCAGGCTGGCCTCCGCCACACTGAGGGCTTTGCGGTTTTCCGTTCCGCCGAAGATGATGTCTTCCATCTTGTCGGCGCGCAGGGTTTTCGCCGATTGTTCTCCCAACACCCACTTGATCGCGTCCACGATGTTGCTCTTGCCGCAGCCATTCGGCCCGAGCAGGGCGGTTATGCCCTGGGCGAATTCAATGCGGGTTTTATCGGGAAAAGATTTAAAACCGAGAAGCTCTATGGCTCGTAGATGCACCAACCCTCCCAGCGAGACCGAATTTCAATACTATCATTGTAGCACTCGTGTGTGTTTTCCGTCAAGTTTCACTTATCCGTCAACTAGTACTTTCGTCGTATACCGCAGGTACAAATCATAATAACTTCCGATTGCACTCCTTAACTAGTTATGGCAAATATATCTACACAATAAATAGTTACAGAGTGAAGGATATGTCATCCCTGTTCATAGAAACAGAGAAACTTCTACGCTACGACGAACGAGCGTTGGGTGTCTTCTACCAGGTAATCGAAAACCTTCGCAACAAACGATTGGCCAGAGAAGAGGTGCTCAGCATCTATGAACAGGGGATTGTGTTCGTTTTCACGGGACACGGTCTGAATTATGCGCCCGAGCTGAATTACGCTCTGTTTGTCAACAACGTTCGCACACGTTCACCGCTGGTAGTGACCCTGAAGTGTTTCGCCGGCTGGGGTGAATCCCATGCCGAGGTAATCAATCACGGTGATAGAGGCAGGCTTATCGTGGCCGGAAGCGTACGCAACGGAACATTCACCGGGGTGAGCACCACCTGGATGAAAGACATTCAACCGGAATCGGGCAGGCACGCATTCGGTTTGTTCATGAATGATCTCTTACTCGACTATTACAGTATCAAGCGCGAGCCGAGTTGGTCGGAACAGAGTGCCGAGGCCTGGTACTCCGCCTGATCGGACGGGGGCGATTTCTCAACATAATGTGATATGCTGGCTCTATGCGGGTATGCGGAATCGATGAGGCGGGCCGGGGACCGATTGCCGGGCCTGTAACCGCCGCGGCGGTAATATTACCCGGAGAGCCTTTCGCTCACCGGGCGGCAGGCCGGGCGGCCGACGGTGCGCCAACTACCCTGCTCGCCGCCCTGGGGGATTCGAAATCCCTGTCTGCGGATGAACGTACCCGGGCGGCCGCCCTGATCAAAGAGCATGCCCTGGCCTGGGCAGTCGGCTGGAGCTGGCCCGAGGAGATCGATCGCCTGAACATCCATCGGGCAACCTTATTGGCCATGAACCGGGCCCTGAGCGGTATATATCCGCTCCCCGATCTGGTTCTCGTAGACGGTCTGTTTGTTCCCGATTGTCCCTGTAAGGCCGAAGCTGTGGTGCGGGGGGATCAAAAGATCCACGCCATTATGGCCGCTTCTATCCTGGCCAAAACGGAGAGGGACCTGTGGATGGTCGCCTATTCAAAAATAAAATCTTGTTATGGATTCGAATCCCACAAGGGCTACCCGACACCGGCACACCGAATACAGGTCAAGCATTGCGGTTTATCTCCGATTCACCGAAGGAGCTTCAGGATTTCCTTTCCCGAATGAACTCCACGGCTTGATTGAATCCCGAGAGGAAGTTCTCAAGGTCTTCCTGAAAAACGATGATCGAATGCCTCTCGAACTCGCTTTCTCCGTTTTTTTTGCTTTCCACCAGGTTCAGAAATACATCTCCGTGTCTGTTTTCCTTGACGTTGAAGAAGTACGTACGCTTCCCCGCGGTGGTGCGCGTCGAAAAGACCTCTCCCCGTGATCCCATCTGTTCCTTCCCTTGAGCAGTCGCTCCTCTGTACGATTACAATAGCCGATACCGCGATCCCTAGACAAGCTAGACAGGGACTTGATTCTCACCCTGGCGCTTTGGTATATTACTCTCGCTCCGCGTCCGCTTCAGCAGCCGCGGGGGAGATCAGGCGCCCGTCGTATAATGGCTATTACCTAAGCCTTCCAAGCTTATGATGTGGGTTCGATTCCCATCGGGCGCTTTACTGCGGCTCATCTCTGCCTGGTACGAAGAGCAGCTTCTCTCATTAGCGATCTAAGAAAGATTACACGTGCCTTATTCTTGTTTCGAACCCAAAATATATTGATAAAGAGAGCAAGAGCAGAGGGCAGCAGGCGACGGGTGAGCATGAGTGTACGAAAGAATCTTGCGATAATGGCGGAGTAGGAATACAGGC
>CAZKCQ010000289.1:0-3855 GCA_964551205.1 uncultured Spirochaetaceae bacterium
AAACATATACACTATTATCTACGCTGGGTTGCGGAATACAACAGATCGAAAGAGTCGGATCATGCAGACCGAAAGCGGGCACTTCAGCGTTTTCAGGATCAATTGGAGCGTACCCGGGAATCGTGGAAGGTTGACCAGGCACTGAACGCCGTTCGGCACTTCTGGTTTTGGAAAGATCGCCTAGACCGGCAAGGAAGCCTGGTCTGCAAGGTTGATCCTGGATCGGAGGAACTCCTTGCGGAGGCGAAACGCCTGTTGCTTCTACAGCACAAGTCTTACCGAACCGAACAGACCTATCTCGGCTGGATCAGGCGATTCCTTGCCCGAGTAAAGCCGATTGACAGATTGGAAATTAGAGCCACACATTTGCGCCATTTTCTGAGCTACCTGGCAGTGGAGAGGCGGGTTGCGGCAGCCACCCAGCAACAGGCGTTCAATGCTCTTTTGTTCCTGTACCGTCACATCCTGCTGGTACCCATCGAAGGACTGGCGGAAACAATCCCGGCGCGAAGACCGGAGAGACCTCCGGTTGTTCTGACACTTCGGGAAGTTCAACGCCTGATCGGCAGGCTGGCACCACCCTACCACCTGATGGCCAGTATCATCTATGCATCGGGGCTGCGGTTGAGCGAATGCCTGAACATGAGAGTTCTGGACCTCGACTTCGAGCAACAGACAATATCGGTTCGATCGGGGAAAGGCGATAAAGACCGGATTACACTGTTTCCCCCTTGCCTTCATTCGGAGATGCAACGACACCTGTACGATGTCCGGCGTCTCTATGCGTCGGATCGCAGGGAAAAACGACCAGGTGTTCCTCTCCCTTTCGCCCTGGAAAGAAAATACCCGAACGCCTGATACGAGTGGACGTGGTATTGGATTTTTCCATCAAGTGCGTCTTTCTGTGGATCCTCGCAGCAACAGGACCCATCGATATCACCTGTATTCCACAACCCTGCAGAAACACGTACATGATGCGGTATCAGACCTGGAAATGGGCAAGAGGGCAACTGTTCATTCTTTGAGACACAGTTTTGCAACCCATCTGATCGAGGCCGGTTACGATATCCGAACCGTCCAGGAACTGCTCGGGCACACGAACGTACAAACAACGATGATCTATACCCATGTCGCCAGGAAGAACAAGACGGGCGTGATCAGCCCTTTAGAAAAGCTTGACCACCACTGCGATAGCTGAAAAAGACGGCCGACCGAAGACGGCGCCGGTCGGAGGTGCCAATATCCGCATTCGAACCCGGTTCTGGAAGGCCGGTTGCCGGTAACCCGGTTTTTCTCTATTATTGTAGGAGGACGTCGCGGAAGAGAAGCAATGTTGGTACCAGCAGAAGTGTGGACAGTAGCCAAAGCCGAACAGGGCAGCGCCGTGCTGATTAAACCAATAGGCGCGGAAGTCGCCGTGCCCATTTTTATCGGTTCCCTGGAGGCTCAGGCCATCCTGATCGGTTTGGCTAACCACAAGATGCCGCGGCCTCTGACCCACGATCTGCTGCTGTCCACCCTGCAGGAGCTGGAGGTGAAGGTGTCCCGCATCGAGATCACCGAACTGAAGGAGGGGACCTTCTACGCCAGACTCATCCTCAACCGCAACGGAACCGACGTAGTGCTGGATTCCCGCCCCTCCGACTGCGTGGCCCTGGCCGTACGCGCCAAGTGTCCGATCTTCATCGACGAGGGTGTGGTGGATGAGGCGGGTATCCCGATCTCCTCGACCGAAGAAAAACAATCCTCCAAATCAACGGAGATCCAATCCCAGATCACCTACCTGGAAAAAGAACTGCAGAAAGCGGTGGAGGATGAGAACTACGAGGAAGCCGCGCTGCTGCGGGATCAGATCAAGGAACTCCAGAACAAACTGTAATCGTCAGGGAAGTCGCTTCCTAACGATCATAGAAATGAAGGCCAGGGTGAGGAAGACCAGCGGCAGGTTTACCAGAACCATTTTGAAGACCGGAAAGCCCGATACATAGAAGAGATCAGCGCTGATGACCCCGAAGATCTCCAGGGTCGTAAACACGATTTCCGCGTAGCTGACCAGGGTGCCGATGATCACAAGCACCCAGGAAACGTCCCGGGTTTGAGACCAGAGCAGGATCGCGAAAAAAGTAGCGATGGCCCCGGTTGCCAGTCTGGAAAGCAGTAAAGCGAACTCTGCCGGCTCCATGTCGCTATTCTCCCGGAAATCTGCGAAATAGTCCAATCATTTTTCCGAGCTCCCCTTTGGAGATTTCTCCACCCGGCAGGATGCTGAGGTAGGGCGCTTCGGGACCGAGCAGTACCTGCGCTTCGAGAAAGGCTTCGAACACCTGCTCATAACCTTCAAGATCGAACTCCGGAACAACGTACAGTTGCTCCTGCCTCCACCCGGCGCAGCCGGCCAGCAGATCCGGACGAACCCACCCCGGCATCGAAAAACGCTGCAGCTCCTGCAGACTGCGCAGCAGCCCGGCCAGGATCACCCCTGAGACGGGACCCTGTGCGGGAAAATCCTGCGGCGGGCTGCCGCGAAAACACACAACTCGGGGGGCTCCGGCCATACTGAAGGGAAGCACCGGGAGCAGCACTTCGGCGGCGGGGGGATCGGGCAACAGCGGACGCCAGATGCTCACCCGCGCTTCCCCGTACGGTTCGGGCCTGAACAGCGGATCGACCACGTCATCGGCTACAATATTTCGACCGAGGTAGTGACCGGTCAGCTGCAACGCCTCCACCAGGCTCCCGCTGAGACGGAACTCCCGGTACCCGGGGAACATCGTCTGCAGTACACGGATCAACCTTCCGCCGAACACCGAAGGCAGATCGGCGATCAGCCCTCTGGAGATCGTGTCTTTCATCACGGTGGTCAGTCGGCCGGGTTTATGGCCTAGCAGTGAATGTCCCCCGTTCTGCCAAAGATCGAGGTAACGTTTTCCGGAAACCGAGTACAGATGATAATCCCTCGCCCTGCGGATGACCGGAACACGCCGCTTCAGATCCATCACCTCAGCGACTCCTCCTGCTTACCGTTCCGATTCTTCCTGGCCCTGCCGATCAGGAACAGCTGCAAGCCCCGACGAGGTCCGACGGACATGAGCTTGAACATCAGGTCGCGATAGGAGATGTGCTCCACGGCCCGTTCCTCTTTCAGGAAGAAGAGAAAGGGAACGGCAATCAGAACCCGAAGCACACCGGAGAGGAAGAAATTCCCGTAGTATCGGGAGCCGAAGAGGCTGAAGTGGTGGATCAGCAATCCCCCGATCAACCCGCCGACGAAGATGGCCAGGCCCCTGTAGAAGATCAGGTACGAGGTATGGCGGGTCACCTTCTCCGAGGGCAACACGTCGTAGGCGAAGTTGAGTGCGGATATGTCGAATCCGGACCAGGCCAGGCCGCTGACGGCTTGGATCAGGCAGATCCACCAGAAGCTGCGGCTTGCGATCCACATTAGCGGCAGGATCGCGATGAACAGCGATGAGAGGACCAGGATCTTCTTGTTGCCGTAGCGATCGGCCAGCTCTCCCCACAGCATCAGCGTGACGAACTTGAGCAGCACGACCAGGGAGGTGGCGATCATGAATTGAAGATAGCTGAAACCCAGATCTTTCAACATATAGGGCACGAAGAACGGACCGGAGAAGAAAACCGTCAGATACAGGGAGAAGTTGTACAGCACGAACCTGCCGTAGTTGGAGTGAAACATCCTGAGGGAAAAGCGGAAGAACCCCTCGCGGTCCGGGGGCGCCTCGGTGTAGGGAACGTCGTACTTCAAGGAGAGGAAGATCGTGGACCCGATACTTCCCAGTAGGGCGACGGAGAAGATCAGGGCAAAACCCAGGAAGGGGCGAACTTTAAAGTATT
>CAZKCQ010000290.1:0-3855 GCA_964551205.1 uncultured Spirochaetaceae bacterium
TGACAGTTCATTGTAGAGCTTACATACCTGTCGGGTGTCCAGTTGGAGGATTTTACATGCCTCCAGGGTCGGACAATAATTCGTGGAATGGAATACCAGCTTTCTGTCGTCTCTATAGACAATTGGACACTCGGATTCGGTGGTTTGCAGACGCTCCATGAGTACCCGGTACGCTTTGAGCAGGTCGTTGTCGCCGGGAAATTTCTTGTCGGGGCGATGAGTGCGAAACCAGCGGACGCGCTTTTCGCTTCGCTGCAGATCGTAGGAGCGAAGCTGTTGCTCTGAAGCGTTTCTCAATCGATTGATTTCGACTTTCACCTTGCTGTTGTTCTGTAGCGTGCGTTCCCCCCTGTTGAACTTTTCCAAATACACAAGGGTTAGTTTCTCGTTGATCTTGTCACTTCTGAAGATCCGGTAGCCGAGCTTCCGATAGAGATGGAGGTTGCGCTCGCTTTTGTGCCCGGTGAACAGCTCGAATCGTCCGGCTTGGTCGAAGCAGCCTTCGATTTCGTTTATCAGTTTGGCGCCAATGCCTTGATTTTGATGTTCCGGGTGAACGATGAGCCTTCCTATCAGACAGGTATCCTCATCCATGCACGCCCTTACTGAGCCGATTATTCTTCCCCCTTCCAGGGCTTTCAGAAAGACTTTGGTTTGAAAATCCCCTTCTATTTCTTCGGTGGTTTGCAGCAAAGGAGGGATCGTATAGTCATTGTAGATTTTCGCCTCACTTATATAGGCGAGTTTTTGCAGCTCGAGGATCTCTCCGGCGTCTTCAACACCAGCGCGTTCGATAAACATGCTGTTCGCTAGCGGGGCGATTTTTCGGCCCAGTAGTCCAGGATGTGCCGCGGATAGATGGCGCCGATCCTGCTGGAGATACTGGCTGCTGCCTCCACGAACAGCGGCGCGTATTCGTCGAGCTGTTCCGCGTCCAGATCGATCGAGGTGCCCACCAGGGCGATAGCCCCGATGACCCGGTTGTCGTTGCCGAAAAGCGGCACGGCCAAAGCCGTGATGCCCCGGTGGAATTCCTGGTTATTGTAGGAAACCCCCGTAGCGTAGATCGAGGCGAGGTTTTTACGCAGCTTTTTCACGTCGGTGATCGTCTCAGTGGTATAGCTCTCCAGTTCCCGGTTGCGCAAGATAGCCTCGCGCTCTTTTTCCGGCAGGAAGGCCAGCACCGCTTTCCCAGCGGCCGCGCCGTGCAGCGGCATGATCTCTCCTCTGCCCACCGACACCCGGGTGTTGATGTGACCGCAGATTTCCATGGCGATGCAGTGCCGTCCGTTGTAGAGGGCAAAAAAGGTGGTCTCTTCGGTTTGAACGTGCAGTTCTTCGAGATAGGGCAGGCAAATGGCGGCCAGATCCATGCCCTCTACCACGGACTCGGCCAGGCGGAGGTGGGCAAAGCCGAGGAAGTAGCGGGCATCCCGCTTGTTCTGATACACGTAGTCGTACTTCTTGAGGGAGGCGAGGATGCGGTAGCAGGTGGAGGGCGGGATGCTGAGGTCCCGGCTGATCTCCTTGTTGGTCAGCCCGCTCTTGTAGTGCCTGCGCAGCAGCTCGAAGATGCTGTGGATCTTGTCTATCGACGGCATAGCCTCATTGCCCTGTTCGAGTGTACGGGGCGGCTGTTCGGGTTGTCAACAGATCGTTCCAAATATTGATAATGCTTTCGTACTATTGTGGAGCGGACTAAACAGGAGAAATCCGCTATTCTTGAAGGATCAATACAGGCCTAGGGGTACAACCATGAGTCGCACAGTCGTTGCCTACGGGGAGATTCTCTGGGACCTGCTGCCCTCCGGGGCGGTTCTGGGAGGAGCGCCCTTCAACTTCGTGTACCGGGTCAACTCCCTGGGTCACCGGGGCGTAATGGTCAGCCGTCTGGGAGGCGACGATCTGGGAAAACGCGCCCTCGAAATTGTGGAAGAACTGGGGTTGGAGACAGATTTTCTCCAGAGAGACCCTAAACACCCCACCGGCACCGTGGAGGTCAGCTTCGACGAGAAGAAAAATCCCGAGTACCGGATCATTCCCGGCGTAGCCTATGACTTCATCGAACCTACCGAAAACCTGCAGGAATTGGTGGCAGGAGCCGAATGTCTCTGTTACGGCACGCTGATCCAGCGGCAGGGAGGTTCCCGCGGGACCCTCTACCGGCTGCTCGACGGTTTTACCGGCAGGTTTGCGCTTCTGGATATCAATCTTCGGCCTGACTGCTACACCCGCGAGAACGTCCTGGAATCGATCCGGAGAGCGAATATCCTCAAACTCAACGACGGGGAAGCGGAATTTCTGGCGGAGATCTACGCTGTGCCGCAGGGGGAAGCCGGCCTGGATCCGGGCTGTTTTTGCGATGCCCTGTTTGCCCGTTCGGATCTGCGATATATCGTCCTGACCCTCGGAGAGAGGGGAGCCTTTGCCGCCTCCCGGGACGGGCAGAAGGTGTATCATCCGGCCTTTTCCGTGCAGCTGCGGGACCCGGTAGGGGCGGGGGACGCCTTTACAGCCGGTTTTCTCGATGCCCTGCTGAACGAAAAGAATCTGGCTGAGGCCTGCCGCTTCGCCAGCGCTGCGGGTGCCCTGGTCGCCGCTCAGGAGGGAGCCACCCAACCTCTGGATCGTGCCCAAATCGAAGCGTTTCTTGGCAGTGCTGAGCTGAATACCGTCGAGGCGGATTACCGGCGATACCTGCTTTCCTGATCCCGGCGCGGTCCCGCTGATCAGCGTAGAATGCGAATGGGTTTGCTTACCAGCTCGATGAAACGGTTGAGGAATCGGACCGCGTAGGACCCGTCGCAGACCCGATGGTCGAACACGAACGAGAGCGGGAGGATCGTGGCAACAGCCAATTGTCCCTCCCTTGCGACCGGGGCCTGGTGTATTCTTCCCAGACCGAGAACAGCCACCTGGGGCGGAAGGATCATGGGCCGTCCGTAGGTGCCGCCGATCGATCCGTAGTTGCTGACGGTGAAGGTGCCCCCCCGCAGGTCTTCGATCCGCAAATCCCGCTTCGCAGCGGTGCTGCGGCGCAGGTCGACCAGTTCCTGGATCTCCGACAGGGTCAGCCTGTCCGCCCTTTCTACGACCGGAACGACCAGGCCCTGCTCGGTATCCATGGCGAAACCGATGTTTGCCTCCTCCTGAGGGTCGACGATCTGTCGCCCTTCGTCGTACCAGGCGTTGAGCAGGGGATACTGCCTCACGCTCACCGCTGCCGTCTTTATGAAGAAGGGCAGAAAGCTGAGCTTCGGATGATGGGAGCCTTCCGAATCCCGATTCAGAGCAGCCCGGGCCTCCACCAACTCATCGACCACGGCGAAATCGTGGACCACGGCTGCGGGAATCCTCCAACTGGCCTCCAGATTACGAACAACGGTTCTTCGCAGGGTTGAAAGCTGTTGTGGGCGCAATCTCTGTGGAGCCGCCCTGCCGCTGTTAACACGGGTATTGCCGTTGTCCCGGGACTCTATCTCACCGAGGATGTCTTCTTTGAGGATACGTCCCGAAGGGCCGCTTCCCTGCAGAGAGGCGAGATCTATTCCTTCCCTGGCAGCCAGACGCCTTGCGACCGGGGTCGCCTTGCGCTTCCGGTCTGCTTTGGGGGTGGTCGCGGTCTCTGTCCGTCCGGCCAACGATCCCCCAGAAACACCTTCCAGACTCGCCTCCAGGAGCGTGGATGAAGAGAATTCAACGGTTCCCACTACGGATGCACTTTCGGTATGGGTGCCATCGCCTTTCCCGTCCGCGATCTCGATCCGGGCGAGGATTTGCCCCACCCGAACCAACTGATCGGGCCCCGCTCCCAATTTGCGGATGACTCCGCTTCGCGGGGAGGGGATCTCCGCC
>CAZKCQ010000291.1:0-3855 GCA_964551205.1 uncultured Spirochaetaceae bacterium
GGGTGGGCATCCTCCTCGGTTTGATCAACGCAACCCTGATCCATTTCTTTAAAATCCCTACGATCATCACCACGATCGCCACCTTGAATATCTTCTATGGAATCCTGACTGTACTCTCTGGGGGGAAGTGGATCTACGCCCTGCCGGACTGGTTTCGCTCTTTTGCCGATATACGCATATTCACCCTGCATAGCGCCGAGGGCATTGCCTACGGCCTGTCCATCATCACCCTGATCTGGATCGTCGTGATTGTGGTCGCCTGGGCTATCCTGCGCTTCACCAAGCTCGGCCGCGGGATCTATGCCATGGGCGGGAGCATGACCGCCGCCAGGCGGGTCGGATTCAACATCTTCAAGCTCCAGATGTTCGTGTATTCCTTCATGGGCCTGATGGCCGGACTTGCAGGGGTGGTACAGGCCCTGCTTGTTCAAACCGTAGCCCCGAACTCCATAGTCGGGAAGGAGCTCGATGTACTGGCCGCGGTTGTGCTCGGGGGAGCCAGTCTGGCCGGAGGAACCGGGACCCTATTCGGCACAATCCTGGGGGTGACACTCATTGCCATCATGAGCAACGGTCTTACCCTGATGCGGGTTTCCTCTTTCTGGTACAATGTGTTTATCGGACTGGTGATTATCCTGAGCGTTTCCTTCAGCGCCTATCAGCGAAGAGCCAGAACCAAGCGGGCGATCATCATCGAAGGCGAATAATGTCAAGGAGGTCTGGTGTTGAAGCTTAAACTCTCTCAAAGCTTTATCCTGGGCATAATCATGGTGGCCGTCTTTCTCCTGATGTGGCTTCTCAATCCGAGACAGTTCCTGACGTTCGGCAACTTCCAATCCATGGCCTTCCAGCTTCCAGAACTGGGACTGCTCAGCATGGCCATGATGGTGACCATGCTCACCGGCGGGATTAACCTGTCCATCATCGCCACGGCAAATATGACCGGGATCGTGACCGCCATGATCCTGACCAGCACGATCGACCCTGCGGTGCCGCCTCCCGAAGCTTTTGGGTTGGTCATCCTGGCTATCGCCGCCGGACTGGCCACCGCTTTGGTTATCGGCCTGATCAACGGCGTTCTGATTGCGGGGCTCAACGTGTCGCCGATTCTAGCCACACTCGGAATGATGACCTTGATCAACGGCTTGACGATCGTGATTACCAAGGGTTACGTGATTTCCGGACTGCCCAATGCAGTGCGGTTCATCGGAAACGGAACCATAGCAGGCATACCCTTTTGTACGATCGTCTTCGCCCTCTGCGCCTTTGCCCTGGCCATCGTCTTGAACCGGACCCCCCTCGGCTTCAACATCTATATGCTTGGTTCAAACCCGACTGCCAGCTATTTCTCCGGCGTCAGTAATCGGGCGGTTTTGTACAAGACCTATCTGCTGTCGAGTCTGTACGCCGGTATCGCCGCGCTTATCATGATCTCTCGGTTCAACTCGGCCAAGGCAGGATATGGGGAATCCTACCTTTTGGTCACAGTTCTTGCTTCGGTCTTGGGGGGAACCAGCGCCTCCGGCGGTTTCGGAAGAGTGGCCGGTATTGTCATGGCTCTGATTATTCTGCAGATCGTCTCCAGCGGATTCAATCTGCTGAGGATCAGCTCATTTATGACGATTGCGATCTGGGGAATCATCATCATCGTGGTCATGGTTGTAAACTTCATCAGCACCACCATGCAGGAACGACGGACAGCATAAGCACTTTGATAGGAGAGAGAAGATGCCTGTAAAGATAAAAGAGGAATTGAAGGAACTGGTCGTTGTCGGCGGTGTAACCATGGTCAAGCAGCGCCTGACCGTGGGTACCTGGGGCAACATCAGCATCCGGGACCGGGAGACCGGTTTGATCTACATCAGTCCGAGCGGCGTGGAGTATGAGGACATCCGCACCCGGGATGTGGTGGTGTTGAACGAGAATCTCGAAGTGGTCGATGGTACGGCGGTTCCATCGATTGAAAAGGCCATGCACGCGGCTGTCTACAAAGCCCGCACCGATATCGGTGCGGTGATCCACACGCACCCGATCTATTCCAGCGTCCTGGGAGTGAATCACATGGAGCTGCCCGGCATCAGCGAGGACTTCGTTCAGATCGTAGGTGAGAAAATCGTCTGCTCCGAATATGCTCTTCCCGGAACTCCGAAGTTGGCCGAAAACGTGATCCGGGCTCTGGGCAAAGAAAGAAACGCGGTGCTGCTCCCCAACCACGGAACCCTCTGTGCCGGAAGAGATTTGAGGGAAGTCCTCAAGGTCAGTTATGTCGTAGAGAAGACCGCCCAGGTGTACATCATGGCCATGAGCATCGGAACCCCGCAGTTGATATCCGAGGAGGATATTCGAGAGATGCGCTTGTTCGCCCGGACCATGTACGGCCAGAAACCCAAGGTCGCAACGGCCTAGACTTCCACAGGGAAGGTGTAAAAACCATGAGTATCATCCTGAGCATCGATCTGGGCACGACCGGCCTGAAAGTCGGCCTGATAAAAACCGACGGACGATTAGAGGCTTCGGCGAGCAAAGAATATTCCATCGATACTCCTGAAGCGGGCTACGCCGAGCAGGATCCTGAAAAGTGGTGGCAGGCCCTCATGACCTGCTGCAAATCCCTGAAAGAGTCTCATCCCGAGCTTTTTTCTCAGATCGAGGGAATCGGAATCTGCGGCCAGATGCACACCCAGGCTCATCTGGATTCCTCACTGCGGATCCTCCGCCCGGCTATTACTTGGATGGACCAACGGAGCAGCTCGATCGCCGAGGGTATCAACGATGACAAATCAACAAAAGCTGCTGTATTCGCGGAAACCCAAAACGTGGCAACAACGACCTATACGGCTACTCATCTCAAGTGGATAAAGGACAACCAACCGGGTATTTGGTCGAGAATCCGTCATGTCCTTATTGCCAAGGATTTTCTCAAATTCCGGCTCACGGGGCGGATGGTCACCGATTATTCCGACGCCAGTGGCACACTGTTATTCAACGTCAAAGAACGTTGCTGGTCGGAAACGATGTTCGACCTTTTTGATGTGCCATCGGCTTTCCTTCCCGAAGCGGAACCCTCCGATGAGATCATCGGAACCGTCACGGAGGAGGCTGCCCGGGCCACGGGCCTGCGCTCCGGTACTCCGGTGGCAAACGGCAGCGCCGACTGCTCCACCGCCGCATTGGGTGCCGGGATGGTGAAATCCGGAGAGGTCACCCTGATCATCGGCACAGCCGGAGTTGTTGCTGTATGCGCCGACAACCCCCTCCCGGACGCTCGGGATCGGACCATCTGTTGGAACTACTGTCTAAGAGATAAATGGGTGATGATGGGCATCACCCAAACGGCAGGAGAGTCCTTGAACTGGTTCCGAACAGCTTTTGATCAAAACAATCCCGCGGAGTCCAATTCCGGCGATGTTTTCGAGCAGTACAACAATGCCATCAGCGACGTCCCGGATGGCTCCGAGGGCTTGATCTTCCTGCCTTACTTGAACGGAGAACGCACTCCCTACTGGGATGCAAACGCAAGGGGCGTATTCTTTGGTATCAATCTGGCTACGCGAAAAGCTCACTTCATCAAGTCGATCATGGAAGGGGTTTCCTTCGCCCTGCGCAACTGTCTGGAAACCCTCGAGTCCCTTGGGATCGCAGTTGATCGTGTGATGGCCGTGGGAGGTGGCTTGAAGAGTGAAACCTGGCTCACTATCCTGGGCAAAATTCTGCGGAAGCCGATTCGGACCGTCGGTGTGGCGGACACGGGTCTAGTAGGCAACATGCTTATATGCACTCGTGCGCTCGGGCTGATCTCTTCGATACCGCAAACGGTCACCGACATATGCCACTACGATCGGGAAGTCTACTTCC
>CAZKCQ010000292.1:0-3849 GCA_964551205.1 uncultured Spirochaetaceae bacterium
AGAGGTCAAGATGATGATTTCTTTCAACGGTGCCAACTATGTCGCCCAACAGATCGATTTCCGCATGACCGAGGGATGGAAGCAGGGCAACGATGCCGCCGAACAATGGTACCGCCCGGAGGAAACCTTCGCCGAACGATTCGCCGGCCTGATCGGCAAGATCAAGGCGTTGGGATTTTCGGCCATGGATCTATGGACGGCTCAGCTCAACTGGTCCTGGGCTACGAATACCCAGATGCGGCTGGCTGCGGAGATCCTGGAAAAGCATGAAATGCTCGTGGCAAGTTACGCGGGATCCTTCGGAGCCAGCGCCGCCGAGTTCTCCAAAGCGGCTCGGCTCATCACCCGCCTGGGTGCAAAAATCCTGGGTGGAAATACGGCCCTGTTGAAGCACGGGCGCCAGGAGATCGTTCCGATCCTTGAAGATACCGGTGCCGTTTTTGCCTTCGAGAACCATCCCGATGAAAAAAATCCGGAGGATGTCCTGCGCGTGCTCGAGGGTCTCGATGAGGAGAGAGTCGGCGTCTGCATCGATACCGGTTGGTTCGGCACCAACGGCTATGATGCCGGCAAGGCCCTGGAAGAGCTGTTTACAAGAACAAAACATATACATCTAAAGGACGTGACCTGTGCAGGAAGGCATGACACCTGCGCCTTCGGGGAGGGCGTCGTGCCGGTCAGGGAATGTGTTGATTTTTGTCGTGCGAACGGCTACTCCGGTTGGTACAGTATAGAACACGAACCGGAAGACCGCGACCCTACCGATGAAGTGCTCAGATCCAAGATTCTGCTGGAAGCATGGTTGGAAGGCTCCTAATGTCGAACAAACAGCTCGCTGTCGGTATCATCGGTTGTGGCAATGTTGCTGAAAAGTATGTGGAAAACGCCGGCCGCTACAAAATTCTGAATATTCGTGCTGTCGCCGACCAGGACCAAAATCGCGCCGCGGATTTCGGAGACAGATACGGATTGCCCGTCTGCGACGTTTGTGGACAGCTGTTTGAGGATCCGGATATTCAGATGATCGTCAATCTGACTCCACCGAACGCTCATTACGACATAATCAAACGAGGCCTTACAGCCGGGAAACACGTCTACACCGAAAAACCTTTTACATTCGAACTCGATTCCGCCCGGGAACTCGTCCGTCTGGCGGAAGAAAAATCCCTGCTCCTGGTTTCCGCGCCTTTCACCTTCTTGGGTCCCCCTCAGAAAACGATGACCCGGCTGGTGGCGGAAGGGTTGCTGGGCAAGGTCAGATATTTCAGCGCCGAGTTGCACAACGGTCGCATCGAATCCTGGCATCCCGCGCCGGAGGCTTTTTTCGCTGTAGGCCCCCTCTGGGATATCGGGCTCTACCCTCTGGTTCATTTGTTCGAGATGTTCGGTCCGGTGGTCAGGTTGAACGCCGTAGGTCAATATGTGATACCCGAGCGTAAACGGCTCGACGGAACGCCCTTTACCATTACTGCACCTGACATGGTGACGGCGATGCTGGAGTTCGACGGCGGCATAGGAGGCAGCATGCGATTGAGTTTTGTGATTCCCGAAGCCGAGAGCCGGCGTCAGGGGCTGGAAATCTACGGTGATGAAGGGACCCTGCATTTGGGTAAGCTCTTCATGTTTGACTCGAAAATCACTTTTACGCCGGCCGGTGGAGAGAGTCGAATTATCAAGCCGGAGGAGGCTGAGATACCTGGTGTGGACTATGCGCTGGGACTGTATCATGTGGCGGACCATCTGCTGAACGGCGCGCCTAATCAGCTCGATATTGCCATGGCCACGCACGGAATAGCGGTACTGCAGGCTATCGAGAGGAGCATGGCGGCACAAGACGGGCAAAGCGGGGCTTGCTGGATCACCCTCTAAACCGATCCCGGGCGTATCCGTAGCCGGATACGCAAACGAGATTCACGAATCCCTGGACTGTTACAATCGCAGAGCTCGAATATGGGATCGTCAAGGGTTTGCATCCCGATCGAAAACTGGGCGGCCGATTGATTTCCCGGTCTCATACCTCCAGCACGATCGAGCCCTCGTGTTTTCCCTCCCGCAAGGCCCGGAGCGCCTCATTGGCCGCGGAGAGCGGGTAAGTCGTGACTTGCGTGCGCACGGGGATCTTGGCCGCCAGTTCCAGGAACTCCTCTCCATCCAGCCGGGTGAGGTTGGCCACCGAGCGGATGATCCGCTCCTCCCAGAGGGAACTGTAGGGAAAGGCGGGGATGTCGCTCATGTAGATACCTCCGCAAACCACGGTTCCCCCCGGCCGCACGGCCCGAAGAGCCGGGGGAACCAGGCTGCCGACCGGGGCGAAGATGATAGCAGCATCCAGGGGTACCGGAGGCGGCTGGTCGGAGCCTCCGGCCCAGGCGGCGCCCAGCTTGCGGGCGAATGCCTGACCGGTTTCGTCCTCCGGGCGGGTAAAGGCGTAGACCTCAATATCGCGATGACGGGCTACCTGGATCAGGATGTGCGCCGCCGAGCCGAATCCGTACAGTCCGAGCCGTTTCAGCTCCCGATGTGGATCCTCACTCAGGCGCAGGCTGCGATAGCCGATCAGTCCGGCGCAGAGAAGGGGCGCCACCTGCACCGCGGGATAGCCCTCGGCCAGGGCAAAGACGAACTGCTGGTTTGCCACGGTGAATTCGGCAAAGCCGCCGTCGATGTCGTAGCCTGTGAAACGCGCCTGCTCGCAGAGATTCTCCTGGCCGTTGGTGCAGTAGGAGCAGCTCTGGCAGGTCTTCCCCAGCCAGGGTACGCCCACCCGCTGTCCCGTGTGAAAACGAGTCAGGCCGCTACCCAGTCGCTCTACGGATCCCACGATCTGGTGTCCCATTACTAAGGGCAGCTTGGGTCGCTTCAGCTCCCCGTCCAGGATGTGAAGGTCCGTACGGCAGATGCCGCAGGCCTCGACTTTGATCAGGATCTCGCCGTCTGCCGGAGCGGGGATCGCCAGAGCCGTGCGTTTCAGGGGCGCACCGGCTTTCTCCAGTTCCATGGCGAACATAAGAGAAGAGTAGGTCTGGCAAGGGGCAGGGGTCAAGGACCCCGCCGGGGTCAAGTCCCGCGTCGGCTCTGCGGCGCCGCTTCCCGGGATTCAGGCTGCAGGGCCGCGGAATCGATCCGAGAGAGGATGAACAGGCTCACCACGGACAGCAGGGCCATGGCCAGGAACACGAAACGGTAGGACCATCCGCCCATGAAGGCCAGACGGTCCAGCACGGCTCCGTTGAGCAGGGGAATCCCGACGCTCAACGGCAGGGTGAACAGCGGCGCCACTGCGAAGTAGTGGGTGGCATCCTCCTGGCCGGAGAGGCGCTTCACCCCGGGGGCGTACACCAGCATCCGGGTCGACCTGGAAGCTCCGAACAGGAAGCTGGCCAGGAAAAAGGACCAGGGCTTGCAGAAGATGCAGATCAGGGGTACGGCCAGTGCCGCCAGAGGTTTTGTGATCCAGTACTTGTTCTTCAGGCTCAGCAGCTGGAACCAGCCGAGCAGGACATTGACGGTAATCCCGCCCAGGTAGATGAAGGTTACGAACAGGCCTGAGGCCAGGGCCGGCGCAATGCCGCAGTGCTCGGTAGCGTAGTTGGCGTAGAAGGAGATGATCCCGATCAGGGCGAAGAACTCCAGGTCGGTTGCGAGAAACAGGAGGAAGTTGCGGTTGTGCAGAACCGGCCGAAAGCCGTGGAACAGGCCGGTTCGTTTGGCCGGACCGCCGCTGGAGTCCGACTCGGACTTCTCCCGGGTAATGAGAAAGAGAAAGCTGCCCCCGAAGAAAATCAACCCTACGGCCGTGAAGATCATGCTGGATCCGGCCGCTGAGAAGGAGTATCGCTCCACGAATTT
>CAZKCQ010000293.1:0-3835 GCA_964551205.1 uncultured Spirochaetaceae bacterium
TGCGGAAGGGCTTCGGCGTGAGGCTGTCGCGCCGCCTTGCCACACGGTTGACCTTTGGTGTAGCTTTTCAGGTGCTATGAACAGGCGGATCGTCATCATGGGGGCGGCGGGACGGGATTTTCACAATTTCAACGTCCTGTTTCGCGAACGCAACGATATCGAGGTCGTGGCCTTTACCGCAACCCAGATTCCCGACATCGAGGGACGCTGCTATCCCCCGCAACTTGCCGGGCCCAATTACCCCGAAGGCATACCCATTTTACCGGAAAAGGACCTGTCGGCGCTTTTCCAGACAGAACATATCGACGAGGTCGTTTTTTCCTACTCCGATGTTGGTCACCAGTACGTGATGGAGAAAGCCTCCCAGATCATCGCCCTGGGTGCGGATTTCCGCCTGATCGGTTCCCGGGAGAGTATGCTCCAGGCCGCGGTGCCGGTTATCGCCGTCTGTGCGGTGCGTACCGGTTCCGGTAAGAGCCAAACCACCCGAAGGATCGCCCAGATCCTCAGAGATTTGGGAAAAAAGGCGGTGGTGGTGCGCCATCCCATGCCCTACGGAGACCTGACCGCCCAAACGGTGCAGCGCTTTGAAACTTTGGAGGATATGGAGCGACAGGAGTGTACGATCGAAGAGATGGAGGAGTATGAGCCGCATATCCGCCTCGGGTTCACCGTGTATGCCGGAGTGGACTACGAGCAGATTCTTGAAAAGGCTCAAGACGAGGCGGACGTGATCCTTTGGGACGGCGGCAACAACGATCTTCCCTTCTACAAGCCGGATCTCCATATTACCGTAACCGATCCCCACCGGCAGGGACATGAGCTGTCCTACTTCCCGGGCAGAATCAACCTGATCATGGCCGATGTGGTGGTGATCAACAAGGTCGACACGGCCGCACCCGAAGCGGTCGCAGCCCTGCGGGCCAACGTGTACCGGCTGAATCCCACCGCAGTGGTGGTGGATGCGGCCTCTCCGATATTCCTGGAAGGGGGCGAGAAGATCTGGGACAAGCGGGTGCTCGTGGTGGAGGACGGTCCCACACTGACCCACGGGGAGATGAAGTTCGGTGCCGGCGTGATTGCTGCCAAAAAGTATGGAGCCGCGGAAATCGTTGATCCAAGGGCTTTCACCAGCGGGAAGATTCGCAAGACCTACGAGACCTATCCGGACATCGGCCCGGTGCTTCCCGCAGTCGGCTACGGGGAGCAACAGATCAAGGATCTGGAGGCTACCATCAACAATGTGCCCTGCGATCTGGTGATCATCGCCACCCCCGTTGATCTGACCCGGATCATTTCGATCAACAAGCCGATGCTCAAGGTGGGTTATGAGCTGCAGGAGATCGGAAAGCCCGATCTCAACGACCTGATCAAAAAACACCTGAACCTTTGAGTTTACCGGAAATACACCCGATTATTAGTACAAAGGAGCAATCATGGCATTCAACTTGAAAGGACGGTCCCTCCTGACCTTGAAAGACTACTCCCCGGAGGAGATTACCTTCCTGTTGGAGTTGTCCCACCAGGTCAAACGAGAGCGCCGGACCGGAAACCTTTACCAGCGTTTTCTCGGAAAGACACTGGCGCTGCTGTTCGAAAAGCGTTCCACCCGTACGCGCTGCGCTTTCGAGACGGCTTTCGGAGAAGAGGGCGGTCATCCGGTGTTCCTCTCCTCCAGCGATATCCAGTTGGGAGCCAAGGAATCGATCGAGGACACCGCCAGGGTACTGGGACGCATGTTCGATGCCATTCAATTCAGGGGTTTCAAGCAGGAGATGGTGGAAGCCCTGGCCGAATATTCGGGAGTGCCCGTGTACAACGGGCTGACCGATCTATACCACCCCACCCAGATTCTGGCGGATCTGATGACGGTCCAGGAGGTGTTCGGGCACCTGAAGGGCATCAAACTGGTATACGTGGGTGATGGACGCAACAATGTGGCCCGTTCCCTGCTCATCGGCTGTACGAAGCTTGGTACGAACTACACGGTGGTGGCTCCGAAGGATCTTCAACCGGATGCGCAGACCGTCGGGCTCTGTCAGGAGTACGCCAAACAGAGCGGTTCGCAGACCGAGTTCACCGCAGATGTGGCTAAAGGCGTGAAGGGTGCGGATGTCCTCTACACCGATGTGTGGGTATCCATGGGGGAGGAGGAGAAATCCAAGGAGCGTCTGCAGCTGCTGCGCCCCTACCAGGTGAATGAAAAGATGATGGCCGCCACGGGCAAGAGGGATACGATCTTCATGCACTGTTTACCCGCCGTGAAGGGCAATGAGGTTGCCGTCGAGGTCATCGAGAGTCCCGCCTCCAAGGTGTGGGATGAGGCGGAAAACAGAAAGCACACGATCAAGGCGGTCATGCTGGCTACGGTCTGACCGTGACCTGAAGATGATTGTGATATTATGTTGACAGCCCGAAGGGCTGGAAGAGGATGGAGGTACTATGAAACGGACGGTTCTGCTGGTCGCGCTGGTTTTTTTGGTTCTGGGAGTGTTCGCCGCCAACGCCCAGGAGCAGGATCCGAAACTCTACGTAAAAACGGTGAGCATCATGAAGATCCTGAATCATGCCTTGGGCTACAAGGTCCTGTACCTGAAGAGCAATATGGAAGTGGGGGAGTTCTACGTACCCCACTCCTGGTTCAAGGCCGGCGGTAAGGCGGAGCTCATCCTGGGGAATACTCAGTCATATCCCTACTTCTCGGTTTTTTATAGAGACGGGAAGTTCGACCACATCAAGCTCTACGCGCAAGAAAAAATAGGACACGTCACCTGGGGAAGGCTCAAAAGGCAGGTGGGAGACAGCGCCAACTTCGAGATTGAGACGCTGGATCTCGAGTTCTAGTCTCCGATGCTCGACACAGTACAAGCCTCGTCAGCCATGCGTGAGGAAAACCTCAGCGCATGGCTTTTTTCTAATTTTCATCACAAAGACCCGATTTCCGACAGGATCCTGGCAGTTCCGCCGGAGGCAACCAATACCCGTCCGTGGATCTATTTGCTGCGTCAGGACGAATCGGCGGAAAAACTGGTCCATACCATCGAAAACAAAATCCTCGATCATCTTCCCGGCCGTAAGAGGGTCTATGCTTCCCGGCAGCAGTTCCTTTCCCATTTGCGGGAGATGGCCGCCGGTTCGGCCCGGGTTGCCTGCCACTTCTCTCCGGAGATACCGGCGATATCGCATCTAGATCACGGTATGGCGCAGATGCTGGAGGATTGCGGGTTCACCCTGAGTTCCGCCTCTGCCCTGATCCAGCGCCTGCTCGGCGGGTTGGATCGGGCTGCCATTGACAGCCACCGGCGGGCGGCGGATCACCTGTACGACGTCGTGGCGGAGGTGTGGCGGCGTCTGCGCAAGGAGATGCGCTCAGGCGTTCCGTTGTGGGAGAACACGGTTCAGGGGTGGATCCTGGGCATGTTCGAGGAATTGGAATTGGCCAGCCATTCCCCACCCATCGTGGCAGTCGGTGAAAACTCGGCGGATCCCCACTACAGTCCCGAGGAGGCAACCTCCGGAGGGGGAGTGGTTCTGGCCTCCGGGGCTGTGCTTCAGCTCGACCTGTGGGCCAGGGAAAAAGCCCCCGACTCGGTCTATGCGGATATATCCTGGGTGGGGATACTCGATACCCGGGTTCCGCCGACCTTGGAGACCGTATTCGGGACGGTGGTCCAGGCTCGTGAGCTTGCCGTGAGCTTTATCGGCAAATCCCTGGCCGCTGGACACAGTGTGTCGGGGGAGCGGGTGGACCGGGAGATTCGCAGCTTTCTCGAGGGCTGCGGGTACGGAGCGAACCTGAGGCACCGAACCGGCCACGGGATCGACCAGGAGGTTC
>CAZKCQ010000294.1:0-3831 GCA_964551205.1 uncultured Spirochaetaceae bacterium
GAACAGGGTTGAAGGCCTGCAGATGGATGCCGAGGGGTACCTCTCCCGCCCGCTGGACTCCGGGACTCTCAATTGCGAGGTCAAACGGGTGATGGAGAGTAAATCCCCGGGGATACTCAGCTGGGCCCAGATCCTCGAGCAAACGGAGCGGAAGTTGCTTCAAGAGGTGGACAGGTGGAACGGCACACCCCACCGCACATCCCAGCTCGGGCAGGTGAATGAGCACAAATCCCGCCGGAGACAACCCGCGGCGCTCCATGTTTGAGGAGGCGAGTCATGAGCTTCATCAAAGCAATCCGAGCGAGCGCCAGAGAGAATCCCAAGCGCCTCGTTCTGCCGGAGGGGACCGAGACCCGCACCCTGCAGGCGGCCAGGAAGATCCTGGATGGAGGTCTGGCCGCCTCGGTCACCCTGGTCGGATGTCCGGAAGAGATCGAGAGGGCCGCCTACTCCGCCCGCTGTGATCTGCGGGGTTTGAACCTCGTTTTTCCCGAATGCTGCGAGCAGCGGGGATCCTTTGCCGCTGAGCTGTACAGGTTACGCAGGCACAGGGGCCTGAACGTCGAGCAGGCCTGGATGCAGATCTGCGATCCCCTGGGTTTCGGTGCGATGCTGGTGCGCAGGGATCAGGCCGACACCCTGGTGGCCGGAGCGGCGAGTTCCACGGCGCAGGTGCTGAAGGCCGTGTTTACGATCATCGGTCCCCATCCCGATGTCGAGCTGGCCTCCTCTTTCTTCATAATGCACCTGCCCGGTTCCGATTGGGGTGAAGAGGGGCACCTGGTGTTCTCAGACTGTGCCACCATCCCCGACCCCGACTCGAGGCAACTGTCCGAGATCGCCCTGGCCGCGGCGGAGTCTTTCCGGGTTCTTCTGCGAGCCGAGCCCAGAGTGGCCATGCTCTCCTTTTCGACCTTCGGCAGCGCCTCCAACGAATCGGTGGACAAGGTGGCGGAAGCCACGGCCCTGGCCAAGATGAAAAGGCCTGATCTGTTGATCGACGGTGAGATGCAGTTGGATGCGGCCCTGGTTCCGGAGGTGGCGCAGAAGAAGGCCCCGGACTCACCGGTAGCCGGAAGGGCGAATGTACTGATCTTCCCCGACCTGAACTCGGGAAACATCGGCTACAAGCTGGTACAGCGGCTGGCCGGTGCCGAAGCCTACGGTCCGTTTCTCCAGGGCTTGGCCAAACCGGTAAGCGATCTGTCCAGGGGATGCTCGGTTGAGGATATCGTCAACACGGCAGCGGTAGCATTGGTCCAGGCGGCTCGCCAGGAACAGGCGGTTCGGCGGATTCCAAGTCCGATGGTACTCACCGCAGGGGTGAGCCATAATTGATATAGCCTCGAGCCCGTCTGCTTATTATAGGGCGGGCTTGAGGCATCCATTCGCCCAAGCGAACCGTCAGTAACCCTCAGTGCCTTCGTTCAGGAGGTACTTGGCCACGACGGTCTGGAGGCTGCAGGGCGCTTCCTTGCCCTGCTGGATCAGGCGAAGTGACTCGAGATCCGATTCCCACATCACATCCCCCGGCGCTACCACGCACAGACTTCCAGCCTCGTATTTGGAAAGGAGCCTGTTCTCCTTGAAGTAGTAGAGCTCCTCACTCTGGCGGGTCGGATAGGCTCGCATGAAGGGGGGGATCTCGTTCGGCTTGAACCAGAGCTTGATCTCCCGCTCCGCTTCCTCATCCGTTGCCGAGGCGTGGATCAGGTTGTCCATGCGTTCCCCGATCTCCTTGCCGCCTTCATCCCTCAAGGTTACGATCGTTCCCAGCGAGCGGATGCAGCCGGGCTGTTGCTCCCGGGCGATGTGGGGATTGGTCGGCCCGGACACATCCCGAACCCTTATTACGGCGTCGGGACCCTGATACACGATGGCGATCACCCGCTGACGGTGCGGTTTGTCGGCGTAGTGCAGGCAGCCGGTGATGTATTCGATCAGGGATGGATAGAAGACCTTGCCCTTGTGCTCTTCGTAGTGTACTTCTGCGAGCATTCGGGTCACATGAACCACCTTGGTTCCGGCGTAGATCAGGCCCGTGTGAAACTCGGACAGTTGGGAAAGCACATACCCGGTAAGCGAATTTTTCAAGGCATCGGGTTTGATCAATGCCAGGGTCTGATCGAGCTCTTTGTTGCGCACCTCGCTCCTCCTGTTACGATGACATCTTATTAATATAACAAATCTTGGAGATTGCGATATTAGCTACTGGATTTTGCCAATCTCGTGGCGATCAGTCCGGCCAGCACGGCCACATCTTCCAGGGGCAGGAAGTTGACGATCGCATCGTCGAAGAGGATGTTCGCCTCCGCCGGGAACTCCTCATCTCCTGCATGCAGCACCACCAGCCCCCTGATCTTCGGCAGGATATCGAATTGAAAGGAGGCATCCCCCAGCTCCGCCTCTGTCCAGCCGAGGTTACCGCAGGCCTGACGGAAGGACTCGACATCTTCGCCAAAGCGGCGGGAGATGCGTCGGGGTCCCCGCTTCTGATAGGTCGGGTCGTAGAAGGACGCCCCGGGCAGGTTCTTGAAGGCCACCGGCTGTCCCTTGACGGGTCTGTTCTCCCGGGCCAGAAGGTAGTGGAGGAGGAGGATCTTCTCCACGAGCGGCAGATCCGGCGGCGCAAACTCTACACCCTCCTTCTCGGAAATCCGCAGCTCCACCCGGGAGCCGAAAAAGGCGAGTCGGATCGTGCGGCCATTCAGCACGGCTGCGGAGCGCTGGCAGAGGGCGGCGAGCTCTTCCGGGCCCCGCCCCTGCAGATCTTCAGCGGCTTTCCGATAGGCTATTTCGTAGGCGGCCTTCATGCCGCCGGCTTTACCTGGGTTCATAGTCTTTGAGCTGCTATCACGTTGGTACATCCATTGTCGTGCCGTTGCAGTTTGGCAACTTGTTCCGCCTCCTTTATAATACGAAATCCCGCTGTGTGTCAGCCGGCGACAGCGGAGCCGGTTGACCCTACCGCCACCGGCAACCCCCGGCGCTTCTCCGCCTTGATCAGGCTGTAGACAGTGTACTACCCTGGAGGCATGAATAATCCCCTGAGCATCTACGTGGCCGCAACCCGGCAGAACGACGGAAAGACCACAACCGCCCTCGGGCTTCTCGAGGCGTTCAGCGAAACGTACCCGGAGATCGGCTACATCAAACCTGTGGGACAGCAGGTCAAGCTGATCGGGGAGCACGAGATCGACAAGGACGCAACCCTGATGAAGGATGTGTTTCACATCGGCAGCCCTCTGTACGACATGAGCCCGGTGGCCGTGCCCCGCGGGTTTACCGAGGAGTACATCCTGAAGGGCGACGTACATCAGCTCAAGCAGAGGATCCGCCAGGCCTACCGGCGGGAGAGTGCGGAGCAGCGCTTCATGGTGATCGAGGGTACGGGGCACGCCGGGGTGGGCTCTGTCATCGATCTGTGCAACGCCGCGGTGGCCAGGATGCTCGATACCCCGGTGCTGATCGTAACCTGCGGCGGGATCGGGCGCCCCATCGATGAGGTGATGCTCAACAAGGCGGTGTTCGACAACTATGGAGTCAAGGTCCTGGGTGTGATCGTCAACAAGGTCATTCCGGAGAAATTCGAGAAGATCAACAAGCTGGTACGCCTCGGTTTTGAGAAAATGGGAATCGAGACTTTCGGCGTGATCCCCTTCTCTCCTCTGTTGTCCAGTCCGACCCTGCGCCAGCTGCTGGAGGATATCCGGGGAGAGCTGCTCAGCGGCAATGAGAGCGATCTCGATGTGATCGTCAGCAAAATCCTGGTCGGAGCCATGGCCGCCCACGAGGCCTTCGACTTCTTCAAGGGGGATGTGCTTCTGGTTA
>CAZKCQ010000295.1:0-3806 GCA_964551205.1 uncultured Spirochaetaceae bacterium
AACGCCTTCAACCTCAGAGGTCAGGAGATCTTCCTCGACATGTTCGACAAGCCGGGTCTGGTGCGGCATTTTTTCACGGTGATCACAGAGGTGATGATACAGCTGGCCCGGAAGATCCAGGAGCGGCAGCGGGCCTCGGGCTTTTCGGTCGATCAGTTCAGCGTGAGCAACTGCGTGATGAACATGATCTCCCCGCAGGCCTATGCCGGGTTCGTCCGACCCTTTGATCTGAAGATCGCCGGGAGCTTCGAGCGCTTCGGCGTGCACACCTGCAATTGGGACGTCACCCCCTACATCGAGGTGCTTGCCGAGCTGCCCAAGCTCGGCTACCTGGACATGGGTATGATGAGCGACATGCGTCGGGTGCGGGAGACCTTCCCCGATACCTACAGGGCGGTTCTCTACTCCCCCGTCAAGCTGCAGGAGGGCAGTCTGGAGGAGATCCGGGAAGATATGGAGAAGATCTACAATGATCTGGGACCCTGCGATCTGGTGATGGCCGATATCCAGGCCTCCACCCCGGACGAGCGGGTCCGGGCATTGTTAGATATGTGCGCGGATATCGAGAGGAGAGAATAGAACAGAGGTGAAGACATGACAGCTAAAGAAAAACTGCGGTTGAGAGGAGTGATCCCGGCGATCATTACACCGGTGGATGAGCAGGGGAAGATCGATTTCGATCTCCTGGAAAAGCAGGCCGCCTATCTTTCCGGGGCGGGGGTGCACGGCTTTTTTGTAGGCGGTACCACGGCCGAGGGCGCTTACCTGAGCACGGAGGAGAAGGGGGAGATCTTCAAGGTGGTGCGCCGGGTGACCGAAGGCAGGCAATTCCTCTGCGCCGCCTATATCCAGCCTTCCACCGCCGCCGTGCTGGAGCAGATGCGCGCCCTGGAGGCGACCGGACCGGATTATATTGTCGCGGTGACGCCGTACTACCTGGCGATGCGGCAGGAGGATATCCTGCAACACTTCCGCCGTGTCGCCGCCGCCGCCTCCGCCCCCCTGATCCTCTACAACATACCGGGGAACACCCACAATCCTATCGCCCTGGAAACCGTGATCGGGCTGGCCGAAGAGAAAAACATCGTCGGAATAAAGGATTCCACGGGTAATTTCGTCGATTTCAGCCGGGGAGTGCTGGGCAAAAGATCCGAAGGGTTCGTCTGGATCCAGGGGGAGGACTATCTGGACGGGCCGTCCCTGATGATCGGTTGTGATGGAATCGTAACTGGATTGGGCAACGCCCGTATCGAACCCTACGTGCGGATGTATGAGGCAGCCGAGCGGGGGGACTGGAAGACGGTCGGTAACTGTCAGGGGCGGATCAATGCTCTGTACGGCATCATCCGCCTGTGCGGCAATTCCATAGCTGCCGCTAAAGCGGCGGCGGAGCTGGCCGGTCGGGGAAGCCGCTGGATGCGCCAGAGTAGCCAGAGTCTCAGCGATGCGCAGCTGAAGGAAGTGGCCGGGATCCTGGAGGAGTTCGACGCGGCACCGGGTTGATTGGTGAGGAAAGGACAACAACCGTCCTGTAGCGGGCTCCTCGCCCGGCTTCACGTCTCTGGGGTTACAGACCGTGCAGGGGCTTTCCCCCCTGCAGAACTCGGAGGATCTCCTCCGCAGCCTTCCGGCGCACCTCCCTCTCACTTTCCTCACTGTACCAGGCCATATGGGGGGTAAGGAGCACGTCTCTGCGCCTCAGGAACTCTACGGTCCCGGGGTCCGAGTAGTCGGGAGGCTCCTGCCAGAATACGTCGCTCCCATAGAAGGAAACCCGCCCCTCGACCAGAGCTGTTTCCAGAGCCGCCCGGTTTACCAGGTCAGCCCGGCTGGTGTTGACCAGGACAAGCCCGTTGGCCCGCGCCAGCTCTTTCTCATTGATGAGATTGCGGGTTTCATCGTTCAGTGGAGCGTGAAGGCTGAGGATTTGACAACGCTCGATTAGTTCGATAAGGGAAACCACCGGCTTCCAATCGCTGCGGAGGGAATCGGTCGCGGAAATATGGGGGTCGTGGAATAGGATCCTTGTGACCAGCGGCCGCAGGCATTGGGCGACCCTGCGGCCGATCCGTCCCAACCCGACGATGCCCGCTGTCAAAGATGTTGAACGCCGGAGCTTCTCCGTGGATGGATCTTCGATCCAGCGGCCGTGCTTGGCTGCCTCTGCCAGCGGAAAGATCATTCGTAATCCCGCCAGGATCAGTGCCAGGGTGTGGGCGGCGACCTCCTCGACGCAGTAATCCGGCACATTGGCGACGATTTTCCCCAGCTCCCGGGCCGCTTCTACATCTATATTGTCTACCCCCACGCCGTATTTCACGATGACCTTGAGCTCGGGAAGCTGCTCCATGACCCGCCTGGATACCTGTGCGTAAGAGACGAGGAAACCGAAGGCTCCTCTTCCGTGGCGGATCAGGTCATCCTCGCTTCTACAGAAGGTGGTATCCACCGTAACACCCGCCGGTTCCAGCACCGTCGCCTCCTCCTCTATCGAACCATGGTGCATGTCAGTTACCAGCACTTTCATATCGTTCCTCTATTTCGAGATTCCTCGACTATCCGCCGGTGCTCCTCCGCCGGCTTTGCGGAATCTGCCAATCTCGGATACAGATCCTTTATCCTTGGATAAAGATCACTGTAGATCTGCTCATAGATTCCGGCGTACCGACGATGGGCCGAAGCGTCAGGCTCAACAGTTTCGACGATCCGGTTCCCGCTGACCAGAGTTCGATAGCTTGGGAAGATGCCCGTGGCTTTTCCCGCCAACCAGGCGGCGCCGTAGTCGCTGCCCCGTTCATCGCCGATATATTCCACGGTGGAATCCAGGGCATCCGCCAGGATGCGCCGCAGCAGCGGGCTGCGGGCCGATCCTCCGGTCACGGGGATACGTCGATCCACGACCACTCCCGCTTCTTCGAGCAGCAGCTTGTTTCTGTACAGGCTTAGGGCGATACCCTCCATCGCCGACCTGTACAGATCCGCAGGTCCGTGAGCCGGGTGAAGACCGAACAGTACCCCCCGGGCATGGGGGTCCCAGAGGGGAGCCCGCTCCCCCAGGAAGTGGGGGAGGGTGAGGAGCCCGCGGCAGCCGATCGGTACCCGGGCGGCCCGTTCCTCCAGTGCAAAGTGCTGAACTGATTGCTCGGCGCTCTGCCCGGCGGAGAAGAGCAGATTCCGCAGCCAGTCCAGCACCATCCCACCGGCCGCCAGACTGGCGTTGATCAGGTAGCCGCCGGGATCCCACGGTGCCTTGGTGACGTTCATGCCCCTGGGCCACAGATCGGCCTCTGTGTAGATGCCCCAACAGCTGGAGCTGCCCAGGGTCATGGCGCTCTGTCCTGTCTCCAGGCATCCGCAGGCCAGATAGCCGGCAGCCGAATCGATCGTGCCCGCGGCTACGGGCGTTCCCTGTTTGAGCCCCAGCCGGGATGCCGCCTCGGCTGTCAGGCAGCCGGCAATCTCATCACTGGCAAGCGGGTCCGGGAGCTTTGCCGGATCCAGTTCGAGCTCTTCGAGAATCTCCCCGTCCCAGCAGTTGCGCCGGATGTCGTAGGCGATCCCGAAAAGCCCTGCGTGGCTCACGTCGGTGACCATCCTGCCCGTCAACCACCCTACCAGACAATCCTTCAGGCTGAGTATCTTTACCGCCTTGCCATAGATGTCGGGGAAATTGTTCTTGATCCACAGAGTCTTGATCAAACCGTAGTAGGGATCGATCGGATTACCGCTGAGCCGGAAGATGCGCTCTTCTCCGATCCTGCGGCGAACCTCCTCGGCCTCGGAAACGGCCCGGCGGTCCATCCAGA
>CAZKCQ010000296.1:0-3796 GCA_964551205.1 uncultured Spirochaetaceae bacterium
GGGATGTGGCGCGGCCCGGGTCCGTTGACCAGGCAGGGGATTGCCTTCCAGGCGTTGAGAAAGGTTCCGTCGGTGGCTCCTGGAACTCCGTTATACACCGGCTCTTTGCCCGTAACCTCCCTGTAGGCTGAAGCCGAGCAGGTGACCACCGGTTCATCCTTTTCGATGGCCACTACGGGGCGGTCCTCGATAAACTCGATTTCTCCGTTGTAGTCCTTGTCCTGCTCGCCAAGTTCCTCCAGGATCTTGCGGAGCTGCTTCCGAAGCTGTTCGTGATCCTGGGCGGGGATTGTGCGGATGTCCACGTAGCCGATCGCCTCGGCTGGCATGACGTTGAGCTGGGCCGGCTCTCCTGCGGGCGGGGCCTGGATCACGGTGAAGGTGATCGAGGGCCAGCCCAGGTAGGGGTCTTCCCCGCAGCGACTCTTCTCCGCGCTCTCCAGCTCCTCGAAGGCCAGGACGGTTCTGGCCAGACGGGTATTGGGATTGATGCCGGTCAAGGGCATGCAGCCGTGGGCCATCTTGCCGTGGATGTGCACGATCGCCCGCATTGCTCCCTTCATGCTGATGCAAAGCTGGTTCTCCTCCGGTTCGGGGACCAACGCCGCGGTCACATCATCGGCGTGGCCCTTGCGGATGAAGTCCTTGATACCGATCATCATCCCCTCCTCATCGCAGACCAATCCCAAACGGATCTTTCCGGTAAAGGGCACTCCGGATGTGTGAAAGGCCTTGGCAGTTAAAAGGGCTACCGCCACGCCCCCCTTCATGTCGCAGGCACCCCGTCCGTAGATGCGGTTGTCGGCGATCTCCGCTGCGAAGGGGTCGTGATCCCAGCTGGCCCGGTCTCCCTCGCTGACAACGTCGGTGTGTCCTTCCAGCATGAGCACCGCTCCGGGGCGGCCCGAGTCAACGGTGGCGATGATATTCTGCCGTCCCGCTTCAACCTCCTCCACCAGCGGCTCGATCCCGAGCTCCCGGCGGATCCAGGCGGCGATGAAGTCCACAGCCTTGCTCTCCGTGTTTCCCGTCTCCGGGCGGATCACCGAGTCGATGCGGACCAGATCCCGGGTCAGCTCGACCAGCTCATCCGGATCGATACAGTTGACGAGGGTTTGTTCTTGATCTGATATCATGTGTGCTCCCTCTACTAGCGGTTAACCCGCTCCAGGTAGGCCTTGGTGAATACCGAATCGGGTAGCGAGGCCACCGAGGCGTCCTTGATCGTGACCTGGGTCTTTTCCCCCTCTTTGAGCTCATCGACGAAGAGCATCCTGGAGGGGAGGAAGCGCTCCTCCACCCTCATGTACTTGGGGTAGTAGGCCGTGCGCATCAAACGGTCCGAGAGGCTGTAGTCCTCTAACTTCAGAACCAGAGGCTGGTCCTTGTAGATCCACAGTTTCATGCGCGGGTAGGGGACCTCGTCGTTGTTGGCTACAAGGTTGACCACGTACACGGGATACTTCCCCAGGGTTTCTTCGCCGTAGCTCTCCACCTCGTAATCTTCGGCCAGGGAAGAGCGGCGAAAGTCGCTGTTCTTGGTTTCCGAATCCTCGAGATTTTCCTTCAGGGAGGAGTGGCTGAACTTGCGGCTCTCCGGATCGTAGAACCAGAGATTGTCCTCCAGCTGTAGGTAGCCCTGACCCTTCTGGATCTCAGGTTCCAGGAACAGCAGAAGGAACTGGTCCGCGCGATCCCGGCGGAACATGCGGATGGTAAACACGCTGGTCTCCTCCCCAGGTTTTTCGCTCACCATGGTGTAGGTCGCGGAGAAGTCGGTGTTTTCGAAGTTCGACATCTCATCCACGGTACGAAGGATCGCTTTCAGATCCGGCTCGGCCGCCCAGGAGCCGAGCAGGGGGATAAGGAAGAGCAGGATTGAGAAACATATCGCTCCGGTCTTTTTCACGCTGGTGCCTCCAAGTTCGAATGATCGCGCTGCAAAGTGCCCAGGGATGTCGCTGGCCACAGTTCCAGCTATCAGGGCCATCTAGCCCCGGGATGCCGCCCGCCGGAGAGCTGCAGCTCAGTAGGTCTTGCCCAAGGCGTGGGCCGGGTCCATCTTGGCGGCCCGGCCGGCCGGAAGCAGGGCGGCCAGCAGCGTCAAAACACCGACGATCAGGATATCGCCCGCGATCTGGACGGGCATCACTTTGAACAGCAGGTGTCCTTCTCTCAAGATAATAAAGAATTGGTTGTCCGTCCCGAAGTTTATCAGGGACAGTACGAGGGCGACGAGGAAGGCCGCAAACAGTCCGACCACCGCTCCGCCCAGGGACAGCAGCAGCGCCTCCAGCAGGAACAGGGCCCGCACACCTCCGCGCTGCAGGCCCAGGGAACGCATTGTGCCGATCTCCCGGGTGCGTTCGTGTATCACCATGCGGAAGGTGTTGGTGACCCCGACCATGATGATGAGAAAGAGGATCAGCACAACGACCAATCCCACCGTGTTCAGCGTGGAGGCAACCTGGTTTAGAGGCTCGAGAAAGTCGCCAATGGTAAACAGCTGGTAGCGGGTGCCCTCCCACTGCTCCTCCAGAAGCTGATTGCGCTGTTCCTGGAAACCCCGGGGGCCGCTGAAGCGGGGCACCAGAGAAACCCGATCCTCCAGGGCACCGGTCAACACTTGAGCCGCTCGTTCCATCATCCGCATATCCTCGAGAAAGAGCCCCAGGCTGATGTACTCCTCTTCGGCTATGTTCAGCAGCTGATTCACGTGGCTGCGATGGGCGTAGGCGCTCACCGCGCTGAAGAATCCTGTATCCATGCTGGTGGCTGCCAGGATGAACTCGCCCACGTTCTGCTGCCCGGTCACGGTCTGCAGTTGTACCAGCAGGGTATCGCCGATCTCCACGTTGAGCCGCTTGGCCATTTTTTCGTTGAGGATGAGGGCACGCGGGTCGGACAGGACCCGCTCCATCGAACCTTCCCGGAGGATCAGCCGATCGGAGAGAAAACGCTCCTCCTGCCAGTTCACTCCCACCACCTCCTGGCGGATGCTTTCCCCTTCGAAAATCAGGGTACCGTCCAGGCTGGAGCGGCGGGACAGATACTGGATAGGAAGGTTTTCCAGGGATTCGATTGTCTGGATCAGGACCTTGTCGTCCCGGATCACCGTGATCAGGCGTCCGGAAGGACTCTTCTCATATCCGTAGAGAAACACATGACCGGCGAAAAAATAGCTGAAGTTTTCCTGGACGTTTTCCACGAAGCCGGCTGTAAAGGAGTTCACCAGCGTGATGATCAGAATCCCGAAGGCGATGGCTCCTCCCAGGAGGAAACTTCTTTTCTTCTGACGGCTGAGGTTGCGAAAGGCGATGCGCAGGCTGTTCATCTCGACTTCCTACTACTCCGCCTGAATAGCCTGAACCGGCTGGATCTTCAGGGCTACGCTTACCGGGTAGAGACTGGCCACGATCCCGATGGCTACGATGATCCCCAAGGCGTACAGCAAGGATGACAGAGGCAGGGCCGGATGCAGGACCTCGCCTCCGAAGAGGATCTGGAAGAACTGGTTGGGAGCCGCCACCCCTGTCAGATTGAGGATGCCGATCACGATCGCCCCTGCAGCCACGCCGATCGATCCGAAGACCACCGAGATGCTCAAGGTCTCGAACACGAACATCCTGCGTACTGTTCGTTTCTGCGCTCCCAGGGCGCGCATTGTCCCGATCTCTCCTATGCGCTCGACCACCGAGATCACCAGGGTGTTCATGATGATGATGATCGCCACCACGGCGATGATAAGGATCAGGACGTTGAAAACGATCTGGAGGGTGTCGGCCAGGGAACCGAA
>CAZKCQ010000297.1:0-3768 GCA_964551205.1 uncultured Spirochaetaceae bacterium
CTCGGGATCCCCGGATTACAGGCTGCCTGGCCTCCTGGGGATACGTACAGCAACGGTGGCTCGAGGATCCCCGGGGAGTCGAGGTTTTACACCCGAACCAGTTCGCCGATCGTGTCCAGCCCTGGCTGGAGAAGTGAAACCGGGGATGTTCAGCCGGATCACTGGTGGTGGGCAGGTTGCCAACGCTTGCCCTTCCAGCGCGGCGGTACTTGAAAGATACTCAAGAGCGTAACGAAGGCGTAGAAGAGGAGAAAAAAACAGGTGTAGGGTATCAGGCGAAGCAGGTACCAGCTCTTGTCCGGACGGTAGAGGATCCCCCCAATAAGAGCCATCAGGCCGACGCTGATAAATGAAGCGGCGGGTAGTACGAACAAAAAGGGCAGGAAAACGGCTACCGGTATGACAAGTACGCTGGTGATCAGATACAGGGTGATGAAGCGGTAGGCTAAACGGGTAAGGAAATCTTCGTGATAGAAGGCTCCGCCGTTCCAGCGTAGGTGCTGATTAATGAAATCCCGCCAGCTCCCCTGGGCCCTTGTCTGGATCATCGTATCGGTACGGGTCGAGACCCTGACCTTCCACCCGCTCTTGGCCGAAGCGGTGGCCAGGGCCGCATCTTCGGTCAGAGTGTAACCCAGACTGCGAAAGCCGCCGATCTGATCGATCACCGCCCTGCGGGCAACCAGATTGTTGCCGAAACAGCTGCCGGGCATACCAAGTCCCGCGGTTGCGGAGTTGTACTGATGGATGAGGGGCTGGTCGAAACCCTGAAAGTTACTGAAAAAGCCCTTCTCTTTCCTCAATGAGATCTGGCCGAACACCACTCCAACCCGGGGATCGTGAAAGTACGGCTGCATCTTCTCCACCCATTGGCGAGGCACCGTGCAATCGGCATCCGTGAACACGAGGATCTCACCCACCGCTGCGGCCGTGGCAATGTCCAGGACAAACTGTTTCGGACCCAGATTGTCCACCCCCTCGGTGTTCTCCAGCACCTTCACCCGGGAACCGTGTTTCTCGGCAAAGGCCTTCATCAGACCCAGAGTTCCATCCTGAGAGCGGTCGCTTACCAGAATGATCTGGAAACCCTGGACGCTCTGGGCTTCGAGGGAGGCGAACAGAGGAGGCAGATTCTCTTCCTCATCCTTGGCCACCACGATCACAGACACAGTAAAGGGCAACGCAGAGGAGTTGCCGGTTCTACCCAGGGCATCCCCCAGTCGGTTACGGAGCACACCTACCAGGCAGGCGAGATGAACGGCTATGATGCTGGCCGCGAAGGCCGCACAGATGTACAAAAGGATCTCTTGAATCATGGTTGACTGGACTATAGTCAATAATACAGCTTTTCACAATTGAAAAATCCATGCTACTCTTCGTGAAGTACTCATGGGGATCATTATCACACTTATGTGCCTGGTTTTTATTTTTCTGGTCTGGGACATCCGCCTCAGGATCTCCTACTGCCTGCACGGCAAACGGTGCTATCAGCGTTTCAATAGAGCCCAGGTTCAGGGAGCTCGCTACGTACTGGCGGCCGCAAAACTCTACGCAGGATTTCGGCTCATCGTCGAGGATGCCCTGGCTAAGAGCTTACCAGCCCAATTCATGATCCTCAGCAATCACCAGAGTCTGGCCGACATTCCCATATTGGCGTACGTTTTTTCCCGGAACACGGTGGGCTTCGTGGCCAAGCGGGAACTCAGGCGTGGATTTCCCGCCGTGTCTATAGCGTTGCGCAGAGGAAAGCACGCCCTGATCAGCAGGCGAGGGGAGTTCAGCGCAGCACGCAGGGAGTTGGTGAAGCTGGCCCGCTATTCCCGGGAGGGCGTTTGTCCGGTGGTGTTTCCGGAGGGCACCCGTTCCCGCACCGGTAAAGTAAGATCCTTTCACTCAGCGGCGGTACGGACGATCCTGGATGAAACCGCAATGCCCGTCGTTTCGGTTGCCGTGGACGGGGGTTATCGAATAGCCGATGTTCGAGGTTTGACCGCGAATCTGCGCGACTGCATCTACCGGGTGAAACTGCTGTCACTGTACCCGGTTACAGGGCAGCGGAGCAAGATCAAGGATATTCTTGACCGCAGTCATGCTGAAATATCGAAACAGGTGGAACAATGGAGAAAGATCGAGAATTAGAGGAGTATTGGAGCAGGAAAGCGGAGGAGTTGGGAGAGCCGATCCACATACGATCCATCTCCCATTCCTACTACCGGGGTATCCCGGACACCTTTGGGATACTCTACGCTTCGGACAGCTTCCTGGTGTACGAGTACGCCAAGAAGAGCCGCAAATCGATCCTCGAAACCCTCTTTACCAGGAGAGGAGGAGAGGAGCTGAGCGAAAGTGTTCGGATGGAGCGCAAGAACATTCGCCGGGCCGCTATCGTCAACTCCGCTACTGCTCGGTCATGGATCCGCAAGTCCCTTCCGCCGGCGGAGGTGTTGGGAAGATTGGAAGCAATGCATTCCAACCCGGTTCTGAATGTCCTGTCCGGGACCGTTGTCTGCGTCTGCACGGACACTGACTACATCCTGCTGGACACGCCTGCGAATCGCCAGTGGCTCGAGCTGCTTTCCTAGGCTCATCTCGATAGTCACACGGCTGTCGGCAGCTCTCCACGAATGCCCCACCGCCTGGCATCCCGATGGTAGCCGATATTGATAGGCAGCGTGACGAAGAGGTTGCGAAACAGGTTGGGCTTGGAGAAATTGGTAAACACCCTCCTGGCGATATTCCCGGCCGAGTAGAACTCCCCGATGATCCAATCGACCCCGTTCTGAAGCTGCTCGGGCGTCATATTTCGGGGCCTGAACACAACGTGCCTGTAGTCGTAATGCTCCCAGCGGTAATCGATGATGCGCTTTTCTCTCACCATTTTTTCATAGAGCGCGGTCCCGGGAAGCGGCGTGAGGGCCGACACCTGGATAGCATCGATATTGTTTTTCAGAAGGAAATCCAGGGTCCTTTCGAATACCGGCACCTCATCATGATCGAAACCGAATATGATCCCCGTTTCGATCCCAATGCCGGCGTCCTGCAGTTTCTTGATGGACTCCCCGTAGCGTTCGGTTCTGTTGAAGCCCTTTTCAACCTCCTCCAGGCTCCTCGAGTCGATGGATTCGAGCCCCACGAATAGGCCGCAGCAGCCGGATCTGGCCGCCAGTTTCACCAGCTCCTCGTCGTCGGCGATCCTCAGGCTGGCCTGGGAGATCCACTTCTTCCCCAGAGGGATCATTGCCCTGAACAGCTTCTTCGCGTACTCCGCGTCTCCGGTGATGTTGTCGTCTACGAACAGCACGAACTTACCCGAAATGTTCTTCAGCTCTTCCACCACCCGGTCTATCGGACGAAATCTCTGTTTTTTTCTATAGAACGAACTGACGGAGCAAAACTCGCAAGCATTCTTGCACCCACGGGACACTTGAACCGCATTGATCGTAATGTAACCGCTTTTCTTCAGCAGATGCCTTGGAATAGCCTGGAGAGTGCACAGGTCGACGGATTGGCCGGATTGGTAGACTCGTTGCAGACGGTTGTTTTCGATATCCCGGAGCACCCGGGGCCAGGTATTCTCCGCTTCTCCCGTGACCACCGCATCACAATGCTGTAGAGCCTCCGCGGTCATGAAAGTCGAATGAAATCCGCCGAAGACCACGGTTTTGCCTCTTTTCCTGAACTCCTCCCCCAACTGATAAGCTCTAGGCGCGTGGGCGGTCATGAAGGAGATACCGACCACATCCGCATCGTCCTCGAAGTCCACGGCTT
>CAZKCQ010000298.1:0-3729 GCA_964551205.1 uncultured Spirochaetaceae bacterium
ATGCACCTCCACCACCCGCTGCTGCATCTCCAGCACAGTTTCCAGCTTCGTGACCGCCTCCACATCCGTGACCGGATGGGTCGTTCGTCTTTGGCTCTCCAGGATCTCCTCCTCAGAGCTGCGGTCGGGATAGCCGATCTTGAGGACCAGGAAGAATCTGTCCTTCTGCGCTTCCGGCAGGGGAAAGGTGCCTTCGAACTCCACGGGATTCTCCGTGGCCATGAGGAAGAACGGTTCCGGCAGGGGAATGCAGCGCCCGTCCACGCTGATTTGATTCTCCGCCATGGCCTCGAGGAGAGCCGACTGGGTGCGGGGCGTGGCCCGGTTGATCTCATCCACCAGCAGGACATTGCTCAAGATCGGTCCTTCCCGGAAAGTAAAATCTCCGCTCTTGGGGTTGTACACGGAGACGCCCAGAACGTCGGAGGGCAGCAGATCCGGGGTGCACTGGATGCGTTTGAAGCTGCCCCCCAGGCTCTGGCCCAAGGCCCTGGCCGCGATGGTCTTGCCCACCCCGGGGACGTCCTCTATCAGGACGTGGCCCCGGCAGAGCAGGGCGATGAGCAGCTTTTCCACGGCATCTTCCTTGCCGTAGAAGGCCCTCTCCGTGGATTTCCTGATCTTTTCGGCCCAATCGCGAACCGGTTTCACAGAGCTATTATACACGATTTTCGGTTGACTGTGTCGTATGTACGTGGTGTCTATCGCCGGGTCAAAAAATCTTGTTCCCGAACTATTGACATAATAGTCAATTCTGACTATATTTGATAGTCAAAACTGACTAAATGTAGAGGAGGCTGTTGCCATGACTGACGAACGGAAGCTCCTGCTTCTGGGTTTGCTTCGACAAACCGAGATGCACGGCTACGTCCTCAATGCGCATCTCCAAGGTGTGGTGCCCATCTCGCTCAAGAAGCCGACTGCCTACAACCTGCTCGAGCGGATGGAACAGGACGGCTGGGTTGATCACCGCGAAGAGTTCACGGGAGATCGATCGCGAAAGGTGTACTCTGTTACCGAGTCAGGGGAAAGGGCGTTTGCCCGTCTGCTTCGCGAGCAGCTGGGTACATATATCCATCCCGAACTGCCCGGTCTCGTCAGCATGAGTTTTTCCGATGACCTCGGCGCCTCTGAGGCACTGGATCTACTAAGTAAACGGCGTGCGGAACTTTCCGAGTATCGAGCATCTTTGATTTCGGATGGAGAAAGCCACGGGGACGAGCTGCATAGCGGTAGTTCCTATCATGTGATCGAATACGTACGGCGACTGGCCGATTTGGAAGCGCGATTTCTCGACGAAGTTATCAAGGGTTTGGAGAGCAACATATGATATATCAAGAGGAGCAGAATCAATGACACGAGGACATACGAGCGTAACGAAAGCGGCCCCTGCAATTGAAACACGGGACCTGAGAAAGGTTTTCGGCGAGAATATCCGTGCTGTTGACGGATTGAATCTTTCGATTGAGCACAGGTCCACGTATGCGCTTCTCGGACCGAATGGAGCCGGGAAAACGACAGTAATCTCGATCCTGACGACACTAATCGAACCCAGCGGTGGAGTCGCCCGCATCAACGGTTTTGATGTGGTTCGCGACGCGGCCAAGGTGCGACGCGAGCTTGGCGTCACATTCCAGGAAATGGTTCTCGATGATGCGCTTACCGGACGTCAGGTCTTGACGTACCACGGCCGACTCTATGGTCTGCGGTCATCTGAACGTCGTCAGCGAACAACTGAGTTGCTCGAATTGGTGGAACTGACAGAGGCTGCGGATCGGCGTTGCCGGGGGTATTCTGGAGGGATGAAGCGCAGACTCGAACTGGCCCGAGCTTTGATGACTGTGCCACGCGTGCTCTTTCTGGATGAACCCACTCTGGGTCTCGATCCGCAGGGACGCGCCAGGATCTGGGACTACCTAGGGGAACTTAAAAGCCGCACCGATCTCACCGTGTTCCTAACAACTCACTACCTGGAAGAGGCCTATCAACTTGCAGATCGGGTGGGCATCATGGATCGAGGTAGGCTTGTTGTCGAGGGAACTCCGGACGACCTCATCGACGAACTCGGTGCGGATACGATTTCGATAATCGGAGACGGACCAAGAGACAAGGTTGCTGATCATCTCGGCAAGTTGGAGTTCGTCCATTCCGTCTCTCCAGTGGACGGTGGAATATTGCTCGGCGTTGAGTCCTCTTCCCGATGGCTCGCCCAGGTTGTTTCCGCTGCTGCAGACAGTGGCTTTAAGGTCCAGGATATATCAGTTTCCAAGCCCGATCTAGGGGCGGTTTTTTTCAAGTACACCGGCCGCGAATTGAGAGACGAGGTGCAAGCATGACGGGAACTTTCGCCGCAACACGTACGATCTGGGCCAAACATATGCGTAAATTCATCGCCAACGGCGAGGAACTGTTTGGCACGATGATCCAACCGGTGCTCTGGGTGGTTCTTTTCGGTGCCGGAATGAAAAGCCTTGTAGGCTCAGCCACTTCGGCGGGAGGCGGTAACTACGTGGGATTCATGTTACCTGGTATTGTTGCACTCAGCGCCATGGGCGGGGCAATAGGCGGTGGAATGACATGGTTGGATGAACGACTGCGCGGGATTGTCAAAGAGTATTTGGTCGCCCCAATTCCGCGGTTAAGCATCCTGCTTGGTAACGCCGGAAGTACCGTCTCCAAGGCTATATTCCAAACCGCTGTCATTTTTGTCGTCGGTATCTTGATGGGGGCCGACCCTGTTGTCGATATCGTCGGCTGGATTGCGGGCGTAGCGCTCATTGTCGGATACGCCCTCGGCTTTACGGGGCTGGCTCTGGCCGTGGCTTCGAAAACCGACAATCTGATGGCCTACCATGCAACGATTATGCTTCTGAACCTTCCGGTACTCTTTCTGAGCAGTGCGCTCTATCCGCTTTCGTCGCTGCCGCGGTGGATGAGAGTCGGCGCGATCGCCAATCCAACCAGCTACCTCGTAGATGGCCTACGGCAAACAGTGCTGAACGGCGCCACCGTCTCCATCGGAACAGCCGAATTTCCCCTTTGGCTGTGTCTGGTTGTGACGACCGGATTTGCCGCTATGGGACTGGCAATAGCGGCACGGCAATTCGCCAAAACAACGGCAAGAGGATAGGTGTGAAACAGAAAGTGTGTCTGATCTCTATGCCGGGGCTCAGCCACCCCAGGCGCTTATCCGCTCCGGCCAGACTACAGAGGGACGAAGGCTCTGTAGAGGTGCAGCGATCCGTGGATCGTGTAGGGACCTGTCGAGGCGGGGATCAGCAGGGAATCCCCCTTGCCGAGGTCCAGGGAAGCGGTTGTCTGGATCCGGCCATTCCCCTCTACAATGATTATCAGCTCTATGCTGCCGCTGCCGGGGTTCCGGTAGGGTCGATCCGGGCGGACGCGAATCTCGGCCAGGCGGAACTCTTCAGCGGGAGTGTGGAATACCCGCTGGCCGGCAACCGTTTCGGAGGGTTCGGCCAGTTGAATGGCACGACCCTGGAAGCGCAGGATGGACAGCAGCTCATCCACATCCATGTGCTTCGGTGTCAATCCCCCACGGATCACGTTGTCCGAGTTGGCCATCAGCTCGATTCCCGTGCCCTCGAGGTAGGCGTGAAGAACCCCCGCCTCCAGGAACATCGTGTCTCCCGGCTGCAGCAGTGCGAGGTTGAGCAGCAACGGAGAAAGCACCCCGATGTCCCCGGGATACATCTGCGCCAGGCGTTC
>CAZKCQ010000299.1:0-3712 GCA_964551205.1 uncultured Spirochaetaceae bacterium
GGACGTGCTGGCCGTGCACTGCATCGACATGACCGACGAGGATCTGGAGATCTTTCAGCGCAGCGGCGTTCACGTGGCCCACACGCCCATGACCAACTCCCTGGGCGGAAACGGTGTCGCCCGGGTCCCGGAGATGCTGGAGCGGGGGATCAACGTTTCCCTGGGACATGACTGCTTCTTCACCCTCGATACGGCGGAGTACCTCCGCTACGCCTATCTGCTGCACAAGGCCCACAACGCCAATCCCATGCTCCTGCCCCCTTTCCAGGCCCTGGATCTGGTGCTGGGAAACGGCGCCCGGGCCCTGGGATTAGAGGAGCGTGTCGGCAGCCTGGCCGCGGGCAAGCGGGCGGACATCCTGGTTATCCGGCCGGATGCGCCCGCGCCTGTCACCCCCGACTCGGTCCTGTCCTACTTCACCATGACCTTCAGAGGTCAAGAGGTGGATACCGTTCTGGTGGACGGCAAGGTCGTCGTGGATCAGGGGCGCATGACCACGGTGGATGAGGAGGAGGTGGCGCGCAGGTGCCTGGAAGAGGCAAAAAAGCTATGGCGAAAAAACGGAATTGATGTTTAAATAGGGAGGCTCTATGGCTGTTGACCTGACTACAGATTTTTGCGGGCTCGTTTTTAAAAATCCGATCATCGTAGCAGCCGGCGCCCACGGGCGGGACGGGGAAACCATGAGAGAGGTTTCCGCCTCCGGGGTTGCCGGGGTGTGCACGAAGACCATCGTGTCCCAGCCGGCCACGGATGTGCTGCCCTGCTTCACCAAGGTGCGCTCCGGCATGATCAACTCCGTGTTCGGTTCCGACAAGAGCGCGGAATACTGGTTCGGCGAGGGGATCAAACGGGCCAGCGAAGGGCAGGCTCGGGTCATCGCCAACCTGGCCGGCTTCACCCCGGAGCAGGGTGCGGAGCTGGCGTCCAAGGCTGAAGAGGCCGGGGCCGACATGATCGAGGTTCCCACCCATTGTCCCCACATGGGGGAGATCCTCAATGCGATGTTTCCCGGGATGAACTTTCCCGAACCGAAGCTCACCGACCTGGCGCCCATGAAGGAGTCGGTTCGACTCATCAAGCAGGCCGTGAAGATCCCGGTGATCGTCAAGCTCTCCGGAACCTTCTCCCACATCGTTGAGGTGTGGGCCAGAGGCGTCAAGGAGGCGGGGGCCGACGGCTTCGGCTGTTCCGACGCTTTGGGCCCGGCTCTGTCGATCGACATCAAGACGGGACAGCCCACTCTCGGAGGGCCCAGGGGAGTAGGCGGGCTGACCGGCCCGGGGATCATGCCGATCACCCTGCGCATGGTCCTGGAGATCGCCGCCGGCGTGGATCTTCCCATCGTCGGGGTCGGCGGGGTGAGCTCCGCCGAGGATGTTCTGCAGTACCTCATGGCCGGAGCGAGTCTGGTGGGGGTGTGCACCGCCGGTCATGTACACGGGGTCAAGCGCTACACCCGGATCATCGAGGACCTCGAGCGGCTCCTTCAGAATCTGGGGGCCGAGAGCCCCGAACAGGTCCGCGGACTGACCCTGAAGCGGATCGAGGAACGAAAACAGAAGGGCCTGCAGGCGGTCACCGAAGCGGTTGTGCCCACGGTGCTGGTGGATACCTGTAACGGCTGCGGGAACTGTGAACGGGTCTGCGTGTACGGTGCAGCCAAGCTGGTCGACAAGATCGCCAGGATAGATCCTGAACTTTGCACCGGCTGCGGATTGTGCGTCAGCGTTTGTCCGGTGGACGCCCTGGAGCAGGTCTACTACGCCTGAGGCCGGCGGTCCGGGTAGTATGGACGGGCAGGTTCGATTGCCAGTATCGAACAGGAAACTGAAGGCTTCGTTGAAGCCCTAAAAATAGTGCAATCGGAAGAGAAAGGAGATTTTTATGAAGATGAACTTAAAGAAAGCGGTTCTGAGCATCCTGTTGCTTCTCGGTTTGCTCATCTCAGGACTCGCCTTTGCAGAGGGGGAGAGTGAGACAGAACCGGTAAAGGCGGAGCCCTTTAACATCGCCATATTCGTGCCCGGTGTTGTGGCGGGCAGCCCGCTGTACGAGCAGATGGTCGAGGGCACTGAAAAGGCCGCCGCCGAGTTCGCCAACGCCTCGGTGAAGGTACTGGAGGCGGGCTTCAACCAGGCGGAGTGGGAGGAGAAGATGACCTCCCTGGCCGCAACCGGGGAGTACAATCTGATCGTCACCTCCAATCCGGCCATGCCCTTCATCAGCATGCCCGTGGCCGAGAAATTCCCGAACCAGAAATGGCTTAACCTGGACGGCTATCTGGACGGGAATCCCCAGTTCGCCACGGTGCTGTACAACCAGATGGAGATGACCTACATGGACGGCTATCTGGGCGCCCTGGTGTCGACCAGCGGCATGAGCGGGGCCAATCCCGATCTCAGGGCCGGCATGGTGGTGGCCCAGGAGTATCCGGCCCTCACCAAGCTGATGAAGCCGGGCTTCGAGATGGGCCTCAAGGCGATAAATCCCGGATTTACCCTTGACTACAGGGTTATCGGCAACTGGTACGACGCCAACAAGGCGGCGGACCTGGCCAACAGCATGATCGACGCCGGAGCGGACGTGATCCTCACGATTGCCGGGGGGGCCAACCAGGGCGTGATCAAGGCCTGCCAGGACCGGGGGAAATACGTGCTGTTCGTGGACGCCAATGACTACAAGGCGGCTCCCGGAACCATCGTGGGCTGCGCCGTGCTCAACCAGACCCAGGCCGCCTATGAACGGGTCAAGATGGCCATCCAGGGGAAACTGGAGTTCGGCAAGGCCGCCATCCTGCACACCAGGGACGGCTATGTAGATTTCGCCGACAAGGATCCTCTGTACACGGACAATGTGCCGGCCGCTATCCGCGCCAAGATGGAAGACCTGCTGGGGAAGATGCGCAGCGGTACGTTCCACCTGGAGCCGCCCCAGCTGTAGCACGGCTGAAACGGCGCACCGCCCGCCTGAAGCGGCGGAGCACATAACGGACGACGCAAGAGGCTAGGGTCATAACAAAACAGGGTGCGGGGGGGTGTATGCCCTTGCCGCACCCTCTGTCATGGGGGACGGAAGATTGAGCCAGGCTTCATACCTGCAGATGCGGGGAATCACCAAAACCTATCCGGAGAACGACGTCCTGGCCAACAACCGGGTGGATTTCGAGGTCCGGGAAAACGAGATCCACGCCGTGGTGGGCGAGAACGGGGCCGGGAAAACCACCCTGATGAAGATCCTCTACGGGTTGGAGCAGCCGGACTCCGGGCGCATTCTCCTCAGGGGAGAGGAAGCCCGGATCCACAGTCCTCTGGACGCCAACCGCCTGGGGATCGGCATGGTTCACCAGCACTTCCGCCTGATCCCGGAGTTCACGATCGCCGAGAACGTGGTGCTGGGCATCGAGCCCCGCAGGCGGGGGATCTTCTTCGACAGGGAGCGGGCCGTGCGCGGGGTGGAGGAGGTGATCCGCCGCTACGGCTTCAGCATCGATCCCGGGCTGCCCGTGTCCCGGCTCACGGTCGGGCAGATGCAGCTGGTGGAGATCATCAAAATCCTCTACAGGGAGGCGCAGCTGCTGATCCTGGACGAGCCGACCTCGGTGCTCACCGAACAGCAGATCCACAAGCTCTTCGAGACCCTCGAAAAACTGCGCTCCATCGGCAAGACCATCGTGATCATCACCCACAAGCTGGGGGAGGTGAAGGCCATC
>CAZKCQ010000300.1:0-3693 GCA_964551205.1 uncultured Spirochaetaceae bacterium
GATGAGCGCTCAGGTTGACCCCGATACCGCCTTCGCTGTAGGCGAAGGGCCGGATGTAGACCGAGTGGCCGGCCACGAAGTTCTCCTTCTGCCAGGCCGGATCGTAGCCGGGAGCGAATCCCAGATCTTGATTCCGCTTGACCACCTCCCGGATCGCCTTGAGGAACAGCTCCTCCGGGTAGGGAGGCATATGCAGCCCCTTCATGGAGTTGTTCATCCGCTGGGCGTTTCCCTCTGGGCGGAAGATCTTCAAGGCTCCGTCCTTCTGCGGGAAGGCTTTCAAACCTTCGAAGCAGCCCAGGCCGTATTGGGTCGTGTAGTTGACTAAAGGCAGCTCGGGGAAGGAGTTGCGCTTGCGAAGCAGCTCCCGCTGTTCGTCCTCGGGAAGGGCCTCCTCCTCCCGGGGGCTCAGGTGCTCCTTCTCGATGTACTGTTCTTCCCAGCTGTCATTGGCCCCGTATTGAGCCATGTACACCCAGGGGTAGATCTCCAGAGTAAACCCTTTGGCCATGATGACGCTCCTCTTTCGTTCTTAGCAGGTGATGGTGCACCTATACTATCCCCGCCCGCTCGAGCGGTCAAGGCAGCGTCCTGCCGTGTGCCCCCTGGTGTGTGGCCTGGGCATGACTGACGGCGAAAAAAGTACGTTTGGATTCCCCCAAAAAGGTCGATGATAGAATTGGAATGAACAACACCAGGGACCATATCGTCTTCTTTTTCGCCCAGAAGATGTATTACCTGGAACGGATCGGCCAGACCGAAGCCTACAACCGCCTGATCGATCTGTTCGAGCAGATCAACCTCGACGGCCTTCTGAACTACCTCACCCGCTACTATTCGGTGGATATCGGCCGGGAGCTGGATGACTTCTTCCTGGAAGAGGGGCAGCTGGTCTTCATCAGCCGCAGGGGCAACCACCGCTACAAGCACGTCTATCGGGACAACAAGCTCTGGCTGGTGGGCATCGAACTGTTGGAGTAGGACTCTCTCCGATTCCTCAATCCTGTTCCCTCCCCAAAAAATAGAAGCTATACTACAATACCAAGACGAGTATTCAGATTCGGGGGTAGCAGTGTGGTCAAACATGCGGTAATCCTGGCAGGGGGGGTCGGCACACGGCTGTGGCCGGCATCCACGAGAACGCATCCCAAACAATTCCTCCGGCTCGCAGAAGGTCAGTCGCTATTTTCCATGACCCTGCGTCGGGCGATTGGGCTGGGGATTGAAGGCCGCATCTGCGTCGTAACCCATCGGGATCACTCCCAAGGTATTGCAGAGGAGTGTATGGAAGTCTTGAAGGAAGAAAGATTCCCCCCGGCTCGAATTCTCATCCTGGCCGAACCGGAGGGCAGAAACACCGCGCCGGCCATCGCCTATGCCTGTAACCTGCTGCAGCGAATCGATGCTCCGGAGGATACCCTGATCGTGATGCCCGCCGACCACGTCATTGAGCCTGTGTCCGCCTTTGTCGAGGACGTGAACAGGGCGGCTGTCCTGGCCGAACGGGATTGGCTGGTCACCTTCGGGATTCCCCCGAAGGGGCCGGAAACCGGCTATGGGTATGTAGAGGCAGGTGACAAGCTCGATACGGGTTTCAAGGTGCGGAAGTTCAAGGAGAAGCCGGATGAGGCCACGGCCCGATCCTTCCTGGCCCAGGGGAACCACTACTGGAACTCGGGGATGTTTGCCTTTCGGATCGATCGTTTTCTCGAAGAGCTGGACAGGCATGCTCCGGAGGTGGCTTGTGCTTTTGCGGAGATCTCGCCGGCGACGAGCACCCGGCAATCTGAGAATACTGCATCCCCGGACTTGTTCTCCGCCGATGAGGTGCTGGAGGCGGTCTACAGGAAAAGCCCTTCGATCTCGATCGACTACGCGGTGATGGAGCACAGTACGCGCTGCGCCGTGGTGCCCGCCACTTTTTCCTGGAGCGATGTGGGCAGCTGGGATGTGGTTGCCGAGTTGTTTGGGGCGGATATGGAAGCCCGGGAAGAGGCCAGCTGTCTCAGCACGGATTCAAGGGGAAATTTCGTCCTGTCCGATCTCCCTGTAGCCCTGGTCGGTGTGCAGGATCTTATTGTGGTCGTAAAAAACGGGATTGTCATGGTCTGCCGGAAGGGTAAATCTCAACACGTTAAGGATGTGGTCGAGAGTCTAACAGCTGAGGATCGCAGGGATCTGTACTAGTTCGAAGGTCGACGGTAAGGCGTGGTTCTCAGCAATTTTTTTAACAGCAAAATTTTAGGGTTTTTCTTCTACTTTCGATATCCGTTCCAGCGCATGAATCAGCTCATCCCTTAGGCGGTAATTCAACCGGATCGGACAGTCGCTCGTGCCTATCAGCCCGATCTCGGCACAGAGGCTGCGGTAGACCCGCTGCTCGCTCTCGATGCGCTTGAAGTACTCCTCCTTCTGCTTGAACAGATCCACCAGGATCCCCCGCGTCTTATACTTGTCTTCCCGAGCATAGGTCAGGGTCGAGCACAGGTGGCAGACGTGCTGAGCCTGGTTTTGAAGGAAGGGAGCCAGGTCTTTGAGGGGAACGCGGTGCAGAAGATCCCTCTTGTTCTCCTTGGCCAGACGCCGGGATTCCTCTTCCTTGAGAAGGTCGCTGTAGTTCTTCTTGATGCTGTCGAAGATGCGTTTGAAGGTCGCGCCGAAGTTGACCCGAAACACCTCTTTCTTATCCGCTTTTATCATGGGCAGCAGTTCCTCCATCTTTTTCTTCTCCTTCTGGTAGAGGGCCACCTGCACGAAGATATTCTTCACAGCGGGATGTTTCTGGAAGTTCGGATCCCGTCTGATCCGGTTACGGATCTCCGCCAATACGCCGTTGACATCCAGCTCATCGGGAGAAAGGCCTTCTCCTTCTTTGCTCTTTGGAAGGGGGATGACCCCTGTGCAGAGCAGTCGCTGCATCAGGACGATGAACACGAGATCCTTCAGAGGCTGCTCCCGAGCCTGCAGCTCTTCGAAGCGCACCGACTGGAACTGGACCGCCTCCAGGGTGATGAAGGCCCGGCGCAGGATCATGTCCTTGTACTCGATCAGCCCCTCTTCCACCGCTCCGCGCAGCTCCTCCGCCAGCCTGCCGAGGTCCTGGGAAGAGAAGCCTAGGTATTCGATCAGGGTGTATTGGTCCTTGCCGGCTTCCCGCAGATCGATCCAATCCCCGCTGATGCGCCGCTCCAGCTCGATCATTAGCCCCACTATAAGATTTCTGGCAGATCGTTTCAACGTGGAATCAGGAGACTCAGGAGACGCTAAGAGACGGCGGGGTGATGAAGTTGCGCCCGTGCTCTGACGATCAACACCGGTACTTAGATTTTTTCATGGGAGGTTTAGACATGGTTTCATGGTGTCGATAAGCAAAAAATACGATATGAAAAAGAGTAGAAAATTCACTTGACAGCATTTTTTATACATTGCTATAATTGCTTTCAGTGGAGTTGAGTTATCAGAAAATGGGCTTGACCTCTTCTCCATATATGATAAAATGGTATGGATTTAGCAGTGTGTAGGTGCTATATGCTGTTGATAAATTATGTTAGGAGGGCGTGCCTGCCATTGGGTTGAGGCCTGGCAAGCCGGTATCTAACACATTTGGGCACAATCGAGCCGTTGGCTCGAAGCAAAAAATTTGAGGAGGAAGAACAGAAAGATGAAAAAGCTACTAGTTCTTTCCGTACTACT
>CAZKCQ010000301.1:0-3686 GCA_964551205.1 uncultured Spirochaetaceae bacterium
TGTTGCAGGACGGAAAACTGCAGTTCTGGTTCAACGACTCGACGGGCAATACCCACCTGCTGTACGTGGAGCAGAAAGCGCTAAACTAATAACTCAGCTCTTCCTGTCGTCCAGGTAGGCTTTGATCGCCTTGTCGTTGATAAAGCCCTGCTCGATGGCGATCTCCCCGAACAGACGATTATCCCCATCCTGTTGAAGCTTCAGGACCTGATCGACCTGTTCCGTAGTCATGGCCCCGATCCGTACCAGAGCTTCGCCGATTCTCTCTTCCACGATAGTGTCCGCCTCTTTGTTGCAATTCTATACGAATTTTATATTTAGGTGCTTCGTGTCTCTATCCTAACCGAAAACCGGGGAAAATGCTATTAGATTCAAAAATGTTCTCTGCCCTTTGACTCGAATACCTTCCCGGAGTATAAAGAACATGAATAATCTGCCGCCATATTGGAGGAACCCATGGCAAAAGAAAAAGATACATACCCGGTCCACCTGAAGGGCGAACTCGATGAACCGTCCAGGGCGCTCTGGCTGGTGAAGTGCTGGCTGCTGGCCATTCCTCACTGGTTCGTACTTTTCTTCCTGTCCATCGCCTTTGCGATTCTCACGATCATCGCCTTCTTCGCCATCCTGTTTACAGGCCGCTATCCGCGGGGGATGTTCAATTTCAATGTGGGAGTGCTGCGCTGGGGCTGGCGGATTTTTTTCTATGCTTTCGTTCTGGGGACGGACAAATACCCGCCGTTTACGCTGCAATCTGTCGACTATCCGGCGGATCTGCAGATCGACTATCCCGAGAAACTCAAGAACGGGCTGGCGCTGGTGAAGTGGTTCCTGGCCATTCCCCACTATGCGATTCTCGGGGCACTGGGCTTTGGTGAAGGCGGTTTGATGCTGTTCCTGATGATAATCGTTGCTATCGTTTTGCTGTTCACGGGGAAATACCACAAGGACATCTTCAAGCTCGTCATGGGGATCCAGCGATGGTCGTACAGGGTCTGCGCCTATGTGGGCCTGATGACCGACCAGTATCCCCACTTCAGGCTCTGGGAATAGCGGAGACCCAGCGGCTCCCGTTACTCGAACAACAACCAATACTACCCCTCGAATGCGATATCGTTTTATAAGCCAGCAGCAGCAGTTTCTCCGCGTTCTGTCCGCGGGGATCGGAAAGACCGCGGTGATCCTGCCTGCGGCCTTTGTGGCGGAAGCGGGGCTGGGGATGCTCACCCTGGGCATGGTCTTCTATATGCGGGAGGAGTTCCTTCTTTCCCCAGCAGTGATCGGCTGGATCGCCGCAACCTGGCAGGGCTGCTACGTTCTCGGCTGCCTGACCATGCGGCCCGCTTTCGAAACGCTCCTTCCCCGCTACTCGATGATCTTCTCCTCTGCGGGCATGGGTGTGGCCGTGACCGCAATTCTGCTCTCACGATCCGTGGCAGCAACTTTCCTCTTCTACGGACTTTTCGGGTTCTGCCTCTCCTTCTTCTGGCCGCCGCTCATGAGCTGGTTGTCTCTGGGAATCGAAGGAAAACAACTGGGCCGGGCCATGACCCGGCTGACCTTCGTAGGTAATATAGGAATCATCATCAGTCCCTTTGCAGCGGGAGCACTCAGTTCTCTCGCTCCCCGCTATCCCCTGTACGGGGCGGCTTCACTGTTTGCCGCCAACTGTCTCCTTTTGATTGGGGCCGCTTTGGTTCTGCCCGGGATCCGATCCGACAAACAGCGCGGGGGCAGCCGGGAGGAGCCTGAACAACCCGACAGGAGCACGGCACTACGCTTCCCCGCCTGGATCGGACTGTTCGCCACCTACGCGGTGCTGGGAGTGGTCATCACGGTCTTCCCAATGTACGCGAGGGATGACCTGGGCCTGTCCAAGAGTGCAATCGGGGCTCTCCTCCTCTGTCGAGCACTTTGCACCGCCGCGGGCTACCTGTTCCTGGGCGGGATGAGTCTCTGGCATTTCCGACCATTTCCGATGACCGCGGGTCTGGCACTGCTGGCTGTGCTGGTTTTCGGCATATCCCGCGCCCCTTCCCTCCCTGTCCTGGCGTTGAGTCTTGCCTTGATCGGTCCCCTGATCTCCCTGGGTTTTTCCTACAGCTTTTTCCACGGCGCTTCCGGAGCGTCCCGGCGGGCCACCCGCATGGCCATTCACGAGGCTCTTCTGGCCTCGGGTCTGATCACCGGATCGGCAGTGGGTGGTCAACTCTATCAGAACTGCTCCATGACCGCAGTGAGCGTTTTCTGCGCCGCTTTGATAGCTGCGGCGATCGCGATACAGGTCCTTTTGGTTCGCCGTTGGCGGCGGCAGTGAATCGGGAGCATCAGGTGCAGAAATCGACATAGAGCAACGGCTCGGCTTGGTGGTGCGCGTCAAATTGACTGCCAGAGTAATTGAGCATGAATTGGCAAGGCCTGCGGTGAAGTGCTATTCTATAGCTTCGATTAAAGACTCAGCCATGAAAACCATCGACAAACCTACATTCACTTTTTGTCTCTTCTTTTGCCTCGTCCCCCTGGTTTCGTTTTCGCAGATCCAGACAATCGAGGTGAACCGCGGATTTGTCACCATCATCGAAATCATGGAGCGCAGCTGCCTGATGTGCCACGAGTGGGCGGCCTCCCATGAGGGTCTGACGGATCCGGTTCGCTATACCCCCAACAAACCGGAACAGAGTCCTCTATATACCAGGGTAGCCGACGGTTCGATGCCGCCGATGGAACCGAAGCTCACCGCAGCGGAGGAGGAACTTCTCTATCTCTGGGTTCTTGCAGGCGCCCCCATTTCCGACACCCCACTCAGCAGGAGCACTCCTGCAATTGAGCCGGCCCCGGAGGAGCCGACAGCGGTGGAGAAAAAGCCGAGCACCTTCCTCGGTTTCTCCAGCAAGGTGAGGTTCCACCAGGTTGCCGGATTTACCTCCGGCTCTCTGCTCCTGGCCGCGGGCGTGGTGGGCACGGTGCAGTGGGCCACCTTCATCAGCGAGGGGCACGACTATCGGGACCAGTACGGAATCGAGGAAGATGAGATCGGCAGCGAGTGTGCGAACAAGATCTCCGAAATGTGGGGCTCCCCTCTGCATCAGAGCCTGCGCTGGACTCACATCGGGCTGCTGGCAACCGGGGAACTGCTGTACCTGGCCAATGCGGCAACCGGCATAGGCATGCTGAGCAAGGATCAGCCCGGGCTCACCCCGCAGGATCTGCACCGCTACGCTTTTTTTACCCACGCAACCTTGATGGTTGCAGAGATCGTCATGGGTTTTTTGACCACAGAAGTGTTGAAAAACGGATCCCACGAAATGATCCAGGTCTTCGGCATCGCCCATTCGGCAATCGGTCTGACAATTCCGATTGTGATTATCAGCTCCGGGATCGCAGTAAACCGGGGATTCCCCAGACAATCTTCACGAGCAAGACAGGGATCGCCATGACCGATCGGAACCTCCGCCGGGAAGCCGAACACATGCGGGCGGTCGCTGTAAATATCTCCAGAGTATTCGTGGGCAAAGAAGCCCAGATCCATGCACTCCTGGTGGCCTTCAGCGCGGGACTCCACGTGCTGATCGAAGATGTTCCGGGCGTGGGCAAGACCACGCTGGCCCGCTGTCTGGCGGTCAGCGCGGGACTGGATTTCGGCCGCATCCAGTTCACCCCCGATCTTCTGCCCGGAGACATCACGG
>CAZKCQ010000302.1:0-3672 GCA_964551205.1 uncultured Spirochaetaceae bacterium
TGGTCCCCCACCACGTCCTTCAAAGAGATATCCAGCAGACGGAGGTTGGTGGCGTTGATCAGACTCTCCCAGGTCCGGGAGTAGGTAGCCCGTATGGGATCGTAGTCGATCACGGCGATCTTCAGGGGAGCCTGGGGATCCTCCTTCTGGCGGAGCACCAGGATCTGCTCGTCGTTGGTGTCCAGATCCAGGTTGGTGTTGATCACCCGGATCAGCTTCTCGGTGTCATCCAGGGGCACCTTGGGGGTCAGCTCCAGGGTCTCCGCGGTTATTCCATTTCCGTCCGCCGATCCCGGGCCCGCTTCATCGGCCACTTCCGGCACGATCCTGCGCGCTCCCGCCTCCGCTTTGTTGTTCTCCCTGAACACGTCGCAGCCCGTAAGCACGGCGCCCGAAAGTACGGCCAGCAGGAGCAGGTAAGGGAGGATCGCGGAAACCGACCGGCGCCGGAAAATTTTTTGGGTGTTCGCTATGGTCATCGTTATCTACTCGGTACTCGATGTTTGCTCGTTGAAGTACTCGTGCAGCATCTCCAGAATTTCAACCTTCATCACCTCGAAAGGCCGCACGCACTTGAATCCCGCTGCCGTCTTGTGACCGCCCCCTCCAAGGCTCTGGGCGATGGCGGCCACGTCGATATTGCCCTTTGAGCGCAGAGAACAGCGCTTGACCCCCTCCGTATTTTCTTTGAAAAAGACGCTGACCCGGACGTCACCGCTGCGCAGAGGGATGTTGATCAGCAGATCCGATTCCTCGTAGATGGCGCCGGCCTCCCGGAGCAGGTCCTGGGTCATGGTCTGCACGGCCACGTGATTGTCGTAATGCAGCTCCAGGGTGGCCAGCACCCTGGACATCAGCACCAGGGAGCTGATGGAGTTGCTCTCATACACACTCACGTAGGCCTGATTGGGCTGAACCCCCAGGTTGACCAGATCGTGGGCGATCTTAAAGGTGACCGCCGTGGTCTTGGGATAGATGAACGACCCGGTGTCGTAGAGAATGCCCATATAAAGAGCCTGGGCTATTGGCAGATCGATCTCGAGGTGCATCTCCCGAAACAGGAGGTAGAGGATCTCGCAGGTGGAGGAGGCGTTCTGCTCGATATGATTTTTCGAAAGCTGTACGGTTTCACTGTCGTGGTGATCCACGATGAAATATTCCTTCACCCGCGGAAGGATCAAGGTCGACACCTGCCCGATGTTGTTGATGTCGTTCACATCCAGGATGAACATTCCGTACTCCCCGACATCTTTGGGGATCTGTTCCTTCCGCATCAGGACCTCGAACTCCTGGCCGGGATCTACAAAGGCGAACTTCTGCGGAGCCGGATCGGCGTTGAGGATACGGGCGGTTTTCCCGAGCTTGCGCAGGGCCAGCAGCATGGCGTATTCACTGCCCAAGGCGTCACCATCGGGGGTTTCATGAGCCGTGATTATGAACTTGTCGTACTTCTCGATAAAATCGATGACGGCTTGATTCGGCATTACGATCCCTTACTCGTGGTCCGGTTCTTCAGGTCTGAGCACCGTGCTGCTTCGGGGCAGCTCCCTGACGGAGCGCAACTGCCCCGCACCGACCCGGGCGCCGATCAGGCAGCCTGAACCGATTTTCAAACCCTTGGGCACTTCCGCATTGATTCCGATTACCGTCACCCCTTCGCAGACCTGTTTGGGAAAATCGAAGTTCCGGGCGCCCGCCTCGCGCATACCGATGACCGCCCCCTCCCCGATGTTCGACGATCCCAGATCTCCAACATAGGGAAGAACCAGAGTTTTGTATAGCTGGGCTTTGGCCCCGATCCGGTTTCCGTTCATCACTACCGAGTTCACCACCGAAGCGCCTTTGTGCACTACCACACCCGGGAAGATGAAGCTGCCTTCCACATGTCCTTCCACCCTCGCACCTGCGCTGATCAGGGAGTTTTTTACCTGCCCGCTTCTGTCGATGAGCGTCTCTTTTGCAGCGGCGGCGGGTTTTCCGGGAGTGTTCAGCTGTTCCAGCAGCTCGACCCTTCCGGTCTGGCCGACAAGCCAGAGGTTCTCCTTGTAGAGCTGGGTGAGGTTGTTCTGAAACAGTATCCTCCCGGGGATGTTCCGGATAGCCTCGAAGGAGGCGTGCAGGAACTCGGAGAACAGGGCCGCGCCCAGCCTGAGAGATGGGGCTCGGCTTTTGCTGTAGCTTTCCCAGGCACCGAGGAGAGCCCGCTTTCCCGCTACGTAAATGTCGGTTTCCACGTTTTGGATGGAAACACGCACGATCGAGGCTTTGGCGTTCTCTATAACACCCCGGAGCGCGTTCCTTTTCGGACTGCAGGCCAGGGTCAGGGGACAGAGCAGAATGGTCGGTGCGGGATCCCGGCCCAGGGTTTCGAGCAGCCCTTCGATCCCCCGATCCGCAAGGCTCAGCCGTTCCCGCTCCCCCCGTGATCTGGCGGTGATGAAAGAGGTCAGGCTGCGGTAGCGGGTTTCGGCGATCAGGTTGCAGCCGGAATCGCTCAGGCCGGCGAACGCCGCTGCCGCAAAGTCCAGCAGGCAGTAGTGCCCCCAGAAGGGAAAGGAGGCGCAGGGAACTTCATAGCTGAACCCCGGAAGGTCTTCCGGGAATCCACTTTCGACTAAATAGACGCTACAGGGACTCATCGTGGAATCAGGGAGATTTTGTGCTAGTCTCGGCAAGATTGCAAGGCCTGACTTCGTCAGCTTCGCTGGCTGCGCTTTCTGCGCGGGTTACGCTTTCTGCACCAGCTACGCTATCCGGACTAGCCAACCCGGGCCAAACGCACCGTGATGTCCTTCTTCTTATCCAGGTCCAGGCGCACCCGGAAGTCGAAATCCAGGATGTTCAGGGGTGCATCGTAGAACTTGGGGAAGCGCTCGGATTTGAGCACGGTCATGCGCACCCCCTTGGCGATGGCCATCAGTCGGGCAATGCTCTGGGGATTGCGCTTGGGATTGACACCCAGCGAGTCCTCGACAAGCTCCAGGTAAAGGGGTCTGCCTTCCTTGATCTTGTAGACCGGCTGGTCCCCTTTCTTGCCTGCCGTGACCAGCTGAAAGCGGTACTTGACCTTCTTGAGCCGGCGGGTCAGCAGCAGGATCAGCAGGACGATCAGGATGACCACGGCCAGGGCGATCAGCATCCACCACCAGAAGTTCTCGAAGAAGGAATTCACGTGGTAGTCGACCTGGCTGAGCACCGGCAGGAAACGATCCTCCCCGGAGAATACGAATCTCAATGTTCCCGAGTGATCCCCGGCCTCTACGGCTGCCGGTATGCGCACGGAAATCCCGATTTCCGTCGTCGAATCGGGGGCAAAGGTGAAGGAGGCTGAATCCTCCAGGATATTCTTCTCCATGCCGTCGGGCAGTGTCAGGCGGATGCCGTTTATCACCACGGTCCGCTCCTCCGTGTAGCCCTTGCTCTCCACGCTCAAGGAAACCCGGCTGCGGCCCCGGTAGTCCACCGGATCCAGGGTCGCCGGAGAGGTCACCTCCAGGGCGGCCAGGAACTCCCCGGTTTTCTCCACCATCTCCTCCACGGTGGGTTGCTCGGACAGATCGGTGTAGGTTCCGGCCAGCTCTTCGGCCAGCTGGCGGGCCTCCTCTCCGACGCCCACGCCCAGGATGTGGACCTTCCAGCCCTTCATCTGGATGATCTTCGTGTTCTCCAGGA
>CAZKCQ010000303.1:0-3652 GCA_964551205.1 uncultured Spirochaetaceae bacterium
CCTTGGTGATCACCGCGATCAGCCGGGGAACGCCCATCAGGTGCAGGACCCGGGTGTGGTCGGAGGACTGCCGCATCCACCCGTCATCCGCGGCCACGGTCAGCATTGCCAGGTCCAGGGACCAGGCCCCGGCCACCATGTTGCGGATGAAACGCTCGTGGCCCGGCACGTCGATCACCCCCACCGGCTCCCCCTCGGGGGTGAAGAAGTGGGCGAATCCCAGATCGATGGTCAGACCCCGCTGTTTTTCTTCAGGCAGCCGGTCGGCGTTGATCCCGGTGAGCGCCTCGATCAACAGGGTCTTGCCGTGATCCACGTGTCCGGCGGTCCCGATCACGTGCATTGGGGACTCCTGCGCCGCGGCGCCTGGTGGGTTTTCATGATTCTCCACCCAACAGCCGTTTCAGCGACTCCCCGACCAGCTGCACCTCCTCCGGCAGCAGGGTGGCCAGGTTCAGCTGAACCTTTCTATCCACGATGGTTCCCACGATGGGAGGTTCCAGCCGCCGTAGAGCCGCCAGCATTTTCTCCGGCTTTTCATCCGCCACCAGCTCGATAGACAGGGAGGGGAAGTGCTCGTCCGGGGCGCTTCCCCCTCCTGTAGTCACCGTGGAATCGACCAGCCGGGCGGCATCCGGTGGAAGTTCGCTCAGCAGGGATTCGCCCCGGGCGCGCAGCTCCTCCATGGGCAGGCTCAACACCGTTTCCACCGGAGGCTCCGCGGTCCGGTTGAGCCTGGCCACCAGGGCTTCCTCCATCAGGGAGTAGATGGTCTTGCCGGGGCGAAACACCCGGTTGAGGGGATGCCGCGAGAGGGTCTGGATCAGCTCGGCCTTGCCCACGATGAAGCCGGCCTGGGGACCCCCCAGCACCTTGTCCCCTGAGAAACTGACCAGATCGGCTCCCGAGCTCAGGTAGTGGGAGACCGAGTGTTCTCCGGGGATACGCTCGGTGGTCGTACCCGAGCCCTGATCCACCACCAGGAGCACATCGTCAGGGATTTCCACCGCCAGCTCCCGGATCCCGGGCCGCTCCGTGAAACCGCGGATGCGGAAATTCGAGGCGTGCACGGTCAGGACCATGGCCGTATCCGGGCTCAGGGCAGCGGTGTAGTCCTCCAATCGGGTGATGTTGGTCGTGCCCACCTCCACCATCTTCGCCCCTGTCTGAGCCAGGATCTCGGGGATGCGGAAACCGCCGCCGATCTGCACCTGCTCTCCCCGGGAGACGATCACCTCCCGGCCCTTGGCCAGGGCCGAAAGGATCAGGAACACCGCCGCCGCGTTGTTGTTCACCATCAGGGTGTCCTGCGCACCGACCAGAAGAGAGAGCAGATCCGGAATGATGCCCCTGCGCTTTCCCCGTTTTCCCGTCTGCAGGTCGAACTCCAGATTGGAGAAGCCGGTGTTGACAGCCTCGGCGGAGCGCCAGGCTGCTTTGGAGATCGGTGCCCGGCCCAGGTTGGTGTGCAACACCACCCCGGTGGCGTTGATCAGGTGATGGATCCTGCCCCTGGAGGTCTGCAAGCAGCGGCGGACCACCGCCTGGAGGATCGCCTCCTCTCCCGGGAAATCCTCTCCCCCCTGCATTGCCCTTCGCACCTCCCCGATCGTCTCCGCGGCCAGCCTGGCAACCAGGGGGCGGCTGAGCCGGGAAAACCATATCTCGAGCTCTTCGGTCTGGAGGAGCGTTTCGATCTGGGGCAGTTGCGAGAGGGAGTTCGTATCGGGTTTGTTCATCTTCGCGTCGCTACGGCCGCCGGAATCCGGAAGAGGCAGGAATCGAACCTGCCGTCGCCTGTTCAGGCGACCAACGGTTTTGAAGACCGCGGAGACCACCAGATCCCATCAGCTTCCCCGTGTGTTTTTGCATGGTAATAGTATGTAGCCGGCTCGCTTCGTGTCAACCTTCGACCGCCCCGGGTCAAGGCGCCGGCATCGAAGCAGCGGGATCAACCGCCGCCGATGGGCAGAAACAGCTGTACCGAGTCGCCGTTGCGGAGGGTGTAGCTGAGGGTTTGCTTTTTGCCGTTGGCGTACACGATGAGGTAGCGCTGGTGGTTTGAGTGGATACCGAGCCGTTCGAGAAGTGCACTTGCGGTGGTGCCCGCAGGCAGTTCGAACCGTTCCCCCTGCGGGACGGACTTCAAATTGAGAATGGGGGAGTATTGCAGGGTGATAGTCATTGGTTGATCTACCACTATAGCCACACTCCCTCGTTTTGGATACTACTTCGGCTTCCAGACCTTCCAGACTTTTCCGACAAGGTCCGGTCCCACTTTCAGCACCGGATCGCCGGGATGCCAGCCGGAAGGACAAACCTCCGCTCCCTTGGTCTTGCGTACGTGCTGGAACGCCTGGACCTGACGAATCGTTTCATCCAGATGCCTTCCCACCGGCGGAGTCAGGATCTCCATAGCCTGAACCACACCATCCGGATCGATGATGAACCGTCCCCGGATATCCACACCCGCATTTTCATCGTACACGCCGTACACTTTGCCGAGATGTCCCGCTCCGTCTGAGATCATCGGAAAGGGAATCCCGCCGTCCACCATCTTGGACAGCTCTTCTTCATCCCAGATCTTGTGGGCGAAGGTGCTGTCCACGCTTACCGAGAATACCTCGCAGCCCAGTTTTTTCAGTTCTTCGTATCGATCAGCGACCGCTGATATTTCGGTCGGTCATACGAAGGTGAAGTCACCCGGATAGAAGCAGAGCAAGACCCACGTGCCCAGATAATCCGAGAGCTTCACGGTGGTGAACTTTCCCTGGTGATAGGCCGGTGCCTGGAAATCCGGCGCCTTGCCTCCCGCTTTGACCTGAACCATGTTTTCCTCCTTGGGCCGCTCCTCACGCCGCTCAGGCGTGGAGCTCTGTTCTTTGGGGGACGCACCAACCACGCTTCCCGTCGGCCGTGCGCAGCCGACTTGCTGTTCAGCCATTGGCTTCTCCTCTCTCTATCGAGCATATTCTCACATACTTAACGTATTGTAAAGCGGTTATATGAAATGGGTGCGAACGCTGGACACGAGTTTTTCGAGGGTGTAGTTTCTTCGTGGTAACACAAAATCCCCGCGCCGGTGTTATACTATTTAGATAGCGCTGGAAAGGATCCTTCTTGGCTATCGATGTTGAGGCTCTTTACAGGAAGTACGGGCCTATGGTGCTCAGGCGCTGTCGTCAGCTCCTGCAGCAGGAGGACAAGGCCCTGGATGCGATGCAGGACACCTTTGTTAAGCTTCTGCGTCATGCGGACAGGCTGACCGCGGACGCACCGTCCAGCTTGCTGTACCGGATCGCGACGAACGTCTGTCTGAATATCCTGCGCGGTGATAAGCGCAGGCCTGCGAGCAGCAAGGAGGAGCTGTTGATGGATATCGCGAGTGTTGATGAACACGAGGAGCGTTCGCTGACCCGGGCTTTTCTGGATGAGCTGTTCAGTCGGGAGAAAGAATCCACCCGGACGATCGCGGTTCTCCACTACGTGGACAGACTCACCCTGGAGGAAACCGCCGCCGAGGTCGGATTGTCCGTGTCCGGGGTGCGCAAGCGCCTGAGAGCCCTACGGAAACGGGGTTTAGCCCTGGAGGGAGTAAAAACGTCATGAAGGATAACGGGATTCCCGATCTGTTCATCGAAAAACTGCTCCT
>CAZKCQ010000304.1:0-3645 GCA_964551205.1 uncultured Spirochaetaceae bacterium
CGGGGCAGGAGTTCATCCAGAACCTGCAGAGCATTCCCGCCAAGATCGAGACGGTGCTCTCCAGATCCAAGGGGATCGCCGAGCTGGCCAAGAAGTACTGCCACTACAAGGATTTTCTCTTCCTGGGCCGGGGGATCAACTATCCGGTGGCTATGGAGGGGGCCTTGAAGCTGAAAGAAATCTCCTACATCCACGCCGAAGGCTACAGTGCCGCGGAGCTGAAGCACGGGCCGATCGCCCTGATCGGGGAGGACACCCCCAGCTTGTTCCTGGTCTCGGATGACGGTCTGCGGGACAAGGTGATCAGCAACATGAAGGAGGTCAAATCCCGGGGAGGCCGGGTGATCGCGGTGGCTGTGGAGGGAGACGAGGCTATAGGGGAAATTGCCGATGATGTAATCGAGGTCCCGCGGGTGAAGGAGTGCTTCTACCCGCTGGTGATGGTGGTTCCCCTCCAGCTGCTGGCCTACTTCAGCGCCGTCGAGCTGGGACGGGATGTGGATCAGCCGAGAAACCTGGCGAAAAGTGTTACCGTGGAGTAGGTCAAACAGATCCCGACTCGTTCTTGCGGCTGTGCTTGTTGCAGCCGGCCTGGCCGGTATAGCCGGCGGGGCTCCTCTGGCGGCCCAGGAGCAGCCGACCGAGGCGGTGCTCTTGAGCGGTCCGACTCCGGTCAAAGGCATACCGGTTTACGGGCCCAATGATATTCCCGCCTTTCGGGGCGTGTACTCGCTGGAGGGCAAAGAGAAAGAGGGTGCGGACAAGGAGGGCACTGGGACAGGAGAGGGGACTGATGAGGCGAGGATCCTGCAGATCCTCTACACTCGACAGGATCTGCTGGTCCCTCAGACCTGGACCTCCCGGCGCTGCGGTGCCTGGCGGTTGTACCAGGTTCCCGACTATGAAACCTTCACCCTCTGCTACCTGGATGTGCGGGGTTTCTTCCTGTTTTTCTTTTTTCCCGAAATCCGAGAACCCGCCTACTGGTGCGGCTTCATCGATCCGTTCATCAACAGGTTCTTGTTCCTGTTGAACTTCCTCAGCAGCGAAGCGGATGTGCCCTTTCCCGCGATCCTGCAGGTCGAGTAGCGAGGGGAGGATTGGTGCTGTTCGGGAGGCTGCTAAGCGCCCGGGGGTTTTTGCGAGGATTCTTCCGGAGCGAGCTTCTCTTCGATGCGGGCCTTTACCTTCTCAGCCAGGATCCTCGGTCCTTCCGGCAGATCCGGTTCTCCCGATTCATAACGCGCCAAAAGCACGTCGAAGAGCTCCAGGGCTTCTTTGTTCTTGCCCATCTTGTGGTGCAGCAGGGCGATCTCGTACTCCGCCCAGACGTTGTGGTCCAGCTCTTCGGGATGCTGCTCCACCGGATATTGCTCCTGGAACTTTTCGTAGTAGGCGATGGCCAGGGCGTAGCGGTTGGAATCTGTAGCTTCTTGAGCCCGTTGGAAGTACTCCAGAGGGCTGAGTCCCTCCTCGATCTCCTGCGGTACAGAGGAGCAGACCATCAACAGGGAAGCGACGGCTGCAGTCACGAATAGCTTGAAGAATCTATGGGATTTCATTAATAGGTGTAGATCTCGTCCTTGATCGGCAGGTTCTTCTTAAGCTCTTTGAGGTATTCTTTTGCGTCCCCCATGGGCTCGTAGTACTCGCAGTCCTCCAGGGTTCTGCGAGCCACGGTGAAGTATTTGTAGACCTTCTCTTCACCGAGTTTCTTGCGCCACTGTCCGGCGTCACAGCGTACCCGCAGGAAGTACTGGCTTCCGTTGCCCGCTGGAAAGCGGACCAACTTGCAGTGCGTGCAGTTGGCACAGTAGATTCTGTCTCTTGATTTGGAGAGGCTTTCTTCTACGGATATTGCTAACTTATGGCCGTTTGCCATGCATACCCCCCTCATCTTTCTGACGGCTTACATTATCATATTCGACTTTCCGCAGTCAATAGTTTAGGCTCGGCGGAGAGATTCCTGGGACGATTGCCGGCGCCGGGTCGGGTACGGAGTGGACCGATCTATGGGTTACTCTGGGTACTCAGGGCTTTTTCGATGCTCTGCAGCTGCACCTGCAGGGCGGCGCTGTTCGGATCCAGGGTGATCGCCTGTTTGAGATAGAGAGTTGCCTTGCGCAGCTCCCGCCGATCCACGTACAGCTCCGCGATCTCGACCAGCGCCAGGTAGTTCTGCGGATGTTGCATCAGCGCCTCCCTGAGCAGGGCCAGAGCCTCTTCCGGGGCTTCCTCCTCGATGATGGAAGCCTTCAGTGTGAGCAGGGTGCTGTGCAGAGCCGGTGTTTCGGCCTGCTCGAGCCCCTGCTCTACCACAGCGGCGGCCTGTTCCCGTTGTTCCCCGTAGAGCAGAGCCCGGGCGTAGACCACCAGGTTATCCACGGTGGGGTTTTCACGATACAGCTGTTCGGCGTAGTACAGTACCTGGGCAGGATCCCCCAGGCTTCGATAGATCTCGATCGCCTGCAGCAGGTCCTCCTGAGACTGTTCCTGCTCGAGGATCTCGGACAGGTAGACGGCCGCCCGCAGCCAGCGCCGCATATCCATGGCATTGGACAACAGCAGCCGCAGCGTGGATACCCGACCCGGCTCCAGATCCAGGGCTCTCTGCAGCTTTTTCAGCCCCTCCCCGTCTCTGCCGGTATCCAGATAGATCCGTCCGGCCAGCTCGGGAAACTCCGGTGCCTCGGGGAACTGGCTCTCAGCCTCGTTGAGCAGCTCCAGGGCTCCGTCGGGATCCACGGCTTCCTCGTACCGGAGCCGAGCCGCCAGCAGGTAGGCCTCCCGGTTGTCCGGGTGCTGGTAGAGCAGCAGGTTGAGCAGCCGCAAAGCCTGGTTCCAATTTCCCTCGGCGGCCAGCACCCGGGCGCGTAACAGTAGGGCGCCCGCTCGATCCGGATCTTCCATCAGGACCTGGGCCAGCACCGCTGAGGCGGCCTCGAGCCGGCCGGAAGCATAGTAGGCTTCAGCTAGAGGGTAGAGGATCGATCGGCCCTTGGGCAGGAGCCCGGCGACCCCCTCCAGGAGCGCAGCCGCTTCCGCCACCCGCCCTTCTCTCAGCAGCAAAACGGCCAGGCGCTGCGATCCGGGATAGAACGAAGAAGCCTTGTCCACGCTGTTCCGGTACAGTTCGGCAGCCCGGTCCATGTCGCCTTGAATCTCGCGGATCCTGCCCAGAAGGTAGGGGGGCAGCACCGAGGAGGGGTTTTGCCTCCGGGCTTGCTCCAGCAGCCCGAGGTAACCGGAAAGATCGGAGACTTGCGTCGCCGCGTCCTGGTCGTCCAGGCGGGCCAGAAACAGGGCCGGAACCACCAGGTCGAAAAACTCTTTGCCCTTGGCAGCGGATCCGGCAGCCGGCGGCTGGCCGGTTCCGGCCCGATCCAACGTCCCTCTGTACGGACCGCGGTACGTGGGCAGGGAGCCGCGGCTCAGAAAGTCCGTTGCGGCGAGCTCCGGATAGAGAAGATCGAAGAGGGTAAGGGCAAAGGCGGCCTGTTCTTGGGCTTCGGGAAAACGCCGGGCGGGATCCCGCAGCATCTCCACGGCCTCACCCAAATGCTCCGGCGCGCCTCTTTCAATCAGCTTTTCGGCTTCTTCCATCAGAACCGGATCCGGACCGGGGGCAGGCTCTTCGATAGGCTC
>CAZKCQ010000305.1:0-3640 GCA_964551205.1 uncultured Spirochaetaceae bacterium
AAGACGAGTGGAAAGCCCGCTCCGAGTTCGTCCCGCTGACCGTCTCCTTCGTGGATAAAACAGCGGAGCCCGTGTGGATCATCGAGACCTTCGTAAATCCGTTCCTAGAAAGTGATACGTATCTAAGTCTGTTCGATGCTTCGGGGAACCGTATTGCCGAAGACGACAACGGCAATCCGGACCAGGCGAACCACAAGGGTTGTTCCCGCATTTCTATTGTAGGCGGCCTAGCTGCCGGCACCTACTACATTAAAGTCGAAAACCGCACGGGTGATGGCAATCCGAACTATGGAATCCGGGTACTCGATTATGACCCGGGGGCTGTCATTCCCACGACTCCAACCACGACGAATGAAAACGACGGTGGAATCGATGATGCTATAGACGGAACAGGTGTAGACGACGGTATTCCGACCAATCCGGTGCCGATCAATATCGGAGACGAGATCAGCAGAGCCATAGCTCCTGCTGGGGATGTAGACTGGTTTGAGTTGACCGTTCCCTGATAGGCATAGGAATACGAATACGTGCTCCCGCGGCCCGGCGGCTGCGGGAGCTTTTTTTCTCTTAAGCGCGTTCAGCTCCGAAATCAAACCTTCATACATGATTCTGAGATAGGCGCAGAAAGTATGTTCTGAGAACTCTACAAATAACTTGAGAACAGCTTGATTAACTTTATGGGAGCACCAGCACGAACCAGTCCACGTCCCCACCAAATGGAAAGGTTGTCCGACTTAACACTTCTCCGAGTTCGATTGATACCGGATTGGTCGGTACGTTACCCACGTCGCCATCATCGCTATTCCCATCATTTTCATTTGCTTCTGGTAGAGTGGGGAAGCTGATGCCAGGATCATAATCGAGTATTCGGAGATTGTAGTTTGGATTACCAGTTGAGGTGCGATTTTCCACCTTGATATAGTAAGTACCCCCGTACAAGCCTCCCTGGTAGTCGATACGGGAACAATTCTTATGGTTTACCTGATCTGGATTTCCGTTGTCGTCTTCATCGATCATGCTTCCCACTGAATCATACAGCGTCAGATAAGTATCGCTTTCAGAATAATTCTCAGACGTAAAAGTGTCTATAACTATCTGCGGGTAAAAGGATTCCGTCTTACAGCCGAAAAACAGCAATGGTAGGAGGAGGAACAAAATCCACAAGACTCGTCGTACAGGCATCCATATCTCCATACGATAATAAATATATACCCAATTATCTAATATTACATTGATAATATCGGACCATCTGGAAACGCAGAGAAGAGACAATTTACCCTTATTTCTATCACCATATGCGCTATATTATGTAGCGACAGAACCGATATCAGTACGTAAAGAAGGAGTGTTATTTGAGTAGGCTGGCTCGAAGGTTCCTCTGTCTCCTGATTCTTCTTTCCGTCCCGGGCATGGTTTTTGCTGTCGACTATGTCTGGAACGTTGGGAGCGGTGACTGGAGCACCACCACGAACTGGAGCCCCAACGGCACACCGGGTGCCACTGATACCGTAACTGTCAGCAGCGGTACCTGCACCTACGATGCCTTCGCCGCCTCTTCTGTCATCACTACACTGACCGTTTCCGGGACCGGTGTGCTCCAGTCCGACGGCAACTACGACCTGACGGTGAACGGCGATGTTAGTTTGAGCGGCACCGGTGGCTTTTCCGGCGGGGCAAACACCATCACCCTGATCATGACCGCCAGCGCAGCCAACGCTGACCTGACTTCGACTATCTCCGGGGGTATCCAGGGAAATCTGGAAATTAATGCCACGAACATCGTCATTCTCCAGTCCGCCATCACCGTCGGTGGAAACATCGATATGCAGGCAGGATCTTTTGATTGCAATTCGGCTTCCAACTACTACATCACTCTGGGCGGCAATTGGATCAACGGCGCCGGCAGCTTCGAAGAACAGCAGGGCCGGTTAATCATGACCGGGGCGGGCAAGACGGTCGACGAAGACGCTCTTTTATACCAATTCAGGGTGGCGGGTAGCGGCAGCGTTACCTTGGTCCGCGACCTTGAAACCACCGACAACTGCGATGTCGACGGCACCCTGAACCTCAACGGCAGCAATCTCGTTGTGGGATTCGATCTGACCGGCGGAGGCACGCTCCAGGCTACCGGGACAGAAACGATCAATGTCGCGGATGATTTCACCACCAGCAACTTTACCGCCAGCAGCAGCACGGTGATCCTGGATACCACCGCTTCCTGTGATGTAAGTGCTCACACGTTTCATAATCTGCAAATCGCCAAGGGAACCGGAACGGTTACCGCCACCGGGTCTTGGACCGTTAGCAACACCTTGACAATGACCTCGGGCACCTGGGCTCCTGGCGGATCAACTCACTATATAGCAAATAGCTGGAACGACTCAGGCATCACCTTTTCCCCGGGCAGCGGTACGATCAGGCTGGACGGTGGCGGCGGAACGCCCACGATTACTCAGGGGGGGAGCAACAACTTCTATCATCTGATCATCAATGATAGCCTCGATTTGGCCTCGAACATCGATGTGAACGGAAACCTGACGATCAACGGAGGGAACACCCTCGATACCCAAAACTTCAACATCGAAATCGCCGGAAACTGGACCAACAGCGGGACCTTCACCGCCGGCAACGGAACCATTACTTTCGACACCACAAACAACAGTACCATCTCCGGCATCAACACCTTCAACAATTTCACCTGCACTTCCGGCGGTAAAACGATCTACTTCACCGCGGGTACCACCACCAAAATCAACGGCACACTCACCATTGACGGGACGGCCGGCAATATGATCAGGCTGCTCAGCACGTCACCCGGCACCCAGTGGAATATCGATCCCAACTCAAGCTCGACCGTCAGTTACGTCTACGTCCAGGACAGCGACGACACTTCGCCAAACAGGGACATCACCGCCAATTCGAGCACCAATGCCGGGAACGTTGACGTAGCCTCTGGAGGACAGTGGATCTTCCCGGCAGGTTCGCTGACCTGGGACGGTTCGAGCAGCACCAGCTGGGAAGACGAAAACAACTGGGATCTGGGATATGTGCCCGGTGAGGGGGACGACGCCACCATCCCCGCCGGTATCTCCTTCGATCCCATCCTGACCGCGGCAAAAACGGTAGACAACCTCACCATCACCACGGGTACCCTGGATATCGTCAACTATAACCTGACGGTAACCACCACGCTGACGATGAACAACGCGGCGGGCCGCCTGCGGCTGCACGGAACGGCGGCCCAGACAATCGCCACCGGCACGACCACTCTCACCTCGGGAACCGTGGAATACTACAACGCCATCACCGTCACGGGGTTGGAAGCAGGAAACACCTACTACAACCTGGAGATCGCCGGGGGGACGCGAACCCTCAACGCCAACCTGACCGTGAACAACAACTGGACCGTATTCAGCGGAGCAACCCTGGACATCGTGGACTACGATGTCGGCGGAACTGCTCCCGCTCTCACGGTCAACGCCGGGGCCCTGCTACGCCTCCACGGGGGACAAACTATCGGAGGCTCTAAAACTATAAACGGCTCTGTGGAGTACTACGGGACCCTCGACTACAGCGGCTCCGGATTGGTCCTTGGCTATTCATATCAAGATCTATCTTTCACAGGAACCGGAACCTGGGA
>CAZKCQ010000306.1:0-3618 GCA_964551205.1 uncultured Spirochaetaceae bacterium
TAGGAATTTATTTGTCTCTTGACCCGGGGAGGCCGCAAACATGTTATTTATGAACGTCGTTCCAAGAGCTGAGTTCTGTGATGCCCCGTTTCGTTTTCCTAGTCAGCCCTCAACACGATCGCGTCTGCGGCTGGAATAGTAATTTCTCCGACCACGGCACTACCATCGTTCGTACCGGGGTCCAATACGCCGCGGATGCGGGTCACTCTTGGACGGTCTATTTGTATGCTCTTCGGCTCCCGTGTGGCGTTGACCAATACGATACCGTGTTCAAAGTCGCGACGAAAAACACCCGCGTACGCGCTAACGACACGCAGATTGCTGAGAACCACTTTGCCGCCGTCAGTCGGGTCAAACTCAAAGACTCCTCGCTCGCCAGGTTTTAGAGTCACGTGGATTCTTTCGTGCCCTTTTGCACCTACCACGGGGTCCTTTATCCAGATCTGATCGGTGCTGGTACCGTGAACCGCCCTAATGCCAAGGGGCACCGACAATGTCTCGGTTACTTCCCAGTCAAACACGATGATCAATTGGCGAGGCTCGTCGTCGAGCACTTGACTTCCACCCACTCGGAAACGGTCGGTCATGGCCGAGTTTAGAGTAACCAGTCGGTCTAGCTCGGCCACGAGTCGTTCTTCACTGACCAGTTCAACAGCCGGCCCCAGTGCCATGCCGAGCCACCCTTTTCCCTCGGGACCGTGAATGGTGCGGCCCGATTGATCCACGCACCACTCGTCGAACAGCACCGGAGCGCTGCGAGCGTCAAACAGATCGTACTCGTAGAATCCATCTCCCATTAGTGCGGTCCCGAGCGCAAACCGTTGTATTCGAATGTCGGTTGGGGTCGGTTCTCGGTAGCTCCGCGATGCCGATACGATCTCCTGGTGGAGTCCCGTCGCGTGCAGAATCAAAACAGTTGGTTTGCGGCAAGACCTCTCCAGATCGCGGTAGACACCCAGTGATTGGCTCCAGCCCGCCTCTGAAAACGACTCTACGGTGCGGTTGGGGTACCACGGGTAGTTGAAGTTCTCAAAGACGAAACCATTGAGAAAAGGAGCAAGCGGGCGGTCCGGGATGGCCCAAGAGTTGGAGATTATCAGACCACGATTCCCCAGGCGTTGTCTTAAAGCCACCATCTGTTGCGCCGACGCTGCCGCGGTCATCTCGTGTATCCACGGAAGCGTTTCGTTTCGCTTTCCGTCCAACGTGTAGTCGGCGTCAAGGAGAGCTTGTTCAAAGGAATGTGGGATGTGGGGATTGATCCGAGCAAATAGGTTGTCAACAAACAATCCGTTCCACGTGCCGTTGGTAAGATGTACGTCGACTGCGCGGTCGACGTAGTAATCCAAATACACTCGACCATTTCCATTCGTTGGGCAATAGGGCGACACGTTGAGTATTCGTATTCCCGGCCAGTCGTGCTCCTCGACGATACTGCCTTCACTTGTTCGCAGCCACCATCTGTCGTCCAATCCCATTCGGTATTCGTCAAAGGCGGAGAGGAACACCCCGTTGGGATTAGGAGAGTCGCTCCAGCCCTGTTCGTGAGCGATCGTATAGGGCAGCAACACGGTCTGTGGATTTAGACGCCGGATCCGCCGGACAAAGGCGGGATCGTCACTGGTCACGAGTTCAGCTAACCCGGCTATTACATCGAACAAGGCCAGACGCCGTTCACACTCAGCAATTGACATCCACTCGTCCTCACCCACTGCCGTTCCGCATCCGTTGTCCGCAATCGACTCCGGCATACCCTGCTGATAGTTGCCCAGTCGTGGGAAACGCAACTCGGCGAGAGCGGCTGAAGGATCGATGGAGGAATCGGCGTCGACCGGTTCTTGCTTCAGAATACGAAGCCCGCTTATAGCAATAGCAGCTCCCTCCCGCAGTTCAAAACCTACCAGGTATGGCATGTTGGCATGTCCCGTCATGCCGCCGCCGACGAAGATTCCTGAATCCGGGCAACTGCTGTCAAGTCGGATCCCCATCCGCGCCCCATCCCGGCCGGCAACCGCTACAAAGGCACGCCCCAACTCATCGGCCCGTTTGATTACAGTGTAGGCAAACTCGATCAACACCGGCTCCCCCGGCGCCAATCGCACCCGGTCGGGATCGGTGGAAATGGTCGCCGGGCCGGACAACAGCAAACGGGTTTCACCGTCGCTGCCTACCTCGGTGGTCCAAGCTCCCGATATATTCAGTGCCGTACTTGGACCCTGCGTGGTATGAGAACCCGAATCGGTAGCCACCACTTTGCCGCTTGAGCTTTCACTCACGCGTATGTTTCGTATCGCGATAGTCCCACTGCCAATCACGTTCCATCGAACCTGGTAGTCGGTAAATTTGTTTGTGCGCACGTGTAGTTTGGCTCGTCCCTCGCTACCTGACGGTCCTGTTATCATCACCCCCGGTAGCCAATTATTCTGCGCGCCGCCAAGGGGTGAGTAGAAAATCGTTTCGAATCCTTCGTCGGGTTTGTCGATGATTCGGTAGTCAAACTCCAGGTCGTAGTGTAACCGCGGCTGCAGCCGCAACAGCGATGGATCGGTTCGGTAGTAAGGAACGTAGGATTCGCTGCCGTCGGAGGAGCCGATAATCCACGGTTCGCCGTCGATTTCTCCCAAGGCGCCGCCCCGTTCAAGGACAAACCACTCTGCGGGCGTTCGAACCAATGTGGTAAAAACCTCTTCGACCAGACCGCGATACTCACAGATCAAAGGAACCACCCGATCAGGGTCCGCGGGCGTGTCAGACACCTTGGCAAGTTGACCAACGTAGTCTTGCCAACCAGGCGAAACAGGCGCCGGCGAACTTTGACAGGAAAGGTTCGCGGAGGTGGCGATGAACGCCGCGGCGAGAATAATGAATAATCTTAAGCAACTGCTACGGTAGTCCGCGGAGCCACTCACGGATTGGGACCTCTGTCGTGTTTATCGTCGATGAAGGCCATTCAGCTACACCTTACGCCAATGCAGGGACTCGCCGTGTGAGTTCTGCCCAGTCATTGCCTATCGCCTTTTGAATGAGCTGCTTGGCTACAGCGAATGTTGGCGGAGGCATCACCATTTGCCAGATACGGGTCATGTTCTCACGGTCGTCGTGGCCAATCAAAGGGAACATCCACGCGACCAGCTCCGGGAAGCGGTCCTGTGGCACAGTGCTTGCCATGATGCCGACTGCCTTGCCCTGATCGGGCGCAGGCACGCGCTCCCTGATGAGGCGGTACAAGTGTACGTCTTCCTTTCTCAGGTGAAGGTCGAGATGGAACTTGAATGCCGCAGTGGCGCGCGCCGTACCCAATACATCGCCTGCAGATACTGCAGCGCTCAAAGCGCCGAATGCAGCATCCAGGCCTCGGTGATCTCTCTCGTATGCCTCGGCAACCGAAGGTGCAACCCCTTCAAGTGCGGGGAAGATGGCCAGTTCCTCGCCTTGGGCATGCCATACCAGCACTTCGTTGAAAAATCGGAAGCGCTCGATCTTCGGCGAGAGTCCCGGTTTGCCTCGCGCCGAGTCAAGCGCCGCAGCGTCGATCCCGTTCATGTCGCGTCGGAAGGCATTGTGGATCGCCATCACTGCATCAAGTGGTTCTGCCATGATCTGTCCCTCCTGCTATTT
>CAZKCQ010000307.1:0-3605 GCA_964551205.1 uncultured Spirochaetaceae bacterium
CCGCCGTGTCCGCAGCCATCGGCGCCTCCTTTGCCGGCGAAAAGGCCCTGACCTCCACCTCGGGGCCGGGCCTCCAGCTGATGACCGAACAGCTCAATCTGGCCTCGATGATCGAGGTTCCCCTGGTAGTGGTGGACGTACAGCGTGGGGGACCCAGCACGGGACTGCCCACCAAGACCGAACAGTCGGATCTGAACCTGGCCATCTACGGTGTGTCCGGAGAGAGCCCGCGGATCGTCCTGGCCCCGACATCCGTGGAGGACAGCTTCTACCAGACGATCCGGGCCTTCAATCTGGCCGAGCGCTATCAGCTTCCCGTGATCATGCTCACCGATCAGTCGATCGGTTTGCGCAAGGCCACGGTACGCATGCCCGACCTTTCCCACATCATCCAGCTGGACAGCCACGTGGCGCGCACCAAGGTCAAGATTCCCCAGCCTGAGTTCATCAATCTGATCGACCGTGCCGAGCCTACGGAGAAAGACCTGGAGGACTACCGCCGCTTCCGGACGACCGCCGACGGGGTCTCTCCCATAGCCCGGCCGGGTACGCCGGGCGGCCAATATCTGGCCACGGGTCTGGAACACACCGAAAGCGGACATCCCGACTACACCCCGGAGAATCACCTGCAGATGAGCAGGAAGCGCTTTCGCAAGATGGAGGTGATTGCTCGTTCCTTTGATGCCAACCCGATCGAGATCTGGGGCCGTCCCGACGCCCAGATCGGCATCCTCGGTTGGGGCTCGACCGCCGGGGCCATTCGGGAAGCCCGCTACCTGGCCGAGGAGAGGGGCATCCACGTACGGCACATGCATCCCCACACCTTGTCTCCCATGCCCCATCGGCAGATCTCCAACTTCCTGGTACGACTGGAGCATCTGATCATCGTGGAGGAAAACTACACGGGCCAGTTCGCCCACCATATCAAAGCCCACTTCGGAGCCAAGGCGATCGAGGTGCACAAGTGCGAAGGGATCCCCATCACTCCGGAGGAGATTCTGAAGGGAATCGAGAAGGTAGCAGGAATCATCGATGAGTACAGCATCGCCCGACTATAGACGAAAACAGATCCGCCCCGTGTGGTGTTCCGGCTGCGGCAACTACGGGGTGCTGCGGGGGGTGGAGAAGGCTCTCGGAGGGCTCGGGGTGCCGCCGGAACAAACCGTTGTCGTCTCCGGGATCGGCTGCTCGGGTCGTTTTTCCCACTACCTGAACACCTACGCCCTGCACGGAACCCACGGTCGGGCCCTGCCCACTGCAACTGGGGTGAAGACCTCCCGTCCCGATCTGACCGTGCTGGTCGTTGGGGGGGACGGTGACAGCCTGGGTATCGGCGGAGGGCATCTGCCGCACGCAGCCCGTAAAAACGTGGATCTGACCTTCCTGATCCTGGACAACAACACCTACGGCTTGACCAAGGGCCAGTCCTCGCCGACCACGCCGTGGGGGTGTATCACCAAGACAGCCCCGTACGGTTCTCCGGAGGATTCCCTGGAGGTCCTGCCCATCCTGCTGGCCTACGACGTCTCCTTTGTCGCCCGCACGAGCAGCCTGCAGATCGAGGAGATGGCCCGGATCATCACAGAGGCGATGCGGCACCCGGGATTCGCCGTTGTTCACATCCTCTCCCCCTGCCTCACCTACCCGGTGCTCGCCTGGAAGGCGCTGCGGGAGCGGCTGGCAGCGCTTCCGCAGGAGCACCGGCCCGACAACAAGGAGGCGGCCCTACGGCTGGCCTACAGCAGTAATCCGATCTACACGGGGGTTTTCTACAATATCCGTAAACCCACTCTGGACGCCCGGTTGCGGCAGCTGCACGACAGCGCTTTGAAGCGCTACAGCTCAAGAGGCAGGAAGCCCACCATCCCCTCCCTCATGGAACGCTTTCTGTAGTGTGCGCGGCGCCCAAGGGGGCCCGTCCCGGGAGTGCGCCGGCAAATCTGGCTTTTTAATCGTTTCTTGATCGCCGAGATGATGGCAAGGAATACTCTTTTTTATTATAGTAGCTTTGCTCTATGATGTTGCTGACACAGCATCGACGGGCATTCGGATTTTAATAGGTTAAAGCCGGGAGTCGGACTGCAATGTTGGAGATCATAATCGGAGTCGTGATCATCGCCTTCTGCCTGGGCGCCTCATCGGCACTGGTGTTTTACAGCCGCAGGCAGATCAATCGCATCGCCCGCATGAAGCGCAGCAGCTACCGGGACATCGTGCAGAACAGGCATGGATAAGCCGATAGTCACCAGCGAGTTATCACGGGATCTGAATCTCTTCCACCTCACCATGATGGGCCTTGGCATGATGATCGGGGCCGGCGTGTTTCTGGGGATCGGGAATGCCATCTACATCGCCGGGCCCGGCGGGGTGCTTCTCACCTTCGCCCTCAATACCCTCCTGGCCCTGTTTACGGCCATGGGCTATGCCGAGCTCAGCTCTGCAATTCCCAGGGCGGGAGGGGCTTACAACTTCGCCCGCATCGGCTTCGGCAGAGGCACGAGCTTCCTGGCCGGGTGGATGGAGTGGTTTGCCTCCAGCGTGGCCGGAAGTATGTACGCCATCACCTTTGCCATTTATACGGTACGCTACCTGGAACAACTCGGGGTGCTGTCCTGGCTGCCGGTATCCCCGCTGCTGGTCAAACCGGTGGCCGTGCTGATCGCCCTGTTCTTCCTCTACATCAACTACCGCGGCGCATCGGAAACCGGGAAGGCGGGAGCGGTCATGACCGCGGGACAGACCCTGTTTCTGATCGTGATCGGCGTGGTCGGGCTGGTGGTGGCGATCCGGGATCCCTCCCGTCTGCAGAACTTCCAACCCTTCCTGCCCTTCGGCTGGGCCCGCCTGTTCACCACCATGGGCTTTACCTACGTTGCCTTCGAAGGTTTCGAGGTCATCGCCCAGGCCGGGGATGAAGCCAAAGAGCCGAGGAAGAATCTGCCCAAAGCCATGCTCTACTCGGTCTACATCGTGGGGTTGACCTACGTAGCCGTCGCCTTCGCCACGGTCATCGCGGTGAAGGTGGGTTCCCCCGGTGTTGCGCTTGAGCCCTGGCAGTGGATCGGCAGCCACCGGGAACGGGGGTTCGGCGAGGCGATAGCCAGACTGATCCCTTTCGGCAACTTCCTCCTGACCCTAGCCGTTATCTTCGCCTCCACCTCCGCCCTGAATGCCACCATCTACTCTGCTACGCGGGCTTCCTATGCGCTGGGCAGGGACCGGATGCTTCCGCAGCTGTTTGCCCGCATATCGAAACGCAGAAAAACACCCTGGTTTGCGCTGCTGGCCACGGGTCTGATCGTCCTGCTGGTGGCTACGGTTTTACCGACCATGCATGTAGCCTCCAGCGCCAGTTTGATGTTCCTCTTCCTCTTTTTCCTGGTGAATCTCTGTGTGATCAAGATCCGTCTCAATATGAGCGATGAGCTGCAGTACGGCTACCTGACACCGCTGTTTCCCTTCGTGCCCCTCCTGGCCATCTCCGTGCAGGTGGTGCTGGTTGCGGAGCTGCGGCACATGAGCCTGATCGCCCTGATCGTCGTGCCTGTCTGGATCGTCTCCGGTGTACTGATCTATGCTTTTTATTCCCGCAGCCGGGCTCTACC
>CAZKCQ010000308.1:0-3544 GCA_964551205.1 uncultured Spirochaetaceae bacterium
CCTTGAGCTATACCCAGTCGGGGTTGCTGCTTTCGGCCTTCACCGTCGCCTACGGCGTGGGCCATCTGCCCGCCGGCTGGCTAAGCGACCGGATCAGTCCTGTGCTGATGATCTTCGTCGGGATCGCCGGTATCGCGATTGCCGGGTTTATTTTCGGCTTGGCACCCACCTTTTCGATGCTGGTTGCGGCCAATGCATTGATGGGGATCGCCGGAAGCGGCTACCACCCGGCGGCGAGCTACCTGATCGCCCGGGTAGCCAGACCGGAACAGCGCGGCAGCGCCCTCGGGGTGCATGTTATCGGCGGAAGCGCCAGCGCCTTCCTGGCGCCCCTGATCGCCGGAGGAATCGCCGTTGCCCTGGGATGGCGGGACACCTACATCGCCCTGAGCGTTCCCACCCTGGTTCTGGGTGTGGCTCTGGTGCTGCTGCTGCAGAGAGCCGCTGTCAAGCGCGGAGTCTCTAAAACGGAAGTGCGTGCGGCGAAAGAGAAGAGGCGGGGTCCTCGTTTCTGGATCTGGCTGTTCTCCTTTTTGGTCCTGAGCACGCTGAGCGGGGCGTTGGTTGGATCGACTATCGGATTCGTCCCGCTGCTGCTGGTGGACTCCTACGGCATCCGGGAAGAAACCGCGGCCAGCCTGCAGGCCATCATCTTCTCCGGAGGATTCTGGGTAGCCCCGTTGGCGGGCTACCTCTCGGATCGGGTGGGAAAGCTGCGTCTGCTGTTCGGGGCCTGCGCCGTCGTGGTTCCTGCAATCTTCTTGCTTCCCAGAGTCTCCGTGGGTTTGGGCCTGTACATCCTGCTCATTGTAATTGGTGTGTTCGTTTTCATACGTATGCCCGTCTCCGAATCTTTCCTCTTCGCCCATGCTCCGGCCCGGTACCGTGCTACTCTTCTGGGGGTGTATTTCCTGGGTAGCTCCGCGGGTGGCGGCGTGTTCACCCCGCTAATCGGCTGGCTGAGCGACCGCTACGACTTCCGTTACAGCTTCGCCGTTGTCACCCTCATCATGGTGGTACTGACTGTGATCTGCGGAGCGATTCTGGCCGGCTTGCGGCAGGAGGGAAGGGTTGCTGAGACGCGCCAGGTTTCAGCGAAAACGGCGGAGAAGCCAACCGAAGGGTAGCATCGCCTCCAGGCTTCAGGGATGCACTACAGGCTTCCCGGACCATAGACACTCCGGAACCACAGCCGGGCTAACCGGGCAAATCAGCTTTCCCTCTGTATTTCGCCCCGCTTCACGAAGCTCATGATGAAGAAGGCAAGCAGGAACATGAACGCGGCGAAGATCATCAGGGAGGCGTATCCGAAGGCTTCGATCAGCAGACCGGCCAGAGGCGGGGCGGCGATGTTGGCCGCCTGGGAGAAGAAGTAGTACAGCCCGGTGTAGCCGCCGACCTTGGCCAGGGTGGCAATATCAACAACCATGGGCAGGGAATTGACGTTCACCAAAGCCCAGCCGAAACCACACGGAAAAGGTCTGTTTCTCCTTCACCGGTCTACTCGCCATGAATATGCGTTTTTGTCGGATCCCGCCTCAATTGTGCAGTTCGTTGCTCAATACGCGCTTGAGCTTGTCGACAAACTCCCTGTCCGCCATCTCGAATTTGTTGTAGTACTGGACCGTCCCAATCTGCAGCAGCAGGCCCTCGGACAGAGGGGTGCTTTTTAAATAGATGACGATGATGTTCTTGTCCGCGCTGGTGGCCAGGTTGATCTCATTGCGGACATTCCTGGATTCCACGGCCGTGGGGCTCATGAACACGATGAACTGGGAACAGCCCAGCACAGCCCTTCCCACCACCTCCGGCCATTCGTTTCCCGGCTCGATCCCTTCATCGAACCAGATGCGATAGCGGCTGGTGCTGAGCTGTTTGATGATCCGGAACACCTCTTTCATGTCCGCGTGGGAGTAGCTGACGAAGATATAGGGCATGGTGCCACGATAGGCCGGGAAGGGTGGGCGCACCGCCGGCGCCTTCGTTTCCACCCCGTGGGCGACCAACACCTTCTGCAGGGAGTCGAGCCCCGTAGCCGTTTTTTTCTTCCTCGGCTTCCCCAGTGCTTTGACCATTTTTTTTAGTACACCGGGTTTGCGTCTGGAACCGGCTGCGGCTTTTTTAGCCGTCTTTTTTTCTGCCTTTTGGGCCGCCGGCTTCGATTTTGCGGCGGGTTTGGCCGTTCGTTTCATACCGCTTTTAGCCGCGCTCTTTTTCCTGCTCTTCCGGGCTGCGGGCTTCGGGGCCCTGGTCACGGGAGTTCGCTTTGTTTTTACCACTGTCGCTTTCGTGGATTTCTTCGAACCGGCTGTCTTCTTGGACGGGCTCTTCTTCGCCGCCGTCTTCTTCACGGTTGTCGTCTTCTTGACAGGCTTGCGGGTTGTGCTCTTCTTAGCGGCGGTACTTTTTTTCGCAGCCGTAACTTTCTTTGCAGCCGGGCTCTTCTTTTTAGCGGCTGTTTTCCTACCGGAAATTGTTGCCGGGCTGCGCTTCTTCACGCTGCTCGTGCTTTTTTTCGCAGCCGTAACTCTCCTTTTTGCGGCAGCTGTGCCTTTCTTCTTTGCAGCGGGTGTGCTTTTTTTTGCGGTAGAAGCGGTGCTCCTTCCCGTGGCGGTGCCCGAAGTTTTCCTTACGGACGCGGTTTTCCTGCCCGCGGCGCTGCAGGAGCTTCTGCCGCTGCTTTTACTACCTGCAGAGGTTGTTGATTTCCGCATCTTGGTTTCTCTCCTGACTGTTCTTTACTCTATTTCCGTCTTCCTCTTGATATGGTAGATCGGGTAACTTCCGAACTCCTTGGGGAGTTTGATCTCTCCGACGTACTTACACTCCAGCGGATTATCCTGATTGGCAAGCAGAAAGGCGGCGAATTGTTCGCTGGCGTATACGTTTCCGGCCGTGGTGATCGGCTCTATGCGGGCGGCCTGATTCACGTGAGAACCGAAGAAGTTCAACCGCTTCAGCAACGGTTCCTGAGCGTAGTACACCGGTCCCACGTGAAGCCCGATGCGGATACTCAGATTTCCAGGCAGGCCGAGCTGCTCCCATTCGGTCTCCCGCACCATGTCCCGCAGCTCCATGGCATACTCCGCCGCGGAGAGCAGGTCTTCGAACACGAAACAGATCGCATCACCCCAGATGTTCTTGTAGATCGGGACAAAGGGGGAGCCTTCCAGCCGCCGAGCCAGGGTTCCGAGAAATCCTTCAATATAGCTCGGGTACTGCTCCTCCTTCAGCTTGCTGAAACCGACCAGATCGGCGAACAGTATCGCTACGATCTCCCGACCCACCTGTCCGCTGCGCTTACGAGGCGCTTTTCGCCTTCGGCGAGTCCGAGGTTTTCGTACGGACACGGGTCGGGCCACTTCTTCAATGCCGCCGGAGCTTTCACGGGACAGGAAGACCTCCCCCCTGGTGCCGGAGATCGCCGTGATCGGCATTCCCAGGGATTCCCAGATCTCGATAAAATCCGAGGTACCCCCTGTGGCTCCATTTCGCTTGCCGTCCCACACGGCGATCAGATGGGTTTCGGTTTCCAGCAGCCGGC
>CAZKCQ010000309.1:0-3535 GCA_964551205.1 uncultured Spirochaetaceae bacterium
AGACTCTCGAAGGTTTCCGGAGAGCAGAAAGCGGAGTTCTGCGAGCCGAAGTCGGTGCCGCACAGAAACACAACCTGTGGAATGTCGCCGACCACATCGTAGATCTTCCCGTAGTTCTCGATCGCAACATCGATCTGCCTGGAGAAGATTTCATGCAGGTAATCCTGTCGGGTCACCGTGGAAATATACCACTCGGTTATGTCTCGGATCCCCATAGGGTGCTTGAGGAAAGGGCCGGGTACCAGAGCGATATCTCCGAGCCCGGTACCGCCGAAGTTTGCCATGACCGCTCGATCTGATTGAGACAGCGCTTGAGCTTCCCGGCGGTAATACTCCAATTCGTCTTGGGCGATCGGAACGAATTCCTCTAAATTGTCTTCCGCATTCAGGGTGCTTTCATCGATCGGCTCCTGCCTGATTATCGAATCGAAAAAGTAACTCCCTGAAGGCATTTTCCCGCTGGGAGATACACTGTTATCCCCCTGCGGATAGATGTAGACAGTGTCGCCTTCAGTTTTAGTCACGAAGTCTCCAGGCACAAGCACGAGTTGATTCCAGGGCGTTACCCACTCCTTCCAATTTTCGTTGGTAAAGCCGAAGATCGTCTTGTAAGGATAGAGCCCGCCCACGTCGATCCCCAGTATCTGTTTCAGCTCTTCGTCCACCTCTCCGAGCATCTGGTAGGGCTCGTTCACCTTGATCGGCTTCTGTTCCAAACCGTAGTACTGCCTGAGCTTCTCCACGATGCTGACGTGTATACCCGTCACCGCATTAGAACCGAAGTCGATGGGAATCTCCACATCGTTGTGGCTAATTGTTTTTTTGATTTTTTCTTTCCCCGAGATACGTTGTTTCGTTTTCATAGTGTACTCACATCAATACAGATTCATGCAGTGAACCAGTAGCGCTCTGCATGATCGTGTCTTCGTTGATTTCTGCGTGATCAAGCAATGCGGTCATCTTGCCTTCATGCATGACCACAACCCGATCGGTAATCGCGACAATTTCCGGCAACTCAGAGGAAATGAGCAGGATTCCCATACCGCGCTCTGCCAACTGTCTCATAATCTTGTAGATTTCCGCTTTGGCGCCCACATCTACACCGTGGGTAGGCTCATCTAGAATAAGAACTTTGGGCTCTGTTGCCAGCCAACGGGCAAGAGTCGTTTTTTGCTGGTTTCCCCCGCTGAGGCTCGAAACGGGATACTCCGGAGAGGAAATTTTTATGTTTAGATTTCGGATGAACTTCTGTACCAATTCGTCGATTCTCTTTTTTACAAGAATCCCGCCGGGGCTTATACTAGGCAGCCTGCTAATCGCGATGTTGAACCAGATCGGAAGCCCCATAAACAGAGACAACTCTTTACGGTCCTCCTGAAGCATGGCCAGACCGCTTTGGATCGCCTGCTTTGTTGATTGATAGCGAACGGTCTGGCCTTCAAAGAATATCTCGCCGAAGTCGTACGGATCGACCCCGAAAATAGCCCTGGCGATTTCGCTGCGCCCTGCTCCCACCAATCCGGCAAAACCAAGTATTTCTCCCTTGTGAAGAGAAAATGAAATATCGTGGAAGCGATGCCCGCTCAAATTTCTGACCTCCAGCAGTACCTCCCCGGTTCTGTGCTCCGAACGTGCCATCTCTCTCTGCAGTTCCCTGCCGACCATCATCTGCACGATTTTTCCCCCAGTGGCTTCAGCACTCTCTATCGTACTGATATATTTGCCGTCCCGTAAAACAGTTATTCGATCTGATATTTGGAGAACTTCCTCTATCTTATGGGAAACATAAATTATCGAGATACCTCGTTTTTTCAGTCCTTCTATCACATCAAATAACTGCCGGGTTTCAGTGTGGGTCAGAGAAGAATTGGGTTCGTCCATAATAATCAGGCTGGCGTTAATCGATAGTGCCTTGGCTATCTCGATGAGCTGTCGTTGAGAGATGCTTAGACGATGCACCAGAGAGTACGGATCGATGTCCAACCCGACCTTGTTCATGACCTCAATTGTTTTCTGCTCCAGTTTTTTCCACAGGATTTTTCCGAGACGCTTCTCCATGCGTCCCATAAAAATATTTTCGATAACATCTAAACTCGGAAGCATCGAAAGCTCTTGGTGAATCACAGCTATTCCCGCTGAGATGGACTCTATAGGGTTGGAGAAATCTACTTGTTGTTGCTGGAAGACCACCTCTCCGCTGTCCCTCTTTATTATGCCCCCAAGTATATGCATGAAGGTGGATTTTCCGGCCCCGTTTTCTCCTACCACGGCGTGGACCTCCCCGTAGCGGACATCGAGACCTACTTTGTCCAGCGCCAACAGGCCGCCGAATCTCTTGCTGATTTCTCTCGCGGACAGGATCAGGTTTTCATTCACGCGATATCCCTCGGATAGACGTGGGAGAGCGGGGCTGCAGCCAAGAGGTGCAGCCCCGGGTCTATCTCATTTGCTCCAAAACTCGTCAATATTCTCTTTCGTCACAAAGTCCGCCTTGGTCAGCAGACGGGCAGCAGGTGGTATTTCACCGGCTACGAGGTAATTGAACAGACGGATGGCAGGATCGTGTCCCTGGGCAAAAGGTTGTTGGCCAATCGTCCCAGTAATCACTCCTTTTTGGACGAACTCCATCGTTTCGTCGACAAAGTCATAGCTCACGATTTTGATTTCGCCCGCCTTGCCAGCGTCTTCCACAGCGGCCGCTGCTCCAAAAGGCCCCCCGGCGGTCACGTAGATCCCCGATAAATTGGGATTTGCCGTCATGAAGTCCTGTGCTTGATTGTAGGCAATATCGGCTTTGTCCTGGTTTTCGACGCGGTCTACGATCTGGATTCCGGGGGCATTGGCCTCTATGTATTCCTCGAAACCGAGCCGCCTGAGTTCGTGCGCTTCCACGGCAAAAAAGCCGGTGATGATGGCAACCTTGCCTTTACCACCGAGTACGTCGGCCATCTGTTCTCCGGCGGTTTGGCCTTGTTTGTACAGATCCGCACCGACGAAGAAACATCTTTTGTTTTCGGTTTCGGTTTCCGAGTTGAACGTCGCCACAGGGATACCGGAGTCTACGGCACGGTTGATGTACGGAACGATCCCGCTGTCTCCCGCTATCGTGGCAATGGCGTCGTATTCTTGCGCGATCGCCGCTTCCACTGCTTTGCTGAATACATCTGTTGTGTGCTGAGCTCCTGCATTGATCCAATCAACCTTGCAATTCAGTTTTGCAAGCTCCTTAGCCGCGGCCTCGCAACCCTCTTTAACGGGAATCCAAAAAGGGTTGTTTTCCAGTCCCAATACCGCGATTCGTAGAGGTTCTTCTGCTTTTTGGTTTACAGGTTTTACCGAACCGCTGTCAGAGGGAGTCAACGCCGAGGAGAACGACGGGCAGGCCGGGAGCTCGGTTTTCGCTTCCTGTCCTGCCCCCGACCATAGCAGGGCGATCGATGCAGTGAGGAAGATCATGACAAGCACTGAGATTCTCTGGGCAGATTTTTTCATATCTACTCTCCTTAATTATTTTTTTTCCGAACCAACGGTTCGG
>CAZKCQ010000310.1:0-3492 GCA_964551205.1 uncultured Spirochaetaceae bacterium
ACCCTTCCGGCCTGGATGATGAACATCTGGTCTCCCTCTTCTCCCTCCTGGAAGATGACCTTGCCGGCATCCACGTTCCGGCCGAATCGCGCATAAAGATCGGACGATTCAACAGGCATCGTTCTCTCCCCCTTCTTTTTCCAAAGTGTCTGGTTGATCCATCACTGGGTTTCCGTACGTTATATATGCAAATTCACCTTACCGGAAGGAAAAATGAAAAGCAAGGGATCGTTTTCCCCCGTGTAGAATTCATGGAGGAACCCATGGTTTTAACACCTATCCTGAAGACTTGTACGTTGTTGGCACTCTGCCTCTGCACCTGCTGCGGCCCGATCACCGATATGCGGGAACGCCTTGACCCGGACCTGATCCCCCCGCAGCTCCTGGGCGTGCGCACAATGGATGCCGGGCAGCTGGAACTGAGCTTCGATGAGCCGCCTTATTGCCGGCTGGAGGATCTGGCCGTCGATCCGTTATTGGAAGTACTCTCGGTACAGAGCGAAGACTGCCGCCTGCTGATCCGGATCACTCCCCAGACGCCCGGCCTGCCCTACCAACTCGAAGCCGTGGTGGAGGATGAGACGGGAAACGGCCTGCACCTCCTCACCCGTTTCTATGGCTTCAACGGGGAAGTCCCTCAGCTGCTGCTGAACGAGTTCACAACTCGGGGTACGGGCAATCACCCGGATGCGGTGGAGCTCAAGGTGATGGAAGGGGGAAACATGGGCGGGGTGGTCCTGTATGAAGGAACACCGGGCAACCACGATGACCGACTGATATTTACTGCCTTCGAGGTAACCGGCGGGGAGTTCCTGATCATCCACTTTAAGCCGGAAGGATTGCCGGATGAGATCGATGAGACCTCGGCCAAGGATCTGTCCGGAGGCCTGGACGCCTCGGATCAGGCCTTCGATTTCTGGATTCCCGACGGTGCGGGGATATCGGGGAACAACGGCGTGATCAGCCTCTACGACCGTCCGGGCGGGAAGATCCTGGACGGGGTGCTGTACTCCAACCGTACCTCGGATTCAGATGAAAACTACGGGGGCTTCGGCACCCTGGACAGCTGGGAGCGGGCTCAAGAGCTGGTTGCCGACGGCGGCTGGATCATTGCCGGGGAACAGGTTCGGCCCGAAGACGCAGTCAGTCCGGACGGCTCCACCGGCACCCGCTCCATCTGCCGGAGCGCTGGTTCCCTCGATACCGGCACGAACGCAAGCGCCTCTGTGGATACCGATACCGCCGCAGACTGGCACATCGTGCCCACCTTGGGTTTTACCTTCGGGCATGAAAACTCGGATGAGGGCTATGTGCCGTAGTTGCTACTTCTTCCCGTATTCAACAATATCCATATTCAACCAGGCAACGCCGTTCTGTTGAATTAGATATTCCTTCAAAAGGTCCTTATTCCAGTCAGCAGCTACCGCTGTCTCGTAATTGTAGTATGTCGTTCGTCCGCTCCGCTTGGTTGCATCGGGAGCAGTATAGGTGAATACGATATGGCCGAGATAGATCACTTTATTCGGTGAGGGTGCGATCTTGATGTTGACTCTTCCGCCGGAAAAGGAATACCTGGTGTTGCCGATGGTTTGTTTCAGCAGTTGGAATTCCTCCAGTAGATATTCATCTGTGCCGTTCGATTGAAAGTAGAAGTACCCCCTGTTCGTGTAGATATCGAAGCGTGAATTTTTCGTAGTATTGTGGAAAGACAGCTGCACGTTCATGTCGAATTTCCGAGGCGGCGTGTCATAAAATCCATCCGGAAAATCGAGGATCAAAGACCCGATTACCAGCGAGCTGCCCTCCTCCGTCGGCTGAGGAATCCCGGCACACGATAAAAACACGGCTACAACAACGATGATGCTGCCTAAAAATAAGACCCTTTTCATAGTTCCTCCCCTTGTTTAAGAAAATAGACGCGCTTCAGCGAATCTTGCTCCTCCTGTGCTCACGCGCTTTTGAATCCAGGCCGTATCCTGCCATTATCATGATCCCATAGGCCTGGAAAACAGAACCCTGACTCGGGTCCAGTTTGTTCGTAAAAACGTAATATCCCCTCGCTTCCAGTGAAAAAACACCCCTCCTCCTTCTAAAGGGAAGCTCGACCCCTGTTCCACCGGTAAGCGCCAGCGCAAAAGAAGAGAACACACCGTCCACATACTTTTGCGAGTCCCAATCCACACTTTCCAAATCGTTCTGCAACGTATCATCATCTACCCGAAGGCACAATCTACCGTTTCCCAGCATTAACATCAGGGTCGGGCCGGTAAAAACGCTGATCCGCTAAAAGCGGATTTTTAACAAAACCGGTACCGCCGCATAGATAGTTTCGTCAATATTGATCACATCCCCGTGGTAGGAATCCCCAAAAAAGGTTTCATAAAAAGCATTGTCTTCCCTAAAGGCGTCGCCGGCTCCAATGACCAGGATTTCCGGTTGGAAAGCAAAACAATCCGTGAGTTCCAAAGCAATAAAAGCGCCCGCCGTAAAACCCAATTTCGGCGCATACTGCAAGTTGTTAGTGTCCAAAAAATCTTGGTAATCCTCACCGATATAGCTGAAAAGGCCGGCACCTCCTTTTACTCCGACCACCGTCTCCAGACACGAGCCTACCGAAGGAATAAGCAGGATCAACACAACAGAAATGAGGAAAAGGATTCTACGTCCCAATTGATACCTCCTTGCTCCCCAAGGAGTTATACTCTATCCTGGTGGACTATCAGAAGCCGCGAAAGAATATAAAACGATCAGTTGCACGAAAAAATAAGTTCATCTACTTCCAGTAAAGAAGATCCGAACTGTAGCTTCAAATTTATTTTGCGTCGAATTTATAAAGCGGAGGTGGGGATAGTTGCTTGCAGTAAGGAGAAACCGATTTGCGTATCGAAGCGGTTGACCGCACCGTGGTGTTTACAGCCGAACGAACAGGCTTTGCTCTTGAGTTTGCTACAGGTACTCTTTGACCAGCTCCTCCAGCGCCTTTTTAGGAACCGCGCCGATCTGTTGTTTGGCCACGTTGCCGTTGTGGAAAACAAGTATCGTGGGGATGCTTACGATATTGTAGTTGGAAGCCAGCTCTCCTTCCTCGTCGACATTGATCTTGGCTATTTTTAGCTTACCCTTGTAGTCCTCTGCCATCTGCTCGAGAATCGGCCCCACCATCTTACAGGGCACGCACCATTCTGCCCAGAAATCCGCCAGGACTGGGATATCCGAATCCAGTACTTCAGTCTTGAAATTTTCGTTGGTTACCGTTACTTCCGCTCCCATACAGCCTCCCTGTTTGCTCTGCTGTCATTTCTGTCGCTTCAAATCCCTGACCCGGAAATCCTGAATCATGCCGTTCACGTACTGCTGGATCTCCCGCAAACCTCTCTTCTGTTCTTCCCTCAGTCGCGGGTAATTGGCCAGAGCCCGTTCCAGGATTTCATCCAGGTCGTGCAGGAAGAAGGCGCTTTCCAGTATATACTCCTTCTCCTCCCTGTCAATAGC
>CAZKCQ010000311.1:0-3448 GCA_964551205.1 uncultured Spirochaetaceae bacterium
AGGCACCGAAATCTCCGAACAGGTTTAGAGCCGTACTCTGAGCTGTAAGCGAATAAGAGTTGTACAGATCGGTCAGGTCTTCATCTTTGACGAATTGTTTCTTGACACTCAGCTCGAAAAACGAAGGTAGAAATAGATCCCGAATTCTCGAGGAGAATCGTCTGGAAAGCCGCAGATAGGCTTCAGCGTTGTAATCGGCCTTGTTGAGCTTATCGGAAAGGTCGAGGAACAGCTGCTCAGCATCCGGCGAGTACAACTCTACGAATGGGAACTGGCCATATAGGTACTGTTGACCGTAGATCGTTTCAAAGGAACGGGAAAAATCGTCCGAGTAGTCACCTGCTCCGGTCTCTGAATCGACCACATCGAGATGGCGGCGATAGCCGGGTGTTATCGAAAACAGGGAGACACCCTGGTCCTGCCACCGGAAGGGCACACTCAGTTCCATATCCGCAGAGCTCTGCAGCATCCGACCGGCAGCCACGAAGTCGTAGCTGTGGAAGCCGTGCCGCCAGATAGTCTGGAGACCGGCCGGTAGCGTGTTCAAGCTCCAATCGAGGTTGAGGTCCGCCTTGCGCTCCAACTCTTCCGCAGACGGCCACTTGTCACTATTCCATCCCGAAAGCGTTTGATAGGGGAATAGAAGAGCGTATCCATCGATCCAATTGGAGAAGTATCCGCCGGATCCGAGAACAAACTCATCGACAGCCCCGGATATCGACAGGCTGTTCTGCAGGCTGAAGGGCGCTGGAGTGATCCGCAGGTCTGCGCCCCAGCTCTGGCTGAGGGTCTCTTCCAAAGATCCGGCCTGGCTCTGCAGGTCCAGCTGTGCAACCGGCGGGATTTTTAAAGCGAGCGTGTTTTTCCTGTTAAGTTCCTTCCCCGTATCACGTTCACGCAGGCTGAAGGAGTCGGTAAACACGACCGGAGAGGGGATGTTCGGAACCGTTAGTCCGTGGCCGCCGCCCAGGGTGACCAGGTTGTCCGTGCCGGTAACCGTGAAATCGACATTCATATCCACCAGGGAAAGTCCCAGCTCCAATTCACTCACCGAGCTGTACCTCTGCGCAGCGAGCGGAGTTCCGTAGAGGGCCGAGAAACCCCGGCTTGCGTAGGCTGCCCTCTGCCGAAAGCTCAGGTCGTGGATCAGCGGGTACGCGCCCCAGCTGACCAGCTCTCCCGGGAGATTCAACTCCAGATCCAGGGTCGCTCCGGCCCCCAGGGAGCCGGCCGGGTCGGTGAGATGAAGCTCGTCGAGGTAGAGGGTGCGGGTTCCGATAGCGGGTCCGGCGTTGGTTAACTCTACTGTGAACAGACCCAGCGAACCGTAGTTGGCAGGCTCGATCACAGCCACACCAGCACCGGTGAGCTCGGTTCCGTTGCGGTAGATCTTTCCCTCATCCAGGGAAACCACGATCTTCTCCCACTCCGTGGTTGCAAAGGGCGGATAGCTCCAGCGGATGGCGTTCCCCTCTTCGTCGGCCAGGGAAAAATTGAGCAGAGTTCCATCTGCCGAAGGGAAGTGGGTGTAGTAGACGATGCTGCGGTAGCGGATCCCCTCGGTCTGCGCCTCGGTGTAGCCCCTGGTCCGCCAGGTTTGCCCTCCCCCGCCGCTCCAGGAAATCTCCACCACCTTCTGGGTCTCCTCGTAGGGATGAAATATGTCCTCGACCTCAGCGAAGGTCGCCTGCAGCGGTTTGGAGGGAGGATCCTTCATCTCCCATTCCTCGATTTCCCGGGCGCTGAGCTCGGCGCCGCCGCCGGGATCGACGACCCAGTCGGCGAAGAAGCGGCTTCCCGCCAGAGAGATCTCATCCAGCAGGAGGCGCCCCGTGGTATCGCTTCCCCCCGTACGCCTGACGATCAACCGCAGGCTGCGGGTGCGGGCTATCTTTCGCTTCTGATCGGCGGTAAAGGTGTGGGTAAAGGATGTCCAGTCCACCGTGTCCGTGATGGTCGCGGCGGTCAAAGTGATGATGTCCGGGTCCGTCGGATCGTCATCCGGGTCGAGGAATCCGTTGCCGTTGACGTCCTCACTGTCCAGCCGGTCGTTGCCTTCGTTCTTCGGACCGCTGCCGATCCTCAAATCCACACCGTAGTTGCCCTCGTCGAACACGAAACCTCGGGCACTCGGCGAAAGCTCCTCGTCCAGCACGCCGTCCTCATCCAGATCCTCCCCGATGGCTCCGAGCTGCAGGTACACGGTGAAGCTGCTTCCAGCATCGATATCGAGGGTACGGTACAGGAGGGAAATACCCTGCATGCGGGAAAGATCGCTGACACTACCGCCGTATGATACCGGGAGTTGTATTCCCACCCATTCGTCGGCGGCCAGATCGAAATCCAGGACCAGGCTCTGGCCCGAGTCGATGCCTTCCGAGCTGCCGGCTGCGATATACGGTCCGGGCTTGGAACCGTTCTGGTCGTACTCGAATATCTGATCGGCGGGCGGAACCTCCGTGTAGGGCATCAGCACGGAGGTGCCGAGCAGTCCATAGGAACGGTAGTCCTTGTACAGCAGCTTGCCGCGGGTAGCGTGAGTGAGCGTATCTAGGGCGGAGGTCGACGGATCATCCCCGTCCGGCGGAGAGGAAACATAAGCGGTGTTTTCCGAAAGGGGTACGGTGATCCCCGTGGACTCCATGCCGAGCAGGCGCATCACCCCGGTTGTATCCGGATTCGTATAAGCGCCCGCAACCGAAGCCTGGTAGCTCAGGGATCCGAGCGTCCCTTCAACCCCGGCGGAGGCGACCACGCTGCCGGTACGGGTGTATGCCTCGTCTGTGTAGGATCCCGGTAACAAGTTCCAGCGCACTCCCGTAGCCAGTTGCAGATTCAAGGCTTCGCTGAAGGTCAATGTATTGCCCCAGGCAAACAGGATGTCCCCGTTGTTTGCCAACGCGGATTGTCGGCGGAAACTCAGGACCAGACGCTCGTCCTCAGCAATTTCGGTCAAGAAGGTAATGACGCCTGTCTCATAATCCACATCGAAACGGGTTTCGGAAATTCCATTTCGCAGGATCTGTACGGATCCGGGCACGATGTCCGATCCGATCCGATAGGCGCTCACCGGGGTAAGCTCACTTACCAGTATTTCATAGTCCAGATATCCGGGTTTGGCGTCGGCCAGCGGACCGTACAGGAGGTTGTCCGGATCGAAAGGCGGCGTGGGGTTAGAAGCATCCAGGAACGGATATAAATTTCGGAACTCCGCTCTCAAATCCGGATCGTCGAGGTAGTAGGCCCGGATGAAATCCTCACCCGGAGTCAGCCGAAACGCTACCTTCGCCTTCTCGGGGGGGATCTTTGTGTTCAGATTCCCCTTGCGCACGATTGAGACGCGCAGCCGGGAAAGATCCTCCGGCACCGTCCCATCCAGCGCATAGCTCGAAAGAACTTCGAAGGGGGAAAACTCACCAGGCCGATACAAGAGAAGGCAGGTGTCGCT
>CAZKCQ010000312.1:0-3445 GCA_964551205.1 uncultured Spirochaetaceae bacterium
GCACCTCCTAATTGATTTTAATATGGTCCTGGCAACTCGATGTTGTCAACACCTTATCTCCTACACCTTGCAGCTCGGGTCGGTGGGAAGATCAGCGATGATCGCACCGTTGGCGTTGAGGCGCAGATCCTGATTCAAGGCCAGTCCGACATTGGCGCCGTCGGTGACCGCTCCGCGCAGGTTGCGCACCTGCTTGGCATCCCCGATCTTTGTCACCACCAGCCCGGCTTTGCGATATTCCTGGTACAGTTCATCGTTGCTCTCCACGTCCGCCAGGATCAGGTTGTCTACCTTCACCGTCGAGCGTTCGAACTTTCCGTCTATCAATACGATCTCACCGTCCTTCCCGATCGAAAGCACCGAGGAGTCCGGCACGATCGTAACCGGGTGTTCGAAGGTCTTGCTGGAAAGCCCCTCACCCTGCTCGCCTCTGAATCGCTTGTCCATGATGTCCTTGTGACAGGGTTCCATCCAGGAGGCGAACTCCCGGTTCCTGGTGACGATGGTGATCTTCTTGCCCGCAGTGCCGAGCCTCTCGGCCGCGTCCACCGCTGCGTAGTAATCGCCCCAGATCAGGACGGTTTCACCTACTTTGACCGGTTCCGGCTTGCCGCCCTTGGGCCAGTACTCGCAGTTCTTCATCTGGCAGCGCAGCACGTCCTGGAAGGTGCAGACCCGATCGGAGTCGATGCCGTGGATATCCGGCCGCACCACCCGGCTGCCCGTGGAGACCATAACGGCGTCGTAACTTTTAAGATCCGCCGCCTTGGGTACGGTCTCATACTTTACCTCCACACCAAGGTTGGCGATCTGGCGGCGCAGCCAGTCCGCGTACCACTTCATCTTGTTCTTGCCGTGGACCGTACAGCAGTACAGGATGGCGCCGCCGATCTCGTTGGACTTCTCGAACACGGTGACCTTGTGTCCTCGAAGCGTTGCGATACGGGCGGCCTCCAGGCCGGCCGGTCCGCCGCCTACCACCGCGACGTTCAGCTTCTTGTCCGCCGGACCGAAGTTGATGAACCGCTCATCCCCCACCGCCGGGTTGATGGCGCAGCGCATGTGGCGCTTGATCATCAGGGATTCCTGCCAGCAGCCCACCAGGCAGGAGATGCACTTGCGGATCTCCTCCTTCTTGCCGGCCGCCGCTTTGTTGGCCCAGAAGGGATCGGCGACCATCTGGCGGGAAAGTCCCACCATGTCGGTCTTTCCCTCGGCCAGGATCTTCTCACAGTAATCGGGATCCCTCAGGGAATGGCTGGTGATGACGGGGATCTTTACGTGTTTCTTGATCTCCTCCGCGGTGTAGGTGTTCCAGCCCTGCTGGTAGTACATGGGATCCATGGTGGGACCGGGCATCTCGAAGATTCCGGCGCTGATATCCAGGAAGGCCACTCCGTGCTCCTCGAACAGCTCGGCCGCCTTGGCGCTCTCCTCCAGCCAACGGCCGCCCTCGATCCACTCCTCGCCGGAGTAGCGGATGCCGATGGGGAAATCCGGGCCGCACTTGAACTGGATGGCGTGGACGATCTCAAGGGGGAAGCGCATGCGGCTGGCGAAGCTGCCGCCGAAGCGGTCGTTGCGCTTGTTCACGTACGGGCTCATGAACTGGGCGATCAGGTAGCCGTGGGCTCCGTGCAGCTCCACCGAATCGAATCCGGCCTGCTGCAGCCGCCAGGCGCCCTCGGCAAACTTGTCGATCAGATCGTAGATCTCCTCCACGGTCATGGCCCGGATACCCTTGCCCTTGGCTTCCGCGGCGGCGTACACGACCTCATGGCCGGCGGAGGCGGGGATGTCCGCCACCTGATCGGTCGCGGAGATCAGATCCTTGCGCGGCCAGGCCGCCTGCCGGCCCGGATGCTGGATCTGCAGGGATGTCTTTGCGCCGTGGCGGTGCATGGCCTCGGCCAGCTCGGCCAGGCCGGGGATCAGGGGGTCCTCATCCACGCCGATGCAGGTTACCGTGGGCCGCCCGGTGTTCCTGTCCGGGGCGGAAGCCCCGCAGATGATGAAGCCGCAGCCTCCCTTGGCGACCTGCTCGTGGTAGGTGATGACCCTCTGGTTCACCGAACCGTCGGCGTTTGCCGATGAAATATCGGTGGGCACGTGACAGACCCGGTTGGCCACTTCGAAATTCCCGATGCGGATTGGGCTGAATAGATGGGGATAGTGTTCGTTGCTCATATCCTTTTCCTCGTTTTTTCTCAACGTTTTATTCTCGATTCCAGAAAAATCGGAACCCGTGCCGATCAGGTAACGATCCCGGTCCGATCAAGCTGAACGGCTGTCATCCCGCCGCCGGCGCTCTACCCGGCGTTGTCCGCCGCCTTCTGCTCCAGAAGGTACCCCACAAGCCCATTGGCGTGAGAGGAGAGAAGCTCCGCCACCCGCTCGGTGTCGCCACTTTCCACTGCCTGGAGTATCTCCTCATGCTCTCTCGCAAGGTCGGTGGGATCCACCATGCGTAGGAAGTCCATGATGAAGCGCGTACGCACATCGAAGGCCAGGGTATCCCAGAGGTTGAGGAGGATCTGGTTTCCCGCGGCCTCCACGATCAAACGGTGAAAGACCTGGTTCCGGTCCTGGTACGCCACCCAGTCGTGACGCCGGGCCGCTTCCTGGATTTGGACACTCGAATGCCGCAATTCGTCGAGCACACCGTCCAGACTGACACCCGCCAACCGGGCGGCCAGGGCTTCGAGCACCGCCTTGACCCGCAGGGCATCTACGGTTTCCGAAACCGTGACTTCCCGGACGCGTACCCCTCGATGAACCTGGTAGTCCAGGACCCGCATCGCGGCCAGCTCCCGGATAGCCTCGCGAACCGGGATGGTGCTGACATTGAGCTCGTCGGCGATGCGGGCTTCGACGAGCTTGTCACCGGGGGCGAGCTCACCGGTTCCCAGCTTATGGAGAATGTGGTTGCGTACCTGCTGGCTGAGAGAATAGCGGCTGGCTGCGGAACCGGCGGGGGCATCCATGAATAGTTTCCTATATTATATATGATATAGGATTCTGTCAAGTGTTAAAGTGTCAAAAGGTCGATCGTCAAAAACCCGGTGTTGAAAAAGCTGGATGTTACGAATCAGGAAACCTCATTTGACAAGGAACCGCAGTATCTCCTCCGATTTCCCCAAAATCGCATGTCCCGTATCCGCCAAAATGCTGACCTCGGCATGGGGCAAGAGCGTTTTCAACCGTTTGCCTGTCTTTTCGCTGTCGATGAGGGCATCTTTTGTTCCTCCGAAAAAAAGTACAGGCAAATTAAGATTCAGTATCTCTTCGTCGCTGAAAAGAGAAAGGGGCTCCTTTGTGTTTGGAATAAAATTCTGCATCACCGTCATTCCGAACTCCAGCACCTCGGACGGTACTTCAGTTTCATGGTAAATCATCTGATTCAGCCGCTTTATTCCCCATTTCCCCAACATCGTGAGAAAAAGCG
>CAZKCQ010000313.1:0-3445 GCA_964551205.1 uncultured Spirochaetaceae bacterium
AATACCTTGCGGGACTGATAGAGAATCTCATCCGCCCTGAAAACGTTCTTTGCCATATTTCCTCAGCTCCGGCGCCGATTAGCCATCCTTGGCTGCGCCGGCATTTCGACATCCATGTCTCAAACCACCAGTTCGTCCTCGCCAGCCCGGGCGACCACGATTTCTCCCTGCTCCTCGAGCTTGCGGATGATGGAGACGATCCGCTGCTGGGATTCCTCCACATCCTTCAGACGGATCGGTCCCATGTAGTCCATGTCCTCTTTCAACAGGGTGGCGGCCCGCTTGCTCATGTTGCGGAAAATCTTGTCCTGAACCTCCGAGTCCACCGCCTTCAGCGCCTTGGCCAATTCGGTGGTGTCCACTTCCCGCAGCACCTTCTGTATAGCCCGGTCGTCCAGAAGCACGATATCCTCGAACACGAACATCCGCTTCTTGATGTCTTCGGCCAGCTCCGGATCATCCTCCTCCAGCCGCTCAATAATCCCCTTCTCGGTAGAGCGGTCCACCAGGTTGAGGATTTCCACGATGCTCTCCACTCCGCCGGCGGCTGTGTAGTCCTCCGAAGACAGGGTGGACAGCTTTTTCTCCAGGACCCGTTCGACCTCCCGCAGGATTTCCGGGGAGGTCCTGTCCATGGTGGCGATCCTCTTGGCCACGTCGGACTGCACCTCGCTGGGCAGTGCCCCCAGGATCACCGATGCCTTGTTGGGCTCCAGGTAGGCCAGGATCAACGCGATGGTCTGGGGATGCTCCTGCTGGATGAAGTTGAGCAGGTGAGCCGGATCCGTTCTGCGGATGAAGTCGAAGGGACGCACCTGCAGGGAGCTGGTCAGGCGGTTGATGATGTCTACGGCCTTCTGACTGCCTACTGATTTTTCTAGCAGCTCCCGGGCGTACTCGATGCCGCCTGTGGAGATGAAGTCCTGAGCCATCATCAGCTCCTGGAACTCCATCAGCACCTGATCCCGGTCCGCCGAATCTATGGATTCGTTACGGGCGATTTCGAAGGTCAGCTGTTCGATCTCATCATCCCGCAGATGCTTGAAGATATCCGAGGCGATCTCATGTCCCAGGGTTATGATGAATATGGCGGCCTTCTGGCGCCCGGTAAGCGCTTTTTTCGGTCCGCCGTGGCTTCTGAGTTTCTTCGCCGGCGGCGGCGCCTGGGCCGTTGCGCTTGCTTCCCTCTTTGCCATCTCCTACTCCTCCAACAGCCAGGTACGGATCAGCTGAGCCACGTCTTCGGGATGCTCCCGAGCCATATTGATGGCGTTCTCCTGCATCTCCATCCTCGCCCGTTCTTCGACGGATAGTTCGACCTCGGCGCCCTCCTCCTCGGCTCTGCGCAGGGCCGCCTCACGCATAGCCTGATGCTGCCTCGCCAGCTCCTCTTCCCGCAGCCGTCGTCTGCGCTCCAGCTCCTTGGCGATCAGCCGGTAGAGGATGGCAGCGAAAATAATCGCCCCCAGGCCTATGACGACCGAGATGATCGTAGTGCGCAGCTGACGCTGACGGCGCAACTCCTCATCCTCGGTCGCGAATTGGCCAGTCCTGTCGAAGGAAATATGCTCGACGGTGACCGAGTCACCCCGATCCCGATCGTAACCCACCGCATCCTTGATCAGGGCCTCGGCTTTGCGCAGATCCTCCTCGCCCACCGGAGTGTACTCCCGCATGATGCTGCCGTCGGGATTCACCTCCACCTGACCATCTACATTGTATACCCTGCGCCATACTCCATCAATAGCAACGCCCGTGGTGATCCTCTCTATGCTCCACGGGCTCCTCTCCTCATAGGTGCTCTTCTTGTTCACCACTTCGTTTTGAATCAGTGAGGATTGGTCGTACTTGCCCACCAGGTTCGACAGATCCTTGTAGGCCGGAGGGGTCTGCCCCTCCTGACCCGGCGGGCCCTCCGGATTGAATCCAGTGCCCTCGAAATGCTCCTCCGTTATCTCTTTGGACAGGGTTATGGAGGGAACCACCTCGCTTTCGTTGTAGGGCGTGCGGGGGTTGTCCTCCTTCATAGTGACGGGAAAATGCTCCTCCGTGTTCACGGTCTGCTTGCTCATGTCCAGAGCTATATCCAGTTTCACGATCTCCACCCTGTCGAAACTAAAGATCGTTCGCAGGGCGGCCAGTATTTCCGTCTTGTACTGCTGCTCCAGCTCTTTCTTGGTACGAAGCTCCCGACGGGCGATCTCGATCCTGTCCACATCCTCCAGGCCCGTGAAATCGTTCAGCTGCAGACCGTTTTGATCTGTGATTACTATGTTTTCATCCTTAAGACCGGCCACGGCAAACTTGATGATCCGCACGATCCCCTCGATCTTCTTGCGGTTTTCGGTGATGTCGGAACCCGGTTTCGGCGTGATGATCACCGAAGCGCTGACCGGATTCTGGTCCTCCTGGAAAAGCTCGCTCTTGGGCACCACCAGGGTTACGCTGGCCGCGTCCACGTCATCTAGTGCCAGGATGTGCTGCTCCAGGTTCTTGGTGAGGGCGCGCTGCAGGTTGACGTCCCGTTCGAAGTCGGTCAGGGTCCAGCGTTCCACATCGAAGATGGCCCAGGGATCCGTCCTTGGAGGGATCAGATCCTCCCGGATCAGGATTGCCCGCATCCGGCGAGCCGTGGTCTCATCCTCCACGTAGATCATGTTCTCGGGGCTTACCTTGTAGGTCACCCCCTCCTCATCCAGGACCGTAACGATGCGGGCCAGGTTGTTCTCATCCGTGATCGGGGTGCCGATCAGGGTTACCATGGTCGGAGCGGAACTGAACACCGCGATCAGAACGACCGCCAGAACCGCCACACCCACGATGGAAAACAGGATGATCTTCTGGGTAAGGCTCCACTTACTCCAAAGAGTCTTTATCTGATTGATTAGCTGTCTTAGCCACTCGTTCATTCTCCCCTCCCAAGGAACTGAAACTTCCGCTTTGCAATCGCCTGGATTGCTTACTACCAGACCGGCGGGACGATCCCAAAGACCGGCGTCAAACCATAGGCCAGAGGCTTATCTACGCGCCTCAGCGCGTGTTGATGACCTCCTGATAGGCCCGGATCGCCCTGTCCATGATCGCCTTGGTCATCGAAAGGGCCAGGTTGGCCTCGGCAATGGCCACGGTCACATCGTGGATATCCACCGAATCCGGATCGGTGAGCATCGCCTCGGTCAGATCCATGGTCGTGTTCTGGAGATCATTGACGTTGTTCAGGGCGTCGAAGAACAACTTCCCGAAGCCGGATTCGGGGCTCGATGCTGCAGCGGGTCCCGCTGCCCCACCGCTCATCCCCGCCGCCACCGAACCGGGAAGGTGGCGGGGATCACTTCGCTGAAGCTCGATGAGGTGTCCCTGAACCGACAGAGGTGACAGTAGATCCATCAATTACCTCCCGATCTCCAGAGCCTTGAGGAACATGCTCTTGCTGCCGTTCATGATG
>CAZKCQ010000314.1:0-3445 GCA_964551205.1 uncultured Spirochaetaceae bacterium
TCCACTGGTTATTTTGTCTGTTTCCAGCGAGGCTCAGTGTATCAAGGTGGGGCCAATTTACAAGATCATCTGGGGCCAGATCAGAGTATCAGACTCACAAATGTTACAAAAACCGCTTTAGTGAAGGAAAATATAGGTATTGCATATGTTAATCAACATATAGGTCTTGTAAGGCTTAGAAATAAGGATTTTGCGTCGTATTTATATATTTGGCTAATTTCTCCAAACGGCGGAAGGAAACAATTAAAAATAGCGGCATACGGAGCAGGTAAACCAGGATTGAATTTACAGAATGTCAAGGATGTAACACTAAAATTACCTCCACTCGAAGAACAGCGGGAAATAATCCGTCAGGTTGATAGGCTTTTCGCCTTTGCTGATAAATTGGAAGCCCATTATAAGAGTGCTAAAAACAAGATCGACCGACTGGGACAGTCGGTGCTGGCTAAAGCCTTCCGGGGGGAGTTGGTACCGCAGGATCCGGATGACGAGCCGGCGGAGAAATTGCTTGAGCATATCAAAGAAGAAAAGATGCGGTTGAAGACGGAACTGAAGAAGAAAAGAAGCAAGGACACTGCAAGGACAAAATGAGGCTGCAAGGCGAGGCATTTTGTTCGAGAATAAGTCCTTGCAGAAAGTTGCAAAATATTATAGAAAGTCCTAGCAGAAAATATCATTTATGGGTAATTTATTCCTATGAAGCGTCGTATTACCCAAGCATTGTTGCAATGGAAGAACAGCAGCAACCGAAAGCCCTTGATACTTAGGGGTGCCCGTCAGGTGGGTAAAACCTACAGCCTATTGGATTTCGGGAAAACATCCTTTCCACATTGCCACTATGTCAACTTTGAGCAGGATGAACGGGTCAGAACGCTTTTCGAAAGGGACCTCGATCCGGCCCGCATTCTTGAGGAACTACAGTTCTACCTCGATACATCGATCGATAAGCAGTCCGAGCTGGTCATATTCGATGAAATTCAGCACTGCCCGAGAGCGTTAACCTCACTTAAGTACTTCTACGAACAAATGCCTGAGCTGGCGCTATGCGCCGCAGGCTCGCTTTTAGGAGTATACCTGGCCGATGAATCGTTTCCGGTAGGAAAGGTCACCCTTCTGGACCTGTATCCCATGAGTTTTGAGGAATTTCTTGAGGGCGTCGGTAACCAGCGCCTGGTGGAATTACTTCGCTCCCATGTTTTTTCCCATCCCCTTCCCCAAGCGGCCCATGATCGATTATGGGACCTGTGGAAACGGTACCTCATCGTCGGAGGTTTGCCGGAAGTTGTCGCCCTCTACCGGGTCGAAATGGAAGACCAGTACAAGGCGATGAAGGATGTCCGAGGAGTTCAGCATGATCTTTTGGAGACATACGTGGCGGATATCGCCAAACATTCGGGCAAAATCAATGCCCTACACATCGAGCGCCTATGGCGCAACGTGACGCATCAGTTGGCTCGCTCTCAGGATGGCTCCGCCCCTAAATTTCGGTTTAAAGACGCCGTTCCTGGGAAACGCGGCTATGAGAGGTTGGCTTCTCCCCTCAGTTGGTTGGAGAAGGCCTGCTTGATACTGCGCACGTCTCTGGTCGAGAGGGCGGAAACCCCGCTGTCCGGTTTTGCACAGGCGAATCGCTTCAAACAATACTTCTTCGATGTGGGCTTGTTGGGCGCTTTCAGTGATATCGATCCGTCCCGTTTTCTGAATTATGATTTCAAGACTTATAAAGGCTATGTAGCCGAAAATTTTGTAGCTCGAGAGTTGCGTTCCTCAGGGGTCCCGGCATTGTATTGCTGGGTCGGACGAACGGCGGAAGTTGAATTTCTTCTTGAAACAGCCGATGGGATTATTCCCCTTGAGGTTAAGGCCGGTACCATTACACAGTCCAAAAGCCTGCGAGTCTATGAAGAACGCTACAAACCAAGAAAAAGCATCGTCCTTAGCGCGAGGAATATAGAAAGCCGAGGTCGACGATTACACGTACCGGTCTACCTGGCCGGAATTTTGCGGAAATACTTCACGAGAGAGGATTGATTTCGTTGAAGAAGCTGACTGACTTGCCTCCGCAAGACAGACCCCGTGAAAGACTCCTTGAAAAGGGAGCGCGCGCCTTGGCCGATTATGAGCTTGTAGCCATACTATTGGGAAAGGGAACCCACAAACATGATGTGTTTTCAATTTCCAGAAGACTCATTAAAATCATTGACCAAAAAGGTGTCAACCTTTGCCCTGAAGACATCCTCAAAGTTGATGGTATCGGTTCTGCCAAGGCCACATTGATAGCTGCGGCTCTTGAGTTTGTCCGAAGACGAATAAAACCGGAAGACTTAAAGATCAAGTTTCCCGCAGATGTGCTTCCCCTCATCCGGCATTATGCGGATCGGAAACAGGAACACTTCATCTGTGTTTCAATAAACGGGGCAAATGAGGTGATAAATGTCCAGGTTATTACCATCGGTCTGATCAACAGAACTCACGTGCATCCCCGTGAGCTCTTTGCAGACGTCATCGCGGAACGTGCCTCTGCGGTCATTATCGCTCACAACCATCCGGTCGGAGATTTAATACCCAGTAAAGAAGACAGCGAAATCACAATAAAAATAAAAGCAGCTGGGGAGGTATTGGGAATTAAGGTTTTGGACCATATAATATTTAACAGAGAGAACCACTTTAGTTTTATGGAGAATAATGCACTATAAAAGCAGAATCAAATAATTTGGCATAACATGGCGCTGCACGGAGACGCCTTCTCGCTCCCTTCGGTCGCTGCGAGGGCGCTCGTGAGCTTGTTGTTGAAGCTGTAGAAAAACCCTTTCTAGATTGTGCCCTTATTCTCAGCTTTTTGTTTTTAATCTCCAATTGTGTCGAGAACTGTCGGACCCCTATTCCGCTTTTCCTATGTCAGTGCAAACCTCGTGATCTTTCCAATATTGTGCACGATGCAAAACAACTTCCACTGGATATCCACCTTTGTCCGACTCCGTAGGGTGAATCGATCCATTCCCAGGGTGTGTCGGATATTCGCAAACACGGGCTCCGCGGTTCCCATTCTTCGACTGTAGTAAAACCTGTCGCGCTGAGAATCGAATCGTTCGATCATCTTTTGGGTAGCACTTTTTTCCTGATGCCTGACTCCTTTCATGATTTTCGTCACCTGACGTACCTTGGTTCCGGATTTACGAACGCATCGACTTCTGAGCTCGCACCCGCTGCAGGTTTGCTCGAATCCCTTGTAGGTCTTTCCGGTGTAGCCTTTGTTTTTGTCTCGCCAATTCGGACAACTGGATTTCATGGGCTTACCGGCAGGACAGATCAGTATTCCGGTAGACTCATCAAAGTGAAACTCATCCGCACTGAAATACTTCCGGGCCCGAGAGGTTCCCTTGCGGTCGGTGGTCTTTTTCTTGTGCTCCTGTTGCTCGGCAAATCGTGGATCCCGTTTACGAAA
>CAZKCQ010000315.1:0-3411 GCA_964551205.1 uncultured Spirochaetaceae bacterium
GATGGGACGCGGGTTCCCGCCCCAGGATTGACCGCAGCTGGCGGTTGGTCAGCCTATTTACCTCCCGACCATATTCGTACAGCCAATCCTCACCGATTTCTTCGTAGTACGACGGGTTGACTGCGGTCGTTGCCTCCCAGGCGGTCCAGCCCCTATCCTCCAGCCATACCTCCGGCCAGGCGTGGGCAGACAACCCCGTTACGATGCCCCGGCCCGGTTCAAGCATCATGCCGAACGGATAGGATCCGTCCGGTAGGGTCGCCAGATAGCCCGTGGCATAGCGCGCGGGGATTCCGTTCAGCCGAGCCAGCACGGTAAAGGAGGAGGCGAAATGCACGCAGTAGCCCTCTTTGTTTTGAAACAGAAAGGTGTCGACGAAATCCGCGCCGATCGGGGTCCGATCCGCTTCCAGGTTGTAGGTGTAATTTTGAGCCAGATAGCGCTCGATGTTTCTCAAGGTGCCGCGGGAGTCTCCCGTGGAGCCTGCCAGGTTCGCTGCCAGCTCTCTGAGCTGGGGGCTGAGTTCCCCCGGAAGCTGCAGATACTGCATCGTTTCCGCGTCGGACAAAGTCTCGGCCGGAGCTCCGCTCTGCCTCTCGGTCTGACCGTAGCGCAGATAGATGCTCTGCTGCGATCGCAGGGGATCGGCCAGCCGATAGCCTTGCTCGAAGGTTCCCGAAATCCCTTCGATCTGCTCCGGGGCTAAATAGATAGCGCGTGTGTTCAGGGTGAAGGGGATGAGGGCGTAGTACTCTGTAAGGATCGTGACTCGCAGTGACGAAGGGGGAACCTCCCCCGGGTTGAGGGCCAGGATCCGCGAAAGGTCGTCGGATTCCAGGTCTTCGGAGCGGCTCGAAATACCTTCGGACTTTGTGCGCTTGCTCCAGGACTGGCCGTCGTAGGTGGAGTAAGCGCCGGTGCGCATGTACAAACGCTGGCCCGGCCGTCCCTGGATCTCGAATATGGGCGCTTCGGAGAGGATCGGCGTCCCCCCCAACCTGTCGGTATCGAATCCGTAACCGAATCCTGGAATCCCGTATAAGAGAGGAAAACGGGGGAACAGGGCGACCACGGTCTTGCGCAAACCCGGGTGCAGCCGGTCGTCCACGATGCGGCTTCCCCTGGGCTCGGCCACCAGGAGCAGGGGAAGCCGGCACAGGGCCAACAGGCTCAGGAACAGCAGGAGAAAGGTCGCCAGATTACGCAGGCGATTGCCCCGCTGCACGAAGCGCAGGGAGACAACCGTCGAACCGAGGGCGAGCAGACAGAGGAGCAGAATGTAGAACAGGCGGTTCTGATAGATGAGGGCCAGCAGTCCCGCTGCAATCAACAGTTGCCCGTAGAGGGGTAGGAGGAATTCCGAAACCAGAAAGCGCTGGGCCAGAGCGGAGGAAAATACAGCGGCCAGTAGAACCATCACGTTGGATACCAACCCGTGCGGCTTTCCATCCTGGACAGCTTCAAACCAGATGCCGTAGGCTGAGTAGGGACTGATCAGGATCCCTGTGAGCGTAACGGCGGCGAAAGCCACGGTGTACACCGTCGAGAGGCGGCGGAAGACCCGGGCGTAAACCCCGCGTGTATACATCGACACTGCAAACAGGGCGATTTTCCCCAGCGCGAGAGCCAGCAGCAGGGGCCAGGACAGCTCGGCCCGAAGCAGAATTTTGAGGATTGCGGGAAGGAGCAAAGCGGCAATGGCGGCGAGAATGATCCTGGCCCACCGGGGAAGCCTATCGCTCACAACTTCAGAACCCCTCGTTCCAGGTTTTCCACGATATCTTCGGGACCGTCGACAAAGCGGATGTTGGCACCCCGTTCGCTGAGGGAATACAAATAGGGAACAATAGCCTTCCGTTCCGCCTGTGCGTATCCGCTGCGGTTCAGAATGAGGGCCAGGGGGGTTTCTGCAGCCAGGGATTCCTCCACCGTGGAAAAGGTCTCCGGGTCGAACAGGTGGGAGATGATGATTGCGGAGGTGCTCTCGTATCCCCGTTTGTCCAGTTGGTAGAAGGCAGCCGGTGAAATCGTCGGCTGGAACAGCAGCTCCATGGTAGACAGATAGAAGCGCTGGAAGCGGGACGGGTCGGCTCCCTGAAAAGAGTACACGCTCCGTCCCGGGGCGCGGACAGCTACCGGTACTCCCCGGTCCAGGTAGTACTTTACCAATGCGACGAGTATGTCTACCGACACGTCCTCGGTCTCCAATGCCTTCAACCCGGTGGCTTGGGTCGGTCTCAGGTCGAAGTAGATGGTCACTCCCGGTTCTGCCGAGGTATCGTAGACCTTGAGATAGGGCGTGCCGGTGGAGGCGAATTTCTTCCAGGCCAGATGGTGAAGGGATTCACCGTAGCGGTAGGTTCGAAGTTGGCTGAACAGGGCGAAGTCGGGAACCGCCCCGGTGGAGGCGCCCTGGGAGAGGCGCTCGCTGCGCTCCATGCCGGTGGAAAATCGCCGCAGGGGGAGCACCCTGGGATAGACGTAGAAGGTTCGGAACCAGACCTGACGGCGGAGCACGAGAAGATGCAACGGGTCCTCGGCGGCCAGGGATTCCAGGCCTACCGTGTAAATTCCGCGAAAAGGACAGTTGATCTCATACACCTTCTCCAGCCGGTCCTCGGCCCTGAGATAGGTTGTGAATCGGGGCAGGTCCGTCTCCATGAATGGATGGATCGTCTTGAAACCCACAGCCAGGTGATGCAGCGGCAGAAAATTTTCATTGGCCAGGATCAGGCGATAGACCACGGATTCGCCCTTCATCGGGTGTTCGCTGCTGAAATCCTGGTAGTACTTCAGGCGCAGGAAGGTCAGCAGGAGGTACGACAGCGATAGGAACGGTAGGATCAGCAGGACGAAGAAGAGGTAGAGAAAAAACGGCGCCACGTAACTGCCCGCCAGATTTACCACGAACAGAGCGAGCAGGTACATTCCGATCCTGCCGGTTCGGAGGGTAATAGGCCATTTAACGTTCATTCAATCCAGTGGGGATCTTCACCCTCCCGATTACCCGGGTCACGATCTGCCTGGGATCGATTCCCTCCATTCGCGCTTCCGCGGAGAGGATCAAGCGGTGGGCCAGCACCGCGGCAGCCAGGCCCAGTACATCTTCGGGAATCACAAAATCCCGGGCCTGAAAAAATGCCTCGCCCTGGGCGGCCAGCATGAGGTGTTGGGAAGCCCGGGGGCTCATGCCGAGCTTGAGATGGCTGCTGGATCGCGTTTCCGAGGCGATGGCGGCGATGAATCGTTTCACCCCATCGGCGACGTGGATACGGCGGATGCTTCCCCGGATCCCCGACACCGTCTCCGGTGTGGAAACCGGCTGCAATTCCTGCAGGGGGTCTTTGTCCTGAAAGCGGGAGAGGATCTCCATCTCATCCTCCCCGTCCGGATAGCCGAGGGAAAAGGATA
>CAZKCQ010000316.1:0-3399 GCA_964551205.1 uncultured Spirochaetaceae bacterium
CCACTCTAACTTGACCTTTTCGATCGGAATTCCTAATCTTGAGTATGATCATCGAACCGAAAATTCTCCGCAACGTCTGTTTGACCGCTCATCCGCTGGGCTGCAGCGCCCGGGTGCAGGAGCAGATCGACTACGTCCGGGCCGAAGAGCCTCTGGAAGGCAGCCAAAAAACGCTGGTCGTCGGGGCATCCAACGGCTACGGTCTGGCCGCCCGCATCCTAGCCGCCTACGGTTGCGGTGCGGACACGGTGGGGGTGGCCTATGAGAAGCCCGGTACGGATACCAAAACGGGAAGCGCGGGCTGGTACAACGACATCGCCTTCCGCCGGGCCGCGGAGCAGGACCGGCTGGGCGCCTGGAGCGTCAACGGCGATGCCTTTTCCAGGGAGATCAAGGAACAGACCGTCGATCTCATCAAGGACAAGCTGGGAAGCGTGGACCTGGTGGTGTACAGCATCGCCTCACCCAGACGCATGGACCCCGAAACGGGCGTGCTGCACTCCTCTGTCATCAAGCCGATCGGCCGGCCCTACGTGGAGAAGACCGTAAATTTCCAAACCGGGGAAGTTACTGAAATCCGGGCCGAGCCCGCGAGCTCCCAAAGAGAGATCGAGGACACGGTAAAGGTCATGGGAGGGGAGGATTGGGCTTTGTGGATCGATGCCCTGGACGCCGAAGGACTGCTGGCGCAAGGGACCACCACGGTGGCCTTCTCCTACATCGGCCCGTCCTTCACCGCGCCGATCTACCGGGACGGGACGATCGGGCAGGCCAAGAAACACCTGGAACAGACGGCCAAGGCCCTGAACCGGCGGCTCGCCCAAAAGAGTGGGCGTGCTCTGATTTCGGTGAACAAGGCATTGGTCACCCGGGCCAGCGCGGTGATCCCGGCGGTTCCTCTGTATATCGCCATCCTCTACAGGGTGATGAAGGACAGGGGTCTCCACGAAGCCTGTATCCAGCAGATCGACCGCCTGTTCCGGGACTACCTGTACAGCACTGATCCCCTCCCTGCCGACGGGGAGGGACGCATCCGGCTGGATGACCGGGAGATGCTCCCGGAGGTGCAGGAGGAGGTACGAAGACGCTGGCAGCAGGTGACAACCGAAAACGTGGAGCGTCTCAGCGATATAGACGGATTCAGGGACGAGTATCTGCGCTACCACGGGTTCGGCGTACCGGGAATCGATTACGGCGCGGAGGTAGAGGCCTGACCTCGCAACACCCGCAACACATGGGTTGACATTATTTTTGCTATGTATATATATACACTAACAGAATAATTTATGCATAAAAGGACGATCCAGCACGTGCGGAACAGCAAGGCCAGGGCCGCCGCCCCCCAAGACAGCGCATCCCTCTACGATCCCCGCAACCAGCACGACGCCTGCGGTGTAGGATTCATCGCCCAGATCAACGGCAGAAAATCCCATAAGATCATCAGGGAGGCCATCCGTGCCCTGTGCAACCTGGAACACCGCGGCGCCATCGGCGGGGATATGAAAACCGGAGACGGAGCGGGGATCCTCTTTCAGATCCCCCATCGTTTCTTCAGCCGGACAACAACCTTCAACCTTCCCCCCGCGGGCGGCTACGGGGTGGGATTCCTGTTTCTGCCCCTGCAGGAAGCTGAATCGGAAAGGGCGCGAAAGCTGACCGAATCCGTGCTCAGCGAGCAGGGTGCCACCCTACTGGGCTGGCGGCAGGTGCCGGTCGAGCCCGAGTGCCTGGGGGAACAGGCCCGGAGGGAGATGCCCTCCTTCTGGCAGGTTTTTCTCAAGCTGCCCGCCGAGGGGCAGGAGCTTGAGCGACGACTGTACGTGCTGCGCAGATGCCTGGAAAACGCGGCGATCGAAGCCGGTTGGGATGCGGATCAGTTCTACATCCCCTCCCTGTCCAGCAGGACCATCGTCTACAAGGGGATGTTCGTCTCCACCCAGTTCGAGAGCTTCTACCCCGATCTTAAGGACCGGGATCTGACCAGCGCTGTAGCCGTGTTTCATCAGCGCTACAGCACCAATACCTTTCCTTCCTGGTACCTGGCACAGCCGTTTCGCTACCTGGCCCACAACGGGGAGATCAACACCCTCAGGCGGAACGTGAACAACATGCGGGCCAGGGAATCCAGCCTGTCCTGCGATCTGTTCGGCGAAGAGCTGGCCAAGCTCAAACCGATCGTCAACTCCACCTTGAGCGACTCCGCCATCTTCGACAACGTGCTGGAGTTGCTGACCCAGGGGGGGCGTTCCATCGAGCACGGGATGATCATGATGATCCCCGAGGCCTTCGGCACCCGCTATCACATCTCCCAGGACAAGCGAGCCTTCTACGAGTACCACGCGGCCATCATGGAGCCCTGGGACGGCCCGGCGGCGATCAGCTTCTGCGACGGTCCGCGGGTCGGGGCGATCCTGGACCGCAACGGACTGCGACCGGCCCGCTACGTGATCACCAAGAGCGGCAAAGCCATCCTGGCCTCGGAGGTGGGGGTTCTGGAGATCCCCCCTGAGGATGTGCTGGAGAAAGGCCGGCTTGCCCCCGGCAAGATGATCATGGTGGACACCGAGAGGGGACGGGTGATCAAGGACAACGAGATCAAGTCCGCAATCTCACGACGCCGGCCCTACCGCCACTGGCTGGAGCGCAACCGTATCCAGCTGCGGGGGCTCCTGGGTGCCCCCCGTCCCCTGGCCGTGGACAGAGATCGGGTAGCCTGCGCCCAGAAAGCCTTCGGTTATACCCGGGAGGAGCTGCAGAGGATCATCGCGCCCATGGTCGACAACTCTCAGGAACCGGTGGGCTCCATGGGCAACGACACGCCCCCGGCCGTGCTGTCCGATCGGCCCCAGCTGCTGTTCAACTACTTCAAGCAGCTGTTCGCCCAGGTGACCAATCCTCCCATCGATCCCTACCGGGAGAACCTGGTGATGTCCCTGATGAGCTTCGTGGGCAAGGAACGGAACCTGCTGGATGAGACACCGGAGCACTGCCATCAGCTCAAGCTCTCCCATCCGATCCTGACCAACGACGACATCGAGATGCTGCGAAGCTCCCCGATCAAGGAATTCCGGGTCTGCACCGTCCCGATCCTCTTCGACGTCAGCGGGGGAGCGGGTGCCCTGGAGCGGACCCTGGAGGATGTCTGCCGCCAGGTGGAGGAACGGATCGACCAGGGGCACTCCCTGGTTATCCTGAGCGACCGGGGTGTAGGCCCTCGAGCTGCGGCCATTCCCTCGCTCCTGGCCATATCCGGTGTTCACCACCACCTGGTCCGGAAGGGCAAGCGGCATCTGAGCGGCCTGGTGATCGAGACCGGGGAAGCCAGGGAGGTGCATCACTTCGCCACCCTGGTCGGCTACGGAGCCAGCGGCATCAACCCCTACCTGGTTTTCGAATCTC
>CAZKCQ010000317.1:0-3377 GCA_964551205.1 uncultured Spirochaetaceae bacterium
AGGAGGCGCTGCTTCCCGAGCTGACAGTTGTAGAAACCCGAAAACTCGAAAAAACACGGGAGTTTCGGATGGAGGAGGACGGTCGGAGATTCAGAGGATCCCGGCTTGCTCATCAGCTGAAGCTCAACGGCATGGCCTGCCGGATACTGGCCACAAACAGTGACGGCGATATCGCTGCCGTGGAAAAAAACGTAGGGCTCGGCAAGGTAATCTATATCGGGACCTACTGCAGCGATGCCGAGCTTTACCTGTGGCTCGCTCAGAGGGAGAGAATTCCGGCGCGCTACGCGTACAGCGATGAGCCTAAGGTCGAAGTCGTTCCGATCATCAATCGCCAACTCGCGGTGAGCTATCTTTTCCTCCTCAACCGCAACACTGAGGCTGCTTCGACGGAGGTTCACTATCGCGATGCCATTTCCGCCAGCCAGTGGCGTTCCCTCAGTGCATCGGTCGGCGGGCACAGCGTTTCCATCCTCAAAGTTCGTGCGGGGGCGCTGCAGAGCGCTTCCCTGTACGGGGGAGATCGGGGCATCTGTATTCGCAGCGATACGACGACGGTGTCCCTGGATCAGGCCACGACTGCGGACCTGCTCAGGCAGGCGAACGGCGACATTCTGGTTTGGGCAAACCGGAGCACCGAAGTATACCTGGATGGGTTCAGCGGCCAAGGCGGTGGCGCGGCACGGGTGTTGAACGGTACCGGCACGGAGGTCCCGGCGGTAGACACGGACGGCGGCATTCGCTTCACCTACCGGCCCTCGGAAGCTATAATGCAATACTACCGTGTCGAACCACGGAATGGGCCATGATATCGCTTCCGAAACTGCGCAGGTTTCTGTTCTACTTTTTCCTCCTCGTTTACATCGTGCTCTGTCCTCTGATCATACTTCATGTACTGGGATATAACCTGCGGCTGAGCGGAAAACGGCTCATACAGGCGACCGGCGATCTTTACATAGCCAGTTTTCCTCCCGGCGCACGAGTGTTCGTAGACGCCAAGGAGTACTCCAAACTAACCCCGACTTCCGTGCTGGACCTGCCACCGGGGCCACACGAACTTACACTGTCCCTGCGGGACTACATCCCCTGGATTCACAAGGTCACAATCGAAGAAGGTAAAACTTCCGTTCTGCGGGATGTTTTGCTTCTACCTCAACAGTGGCGGCTGGAGGAGCTGCATCCGGCGGCATTCCAAGACATCCTCCCCATGTCCGAATATCCCAACCTGTTGTTGCAGCAAGGCCCGCGGCTCATCGATCTTTTTCTCTGTGAGCTGGAGCGGCAGAAGGTCCTCCCGTTGGTAGATTTAAAATCCCCCTTCGCCGAGGCAAGAATCGCTTCCTTGATTCCCCTGGCGAACGGCTCGGTTCTGTTGGTGGAAGCGCAAAGAGAATCCAGTGGTCTGCGACTGCTGGTGACGATCAAATCCGGGAGCGTTACCATCAAGGATCTCAGCACTTTGATACCCGCGGGAATCGACGGTCTCCATTGGGCTGCAGAGAATGCCACGGATCTGTTCTACTACCGTGAAGGTTTCGTTGCCAGGATAAACGTGCCGAGCGGCAGGACCTATCCCCGCTTTCCCTACCGGCTTCGTGGCTTCGGTATCCACAACGGCACGCTGTACTTCCTGACCCTGGAAGGGAGCCTGATCAGCTTGGACTTCGATGCCAAGAACGTGCGGTCCCTGGATGAATACAAGTCGATTAACTCTCTGCTCCCCGCCTCAGGATTTATAAGGATCACGCCCAACGATAACGGCGTGTTGATCTTTCGGGGTCAGAACGGCGAGCTCATCACGGCCGGGAAAGGGGGAACCGTGGCCCTGGAGCGGATCACGGGATACCGGGATGACCCGGATCCGTCTCAGCTGGTGTTGTGGCAGGATCAAAGACTCGCCGTGCTGCGACTCGATCCCGCCGCGATTTCCGACCAGAACACAACTGCGGCTCCGCAACTGCAATGGATTCCCGTATCCGGGGTCAAAGTACAACAGGCCTTCTTCGTTCTGGAAGGAACACATATACTGTACCGGGACGGCGAGAGTGTTGTTCTGCTCGGTCCGGAGCGGGAGGGGCAGAGGCGGGTGTTTCCGGTGACGAATGTCCACCCCGACACCTCGATCTACTATTCCGATCACGCGGGTCGGTTGTACTACATCAACGGCCGTACCGGCAGGCTGTCGAGCCTGCAGATCTTCGAAAAGACCCAGTTTGTCGACCAAATGCTGCTTGATCTCAGAAAGAGGCTGCCGCCATGATTGAAGATTTCAGCTATTCGAGAAATGCCCTGCACCTTAGGGCAAAACGGTTGAGCCGCTTCTTTGAGATCCTGCCGGCCTTACTCAGCTTCAGCCTGATTCTGGGGATGCTGGTTCTGACGATGGTCGATCCCGTGCTGGCCGCGCTGGTCATCGTGGCTTTCGTGCTGTCCTGGCTCCTCAGGATGCTGTACACGAACATCTTTCTCATTCTCTCCTACCTGCACCTGAAGGCGGAAAAGAGCACCGATTGGACGGAACGGATCCGGCACCTGGAGGATCCCGAAGCCTATCTCGCCGAACTGCGACACGCACCCGGCGGCGAATCATGGCGAGAGCGGCTCTCCACCAGAACCCATCGCCGCGAGCTGGAAATCCTCGTGGGCACCGGCAAGCTACCCACTTCGTGGACGGAAATCTACCACCTGGTGATTTTTCCGATCGCCAGGGAAACGGCGGAGATTTTCCAGCCGAGTCTGGAAAGCATCGCCGAATGTGACTTCCCGAACAGGCGGATGTTGATCATCCTGGCGATCGAGGAACGCGCCCCCGCCCAGACCAAGATAGACGCAGAGGCAATGAGAGAGTATTACGCCGGCTCGTTTCTGGATCTGCTGGTCGTCATCCACCCGTCGGGGCTCCCCGGGGAAGCAAGGGTGAAAGGAGCAAACGCCTCCTTCGCCGCGAGAAAGGCCGCCGCCTATTTCGAAGAGAGGGCCGTTCCCCTTGAAAACGTCGTGATCTCCTGCTTTGATGTGGATACGGTGGTCAATCCCGGCTATTTCAGCTGCCTGACCTATCATTTCCTGGTCAATCCCAAGCGCACCCGAGCCAGCTACCAGCCCATCCCGCTGTATCAAAATAACTTGTGGCAGGCTCCAGGATTCGCCAGGGTACTGGATATCGGCTCCTCCTTCTTTCAGCTGGTGGAGGCAACCAATCCGGAAAAGCTGGTCACCTTCTCAAGTCACAGCATGAGCTTCAAGGCGCTGGTGGATATCGACTACTGGCCGACAGACATGATCTCCGACGACTCGGCGATTTATTGGAAAGCTCTCATCGAGTTCCGGGGCGACTACCGGGTCGTTCCCATGTACACAACGGTTTCCATGGATAT
>CAZKCQ010000318.1:0-3333 GCA_964551205.1 uncultured Spirochaetaceae bacterium
ACCAGCCCTATGATACCTGAAAGAATCACCCGATACCGCGACGAACTCTTCAATTTGATAGCCTCCTATACCTCTTCGCGGGAAAAAGCCAACAGAACGCGTTTACATTATATAGAATATGGCCTGCTTGTCAATGGCGGCGCGCGAAGGCCAGCAATTCTCAATTTGGACAGGAGCGCTGAGATGGCATGAGAATTGCCTGATATCGCTGGACGTAGTTGGGATGGCGACAGTTGGGTTGAGCTCGGAGCCGTAGCATATCAGGTAGACATGGTGGTTGATTTTCGCGGTTTCCGGCGATTCAAAGAGAGCCGCCGACGGGGTGGTCCCCTCACCTATAGGTGAGAACAGCCCTAGAGGATTAAAGCTTTATTGGAAACTTCTGAGGAGGAGGTCCAGGACCATCCCGAAGGCCGCGAAGCATGAACTCCAGCAAGCTTTGCCAGTCGGCGAAAGGAAGGTACTGGGTCAGCGCTGCGATATGCTGGAAGAAGGTATCCCGGCGAGGCAGCATCTGACGTAGGGTGGCACACCGTTTATCCAAAATCTCCAGTACCGTGTGAAAGAGAAATGCCAGGATATTGAGGCTTAGCAGCGCCTGGGCCAGGTACTGCTTTCCATGCCCGAAGTTGTGCTCGAAGTGATGGCCTTTGGTTTTCAAGGTATTGAAGTCTTCGTTCTCGATCTTCCACCGACACCGTCCAGCCTCCACCAACGCTTCCACGTTTTCCATGGTGATGAGATGGTTTGTCACGAAAGCAGCACGCAAGGTGACATTGCCGGCCTCATCCCTCATGAGCAACTCGACCCAATTTACCTGCACTGGGGAGGCCTCGGCGGTTAAGGGGACCTCGTTGAGGAACCGGTAGGTGAGGTGACGGCGTTTTTCCCCAGCCCCCCGTGTGCCCCTGAGAATCTGAACACCCCCCAATTGCTCCAGGGAGTGGATCTCTTCATATAATTATTTGTGGGAGCTTTCTTTAGCGACAAAAATGTAGTCCAGCTCCCGATCCAACACCCGCCCAATCATGGGCGTACAGGCATACAGGTCATCGCCCAATACCGTCAGCCCCAACGGGCTGAGCTCTGCTGCCACCTCCTCCAGCCAACGCTTGGCCGCTACCGACTCACAGTCCTGCTTCTGATGTCCATCTTGCGGTGTGATGAACTCCGGCTCCAGGACCAGGATCTGGGGACAGCCGGGTTTGACTACCGCCGCCATCAGCGCACTGTGGGTATACACCACCCGTCCATCGGCGTGGTGCGCCACATTGCACTGAGAGCAGTGAATCGATTCGGAACGAAAGTAGCCGGTGCCGTCCAAGGCCACCAGCAGCGTGTTGCCAAAAGAACGAAAGCGATCCACCACCCCCTGCTGAGGAAGCTCAGCAGTTTCCGGAATACGTCCCCTCCCTCCATGGTCCGTTGAGAACAGTATGGACCCTGGAGGACTCGTTGTCTAGATGTATAATTTAGTAGACAGAATACCCCTCGCTGATTTGGCCATAATCAGAATTGCTGCTCGACTGTATTCATGCTCCACACGCATGCACTTTCCCCTCATCGCAGGAAAGGTGGCATGTTTTCGAACTCTGGCCTGAATGCTGGTCTTTTCATCGGCTGAGATCACATATTCGTCAAATCCCAGTGGGATTCCACACCAGATTCCTTGATATAAGTCCAGCACACGACCAGCTTTTTGTTCGAATTGTGGATCGCGAGGGAATATCCAACTTCGATATTGCCAAGGTTTGATGGCATCTTCGTTAAGCCATCGCCAAATGGTAGAACCGCTAATTTCGGCGACAATGCCCCTCTGAATAACCTCCGTGGCGATCTCACGGGTGCTGAATCGAGAAAGTGGAATACCTCTCTCACTGGGAAGTTCGCAGGCTACCGCTTTTACCTGAATAATCACGTCAGGGGGGAAAACCGGACGGTCGTCCGGGTCTTAAACGATCCTCCAGCCCCTCCAATCGCTGCTCGAAAAATCTCTTTCGCCATTTACTTACAATCTGGCGCGGCAGACTCAGTTTTTTTCCGATGCTCTTATTATCCAGCCCTTGGGCTGCCATTAGAATGATCTTTGCACGAACAACATAATAATATGGTGACGTATATTTTCGTGCTATTCGTACAAGTTCAGACTCCTCAGCGGATGACAATACGATAGGAAACGGACTATTTCTAGGCATATTTGCTTCTTCCTTTGAGAGAATATGCCAGGATTATAGCATTAGCCAGTCAAAATTACAAATACTTATACGTCATCGTATTTGTGAAATTACCTACTTAGCTTACGTTATAGTTGAAAATATTCAACTAAACTGTCTCCAAAAAGAATAGTTCAGTTTTAGAAAAAAATCCTACAACAACAAGAACCACCACGGCAAGATTGATGCTTCGAACTGGGAATCGCATGGGGATGGAACACACTGTTTGCTTCTCTACAGGGGTGGAGAACAGCCTGTCTTTGTTTCTGCTACACCAGCCGCGGCTGTTTAGGTTCAAACCATTCTAAGCACTACAAAGCAGTAGTGATCGTGGAAATTACTTCTTGGTGTGTACGAAAGTGTGTAGAGTTCAAGATGGTTCTATATGCAATATATGCGGTTTTCGCCGGCGTTCGGCCCAAAACGCTCTCAAATCAGGCTATATATGCTCTATATGAAGCCGCCTTTAGCCTCCTGAGCCGGATGCCGCGGTCAGAACTGAACAGGCACTGTAACGACCTTTTGGTAGCCGTCCTCGAAGGTCGCTCAAATCCGACATTCAGAACTTGTTGAAGTAGGCACATTCGGCGATAGATGCAAACATTTCTCCGATACTGTGCGGATCGATGATGAGAACACTGTCCGCTTCATTTGGAACGCAGTAGATTTTTCCGTTCGGGGCGAGAACCCCGCCAGTCCATTTGTCCTCCTCAAACGGATCTACCGGCGGTGCCGGCGGGAGGGATATTCCATCTGGATCGGCCGTATTTGTAGTGGGATCAATAACCAAGACGCTGTCATAATTCCGAGGAATGCCGTAGATCTTTCCGTCCGGTCCCAACACTCCCCCCGCCCATTTGTCCTCCTCAAACGGTAGATTCGCTACGAGCTCCACCGTATTCAGTGCCGGATCTATGATCAGGACTCTGAGGGGTGCCTGTGGGATACAATAGATCTTGCCGTTGGCCGCAAGTACACCTCCCGTCCATTTCAGGTCTGCAACCGCCGAAAAGGAGATGGCGTCGGGATCCACCGTGTCGGATTCCGGGTCAATGATCATGACGGAGTCCGCCTTCCAGGGTATGCAGTAGATCTTACCATTGGGAGCAAGCACTCCGCC
>CAZKCQ010000319.1:0-3324 GCA_964551205.1 uncultured Spirochaetaceae bacterium
CGGGGTTCTTGATGATCAGGTCGGTCCGGATGAAATCCCGCCTGTCGTGACGACCAAGCACGGTGCGCACCCCCGCTTCCTTCAGCCGGGGGAGGATGGGGTCGAAGACTTCCGGATCGACCCGGCTGTCCGTCACCGTCACCCGGGCACCGTGGCGGGCAAAGAACAGCGCCGAGGCCAGGCCGCCGCCGTGCAGCCCCAGACCCATTACCGTGACCCTCAGGGAAGAGAGCTCAGCCAGTTGCATTGTCGATGCGGTACTCCTTCAGATCCCGGCTGTTGAGGTACATTTCGATGTGAAGACCGTTCCAGATCGCCATCCAGGGGGCCGGTACCGTGCTTTTGAGCCTGCGGAAGGTCTCCATATTTTCAGAAAAATCACCTTCTTTCAGAGCTGCTTCGATCTGCGGCATGACCGGCCGCAGATACTGCAGGGCTCCGTGCAGATAGGGCAGCAGTTCTCTGCGCGTTTCGGATTCCGGATCGATTAGATTCTGGCATACGGTTTTGTATTTGCAGATATACGGATAGAAGGGATAAGTGCGTTTGCCTTCCGGCAGAAACAGCTTGCTGAAGAATTTGGTGAGATCATTGTCCATCCAGATTCCCTGGACCAGATATCCCCTGCCGATCTCATCCACCCAGGTGTTGGAAATGGTCTGATCGACGACGAAGGTGCTGATCTTTCCAGACCTGGTCTGCACCTCCCTCACCGGAATGCAGGTTGCCTCCAGAAAGAGGCAGTTGCTGGAATAGGCCGCGGTGAGATCATTCGAACCCCTTTGAACCAGGCTGTGGGCCTGAGGCCTATACATCAGATCTATCTTTAGCAGGTACAAGTACCGGCTGGACTCGAGACGGTAGAGATCAAAAAAACTCGGCCGAAGTATCTCGCCCGGATCGAACATATAGGTGAGATCCGCGAACAGCTTCGGTGCCAGGGGGATCAGCTGCTCCAGGACCCGGGCCAGCAGCTGCAGGTAGCGAGGCTCCGGGACGGGCACGCGTACGTCATGATGGATCGGCAGCTGAGGTACGCTGAAGTTCTTTTCGAAGCGGAAGAAGAACTCCTCCACCTGGTTGTAGTGGCGGCTGAAGGTTCCTGCATCCGATCCGGCCTGTTTCAACAGCTCATTGATGCCCGGATCCGTGTAGGTGCAGCGGATTAAGTTGTCAGTCTGGGGCACGCTTAATCGTACTCTCTCCCGTTTTGCTTAAAGAGGTTCGAATCGATAGATCACCCAATCTTTTCGGTCCAGTCTAAGATAGACCCTCTCCCTGATCTCCAGGCTCGAGATTCCCGGGCCTTCTGCCTGGGAGAGATCCGGCTGTGATTCGTCCGCCGGCTTGGGGAACCACTTCGTGTAGCTGGCACGAAACACAGGTTCAGGCTCCCCTCGCTCCTGCTGCAATTCCAGGTCGGTAATCCCGTACACGGTTTGGGAATCCGTCAGCTCGGGGCGGCCCTGGGCATCCCAGAGGTCGGCGGGCAGGATATTGGAGCGCCCCTCATAACCCATGCTTACCCGGGAAAGAACGTAGATATTGATGACCTCGCGGATCGTATCCTTCCCGGCTCCGTCCACGACGCAGTCCTCCATCAGGGTGTGGTTCAGATCGTTCATGCTCTGATAGTAAGTTTCCACCACCTCCTGCGGGGAGAACCCTCTGGTCTCTCTGGGTGCCAGAACGGTTTTCAGCAGCGATCCGGCCAGTGCACCGGTCACGACAATCGCCGCGCTGACTATGGCCACGGTCCTCCAGTGCCTCTGCCAGAACACCTTGCGCCTGTAGGCCTGATCGGTCTTCCGGGTCTCCTGCCGGGCCCTCCGTAGGATCTGCTCCCGCTCCATCTCCGTGATGTCACGGTACAGCCCCTCCCGCTTGCAGGCGGCAAGGATTTCCTGCCACTGTTCGAGCGACGGGACGGGGTCCTGTCCGCGGTCCAGGCCGGCGAGGATCATCCGTGAAAGATCCTCCCGGAATCCGGGCTCGATCAGGCTCAGGGGCAGCAGCCGGGCGTGACGGATCAAGTTGTGGACCTCTTCCTCGCTCTCGGCTTCGAAGGGATAGTGGCCCAATATGACCCGGTACAGCAGCGAGGCCACACTGAAGGACAGAGACTTTTGGGGATCTTCGATATCCGGATGGTTGATCATCTCAAAGACCTGCAACTTGAAGGGTTCCGGATGCATGCTCCGCAGTTCCCTCATCAGTGAGGGAGGAAGAAAGAGAACCCCCCCCTCTTCGAGGAAATACACCGAATCCGTCTGAATAAACTCCAATATCCGTCCCCGACGTTCCAGGGCAACCAAGGCGCGAATCAGCCGGTTGAGATAGGGTAGTGCGGCGGGAAAGGATTTCCGGATCGCCTCCTCCAGGAACACCCCCCCGAGGTACGGGCCGTGCAGATACAGCCGACCTTCATGCTTCAACACCCCGTCGAAGCGCCATTCGGCGATCTCCCCGTCCCGGATGATCTGGGCGGGGAGTTTGCGGAGCTCGGCGAGCTTCGTGAGAACGAACTCGCTTCTGCCCACTCCGACCGGAATGGCCAGAACATCCGTACCCTCCCGTGCGAGCCTTCCGCCCAACTCGAGGCTCATGATCGCCCCTCGCCGAACACGACGGCACTGAAGATCTCTATCTCCGTGTCCGTGGAGTGCCAGCATTCCCCGGGAAGCCCGGCTTTGTAACAGGTATGGGTCAGAAAGGTATCCCGGTCCCAACCGTATTCAGTGGCGACCTGGGGTAGCAGGAGGCCGGAACGGAATCCGCTGCGGAGCATGATGCCGTGCACCCCGACCCGGATCTCTTCCACGGATTCGATCCGCCGCAGCGGTGAAAGCACGGAGATCTCGATGTCGATCTCTTTGAGTTCCCGTGTTGTGAGCGCGGGGAAACGGGGGTCACCGAAGGCGCTGGATTGGGCGGCCTCGGCGACCGTGTCGAGGAGCGGCTTGCTGGCAATCACGAAGCCTATGCACCCTCTCAAATCGCCCCGCTTATGCAGGGTTACGAAGGCACCGCATTTTTTTTTTAATAGTTCCGTAGGTTCCGGATATCGGGGTTTCCGTTTCTCCAGACGAGCGGTTATGGCCTGGCGTGCGGTCTGCAACAGGATTGATTTTTCCTCAGGGGTTAGTTGGAACTCCATTAGCCTGTTCTCTTACTATTGTTCAAGTGTAAATGCGGCGTAATGAACGACCTTCTTCGGATCTTTCACCATTGGTAGGGAGCTTCCCTGCCGGAGAACCGTGATCCTGCCTCCGAGCCTGTCGTTCAACAGGAGTATAGCAGCTACGCAACCGGCACCACAAGAGG
>CAZKCQ010000320.1:0-3320 GCA_964551205.1 uncultured Spirochaetaceae bacterium
GGCGCTCGGCGGTCCTCTTGATCAGCCTGCCGATGATCGGGATGCGGAGCTTGTATCCCAGTCCGGCGGGACTCACCCCGGCTACTTTTCGTACCGGGATCTGCTCGAAGTTCTTGTACTGTTCCAGCAGGAACTCCCGCAGATTGTACTTGGCGGCGATCTCCTCGGAGTAATGTCGGGCGTTCAAGTACCACTTGCCGCCGGCACCGTGTTTCATGCAGATGTCACACACTCAGGTTGCCTCAATTACGTAGCGTTCCGATGCATCGGTAGTCTATGCATAGGCTACGGGATTGCGGGCTTCCTGTCAACTTCCGGGTCCGGCAACTTGCCGGACTTGCACTTGGACCCTACCCGGTGGATCGTGCTACTGTAGATTATGGACACGATCAAAGCCATCATGACCCGCCGCAGTATCCGCCGCTTCAAGGAGCGGGGGATCGAAGACAGGAAGATCGAGACCCTGCTCCGGGCGGCCATGCAGGCCCCCTCCGGTCACAATCACCAACCCTGGCACTTCATCGTGATCACCGAGCGCAGGATCCTATCCGCCATTCCCGAGTTCCACGCCTACGCCAAGATGCTTCACCAGGCGACGGCGGCGATCATGGTCTGCGGGGACATGCGGATCGAGGAGAGCATCGAATACATCAACACCGACTGCTCCGCCGCTACCGAAAACCTGCTGCTGGCCGCCCACGAACTGGGACTGGGGGCGGTGTGGCTGGGAATCTACCCGCGGGAACGGCGGGTCCAGGAGATCCGTCGGCTGCTCGATATCCCCCGCCATATCATCCCGATCGCCCTGGTGGCCCTGGGCTACGCGGCGGAGGACAGGAAAGCGGAGGATCGATTCCGGCCGGAGCGGGTGCATCGAAACCGCTGGTCCGTTGCCGGGTCATGAAGCCTCCAGATGTGGGTGATGCCGGGCGGATCTACACGATCCGGCGCGCCCGGCAACCACCGGCCTTCAGCGGGCACTGGTCCGAAGGTGTCTGGGCCGGGGCTCAGCCGCTGCGGGTCGACCATTTCCATCCGGCCGGCTCGGAGCATAGGCCGGTCACCGAAGCCAAGCTGCTCTTCGATGCCGCGCATCTGTACGTGTTCTTCTGCGTGCAGGACCGCTACGTGCGGGCCGTTGCCGAGGGCTTCCAGGGACCGGTGTGGGCGGACAGCTGCGCCGAGGCATTCCTGCAGCCTCGGGAGGGCAGGGGTTACTTCAATTTCGAGATGAACTGCGGCGGGACCCTCCTGCTGTCGTACATCGAGGACCCCCGCCGTACCCCGGAGGGCTTCGCCAGGTTCACCCCGGTGACGGCCGAACAGGTCGCCGGGATGCGCGTTTATCATTCCCTGCCCGCCAGAGTGGATCCGGAGATCGGGGAGCCGGTGGAGTGGCGCCTGGAGTACGGCATCCCCCTGTCCTTGTTCGAAGATTATATAGGAGAAGCGCCGCTTACGGCGGGAGAACGCTGGCGGGGCAACTTCTACAAGTGCGGGGATGAAACCTCCCATCCCCACTGGGCCTCCTGGTCCCCGATCGGGGAGGAGCTGAACTTCCACTGTCCCGAATATTTCGGCGTCCTGGAGTTCGCTGAGTCGTGATGCGGGCAAGAGGACGCAGTCTATAGGGAGCAGGCGACTGGGGGCAGATCGATCATGGTTCTCAGTCCCGGTTCCGCTTTTAGGATAAGCGGAACCGCATTGAGGGCGACGGCACAGGTGGCTACATCCCCATGGACTCCCCCCGCTATGGTGGACACGATGTGGGGCTCCCCCAAGATCTCCACGGTATCCTCCGGGTCCCGCTCTCCGATGGATGCCCGAAAAATCAGGGTAATCCTCTCCTCGGAACCCACGAAAGCTCTGCCGATCTGCTGCACCCCGGCGGCCATCCCGGGCTTGATGGTCATGGTTGGCGTCTTGAAGCTTGTCTCCGCGATCACCGGGGTGATCTCCTCCTCGGTGTGATCGAGCTTCCAGCCGAAGCGGGAGCCGATCATGTGCATCGATTCGGTCAACCCCACATGACGCAGGGCCCCGCTCCTGCGCTTCGCCTCGAACGTGCCGGGATCCAAACCCGCCCCGATCTTCCTTTGAAACGGCAGCCGACGATGCACGGCGTCCTGTATCCGGGAGACCTTGATCGCTTCCACGCGCTGACAGACGGCGGACAGGCAGATCGGCAGGGTATCCATCATGAATCCCGGGTTCACCCCCGTCGCCAGCACGGCAACCCCCTTGTCCCTGGCCTTGGCGTCAAGCCGGGCGGCCATTTCCGGCGCGGTGATCCAGGGATAGGTGAGCTCTTCGCAGGTGGTTACCACGGGCAATCCGGCTTCCAGGATCTCCTCGATCTGCGGCGTAATTCGGAGCAGGTCCGACACCGTGGTAAGCAGCACCATTTCGGCATAACTCGACTCGATCACGCTCTTGGTAGAGGAGGCTACCGAAATGCCCAGGTGCCCCAGAGAACAGAGCTTGCCCAGATCCTGACCTTGCAGCCTCGTGTCCGTATCCACCGCAGCCACGACTTCCATGTTCGGCCGAGCGTGGATGGAACGGGTCATCTCCCGCCCCAGAGGGCCGATTCCGATTTGCGCTATCCGAATAACCATCAAATCCTCCTCGGGTATCTATATCCCGCTGATTCCTCGCTTCACCAGCACGGCGCCCACGGCCCAGCATACGGCGGCGGACAGCGCCAGGGGGAACCAGATCATGGGGAGAGTGTAAACTGTTTGCGGATCGTCGGGAAGATTTTTTTCTTGACCGGTCTCTCTCCCGGTCGATATCTTGGTAGTCAAGGAGAACTTCCATGTCTGATAGAAACGTATCTTCCCTGTCCTCACAGGCGGTGAGGACCCGCAGCATCCTGAGGAATACCTACCTCTGGATGACCGGCGGACTGGCCTTGACGGGCGTAGTGGCCTACGCGGTGGCCTCGAATCCGGCCATGGTCCGGGCCCTGGTTTCCAACAGGATCCTGTTTTTCGGATTGATCGTGGGAGAGCTGATCCTGGTCATCTATCTGTCCCGCAGAATCATGAACTTGAGTCCCGGTGCGGCTGTCGGGGGATTCGCCCTCTTTGCAGCTTTGAACGGTGTCGTCCTCTCCGTGATCTTTCTGGCCTACACGGGTACGGCCATCACCAGGGTGTTCTTCATTACCGCGGGAACCTTTGCCGGAGTTAGTTTGTACGCCGCAACCACCCGCAGGGACCTCTCCGGCATCGGTCAGTACCTGATCATGGGGCTCTGGGGTATCATCATCGCCTCTCTGGTGAACTTCTTCCTGCGCAGCGAGACCCTCTACTGGA
>CAZKCQ010000321.1:0-3310 GCA_964551205.1 uncultured Spirochaetaceae bacterium
CCCTTGTCTTAGACGGCTCAGGCGGAATAGAATAACCGCGGAGATCGATGATCCGCATCCCGGGTGTTCGTACAATTGACGGTTACATCCTCAACGAGTTTCTCATTTCCTTTGCCGTGGCCTTTCTGTTCTTCTTCTGCACCTTCTTCATAAACCAGCTGCTCGTCCTGGCCGAAGAGATCTTCTCCAAAAAGGTCCCCTTCGGTGACGTAATTCGCTTCGTCGTGTTCTCCCTGCCCTCGATTCTGGCTCTTTCCCTGCCCTTCGGCGCGCTGGTAGGTTCCCTCATGACCATGGGCCGATTCTCCTCGGACAATGAGATCCTGGCCTTTCGGGCCTGCGGGGTGGCTCAGTACCGCATCCTGCGGCCCCTGGTGGCGATCGGGGTGCTGCTTTTTCTGATCTCCTTCGTCATGAACGATTATTTCCTGCCTCTGGGCAATATCAGGCTGGGGAGCATGTACAGGAAGATCCTGTACACCAATCCCGGCATCGAGCTGGAACCGTACTCGGTGAAGCGCTATCAGGACACGGTTATCGTAACCGGGGATATACAGGAAAACGTGATCAAGAATATCACGATCATCGACAAGACCGCGGACAAGGAAAAGAGGGTTATAACGGCCCGCTCCGGCTACCTGCAGGAGAGCCGGGATCAAAAGGGTGTGATTTCCATCAGGCTCGACCAGGTGTTCAGCCACGTGTCGGACGCTTCGGCGGCGGACAGATATGAGTTCACCAGCTCGAAGTCGATGATCTACAACATATTGCTGAAAGATTTCAGCGCCAGCTTCATCAATCCGGGGCCCAGAGAGATGCGCTCCATCGATGTCTGGAGGGAGATCCAGGTGATGGATCAACAGTACAAGCGGCAGGTAGCGGAGAGGGACAGGCAGACGGGCGCCCAGTTTTTCGATCTGGCCATGGAGCTGCGCTACTTTCGGGATTTCGCTCCCAGGAATCCGGAGCTCTACACGACCAGGCAGGCGAATCTGGCCAGCGCCTACACGGTCTACACCCACAGCCGGGACAGAAAATTCGTAGACCGCAACCTCCAGCTGTACCGTCTGGAGTTTCACAAGAAATTCTCGATTCCCTTTTCCTGCGTCGTTTTCGTGCTGTTCGCCTTTCCCGTGGGCCTGCTGGCCCGCAAGAGCGGCAGAGCGGTGGGCTTTGGAATCGGACTGCTGATGGCTTCTCTGTACTGGTGGTTGCTGTTGATCGGTCACACCCTCGGCATTCGTCTGGAGCTTCCCCCGGCTTTCGCCATGTGGTTTCCCAACCTGGTTGTTTTCATAGCCGCCATCACGATGCTCGCGATCAGGACGAGACAGTGAAAACCATCTACAGGATGGTGCTATCCACCTTTATCCTTGTATTACTGGTTTCCGTTCTTTTTTTCGTCCTCGTCGTCCAGCTGCTGGACCTGTTTTCCAATCTCTGGCGCTATCTGGCCCATGAGACGAGCCTTCAGGAAATCCTCACAATAGCGTACTACTACCTTCCCAAGTGTCTGTCCTACGCGATCCCGCCGGGCCTGCTGTTTTCAGCTGCATTCACCCTGGGTGTGCTGTACAAGAACAACGAGCTGATCGCGATCCTCGGCTCCGGCATCAGTCTTTATCGGCTGGTCCTGCCCTTCGTGCTCCTGGGCGTGGCCCTTAGCGTATTCGGTTTCTTCTTCGAACAGGACGTCGTGATTGACACCTTCATCCACAAAAACGATCTGTTTCGGGGCGCGGTCCGTCAGGAGATCAGCTTCAGCAATACCAACGTAACGGTAATCAGCGAGGATACCTTCACGATTTATCAGGTCAACTACTACAACGACAAGAAGCAGACCCTCACCGATGTGATGATCCTGGAGAGGTCGGAAAACAGCGGCTTCGTCGCCCGCATCGATGCGGATTGGGCCGAATGGAACGGGCGGCACTGGATCCTGCACAACAGCCGCCGTTACATCTGGGATGAGGAGCAGCAGACGGTCGTGCTGCGGCAGAACGCGCGCTACGAGGCTGCGGAGCTATCCGAACCGCCGATGACCTTCCGCAAGTCCACCCGGGACGTGGAGGAGATGAGAAGCGCCGAGGCGCGGCAGTGGATCGATAAGCTCAAGAGAGCCGGTTTACCCTACAGGGGAGCCCTTACCGAGTACTACAAGAAGTTCTTCTTCGCCGCCAGTCCCTTTATCGTCGTGTTGATCGCCACGGGCATGGGGGGGCGGTTCAAGAGAAACGTGCTGCTGATGAATCTGCTGACCGCCCTCCTGGTGAGCGTGATCTACTACGTGCTGCAGATGGTGTCGGTGATACTGGCAAAGAACGGGCTGCTTCCGCCCCTGGCCGGAGCCGGTCTGTCCTTCGTTCTGTTCCTGGCTGTCGGGGCCCTGGCCTTGAGAACCGCCCGAACCTGACCCGGCATTACTGTCGTACCATGCATTTTACGGTTCATCAGAAAGATCCCCACAGCAAAGCCCGAACCGGGCTGCTCGATCTGCCCCACGGTCCGGTGCAGACCCCGGTATTCATGCCGGTGGGCACCAACGCCACGGTCAAGGCGATCACGAATGAAAAGCTCGAAGAACTGGGCATCAGCCTCATACTCGGCAATACCTATCACCTGTTCCTCCGGCCGGGGTTGGAGGTTCTGAAGAACAGCGGCGGGCTTCACCGATTCATGTCCTGGGGGCACAACATCCTGACCGACTCGGGGGGCTTCCAGATCTTCTCCCTGGCCCCCTTTCGAAAGGTGGAGGAGGAGGGGGTTGTGTTCCGCTCCCACCTCGACGGAACCCGATTTCAGCTGACCCCCGAGGATGTCGTGGACATCCAGCGGACCCTGGGAAGCGACATCCTCATGCCCCTGGATCTGTGCACCCCGCCGGGCATCGGGGAGACCGAAGCGCTGGAAGCCGTGGACCTGACCACCCGCTGGGCCGGCAGAAGCAAGATCCGCTGGCTCGAGTCCGATCCGACTGTTCAGGGACACCTGTTCGGGATCATCCAGGGCAATTTTTACGCATCTCTGCGGAGGCGCAGCGCAGAGCAACTCCTGGAGCTGGACCTGCCCGGCTATGCCATCGGCGGGCTCTCCGTCGGGGAGAGCTTCTCCATGTTCCAGGACTTCCTGGGGCTGAGCGCCGGACTGATTCCCGAGCGCTATCCCCGCTACCTCATGGGGGTGGGAACACCGGAGTACATCCTGGAGGCGGTGGAGCAGGGCATCGACATGTTCGACTGCGTTCTCCCGACCCGAACGGCCCGCAACGCCCAGGCCTTCACCAGCCGCGGGCCTCTGTCCCTGAAGACCG
>CAZKCQ010000322.1:0-3291 GCA_964551205.1 uncultured Spirochaetaceae bacterium
GTCGGAAGCACCTACGTAATTTCCGCCAAGATGATCGACGTGGTCACCGGGGAGATAGCCGTCCAGTCTTCCACCGAAAAGCAGGGCAAGATCGATGTGCTGCTGGAAATCGCCCGGACCGTGGGCAAGCAGATCTCCGGCCAGGAGATCGTCGTGGCGGAGGCAACCACAGAGGTCGAGGAGGCCAAGACCGCGACCGCCCAACCGCCTGCAGCGGGCAGCACGCTGGCGGTAGCCCAGTTGCAGGAGCTGATCCGCAAACGGACTCATATGAAGAAGGGCGGTGACATGCAGATGATGCCGCTGGTCGCCCAGTTGAGCGAGCAGCAGCGGATGATGCTGTACACCAGCAACAGCAAGGACAACGCCGTTACCGGTCTGCTGCTGAATCTGCTGGTAACCAGCCTGGGCAGCTGGGTGCAGGGGGACGTGAGTGGAGGGCTGATCGAGCTGAGTCTGGCCGTGTCCGGTGCTGTGTGCATGGTAAGCGGCGTTACCGAGTACTATGATTATTACTATTTTGAATACTACTACGACTACACCAGTCTCTTTTACGTCGGACTGGCCGTAATTATCGCGGATGCCGTGTACATGTGCGTCCGGCCCTTTCAGTTCGTGAAAGAGTGGAACCATAACCTGGCAACGATATTGAACGTTCCCTACCTCGCCATCCTGGATCCCAGGGAGAGCACCTTCAGCCTGGAGCCTACGGATAAGGGTGTGAACTGGCGCTTCGGGTTGGATCTGGTCAGCATCGAATACTGATCGTCGTCAGGTTTGCGGTTTGCCCGTCCGGATCGGTGCTTGGGCGGGCGTCGACACATCGGATCCCAAAGCGTGGTCCTCGGAACTATAGCCGTCCGGTTCGGGATACCTCGCTTTTTTTCTTTGGGAAAGAATCGCATGCTCTGGAGGAGAGCCCATGAGAGCCCTGAGCAAGGTCGCCCCGGATTGGTGGGACTACACGACCCTGGATGAGAAAATCCTGGACGATGCCGCGGCCCTAAGCGCCGAAGAACTGCTCCAGCTGACACGGCCCGGTTTCACAGTGAAGTTCTACGACACCCTCGAATCCTTCTACACGGCGGAGGCCCTGGAGTATGTCCGGGCCTGGCAGGATGCGACCGCGAGTGAACCGGCGGGAATCTGCGGGCCCATCGGCCCCACCGAACAGCTGCCTCTGGTTGCCCAAATCGTAACTGAGCTGGAGATCGACGTCCGCTGCGGCCATTTCTGGGCCATGGACGAGTGGTACCTCGACGGAAAGGAGGTCCCCCTGGATCATCCCTTGAGCTTTGCCAGGGCGGATCTGGAGCTGTGTTTCGACAGGATCGACGAACGACTGCGCATGCCCGATGAGAACCTCCATTTTCTGCGGGCCGACAACATCGCTGAGTACAGCAGCAGCTACGACCAGGTCCGCTGTCGGATCATGCAGGGAGGGCAGGGGGATGTGAAGCATTGGGCTTTCAACGATCCCCTTCCCAGGGAAGGCAAACACAAGGATGGGCCTCCCTCACCGGAGGCATATCGCCGATTGGGCGCCCGGATCGTGAACCTCCATCCCATGACCATTCTCCAGAACGCCCGCACCTCCGGAGGCGGGGTGGTTACCGGCGTGCCCTCCCAGGCCATCACGGTTGGGCCGGTTGAAACCTGGAAGAGCGAAAAAGTTTCGATCTGGCACGCCGGGACCCACGATAATCCCTTCGGGCAGAGGCTGACCGCCTTCATGATCTCCAAGGGGATCGCCGACAGTGCGGTACCGATGTCGCTTCTGGCCGACCATCCCAACGTCCAGTTCAACTACTACCGCGGCGGAATCGGTGTCTGCTCGGCGGAGATGCATTAGGGGAGGTGCGCATCATGCCGGCGAAAAAGGCGACAACGGTCTTCGCCATGGCCTGCCACCCGGACGACATCGAGTTCATGATGGGGGGCACGCTCTTTCTGCTCAAAGCCGCCGGATGTTCCCTGCACTATATGAATCTGGCCACCGGCTGCTGCGGGTCCACCGAGCTCAGCCGGGAAGAAATAGCGCGGATCCGCCGCAGCGAGGGGCAGAAAGCCGCCCAGATGGTCAGTGCCGTCTTCCATGAGAGCATGGCGGATGACCTGGAGATATTCTATTGCACCGAGCTCATCCGCAAGGTTACCGCGGTGGTGCGGCAGATCCGGCCGGATATCATGCTTCTGCCCTCGCCGGAAGACTACATGGAAGATCATATGACCACCTGCCGCATCGGGGTATCCGCTGCCTTTATCCGCTGCATCCCCGGCTATCCAACGGATCCGCCGGCGGAGGCGACCTACCAGGACATCGTCCTGTACCACGCCCTGCCCTACGGATTGCGGGACGGGCTGCGCCGTCCGATCCTGCCCGATTTCACCGTGGATATCACTTCGGTGATCGACGATAAGGAGCGCATGCTGGCCTGTCATGATAGTCAGAAGGCATGGCTGGATCGGACCCAGGGCTTGGACAGTTACCTGCAGACCATGCGGGACATGTCCGTGGAGGTCGCGACCGACTTTGCCGGCGGTGCGGCGGAGGCAGCCGGAGGTTATGCCGAGGGGTGGCGCCGCCACTCCCATCTGGGCTTTTCCTCCACCGAGATCGATCCCCTATCTGAGTTGTTGAAGCCATACTGCAGCATCCGGGAGAAGGAGGATATAGATGCCTGAAGCGATAGAGGTCACCATCGTCGGCGGAGGGATGATCACAAACGATCTGATCCTGCCCTCGATCTATCATCTGCAGCGCACAGGCGTTGTGGGCAACATCTCGATCTGCGCCCTCAACACCCCGCCGCTGCAGGCTCTGAAGGACAATGCGGAGATCCGCGAGGCCTTCCCCGGACAGGATTTCCGGGCCCATCCGGATCTGAGCGAGCCGGCGGATAGGAATTTTCCCGAGCTGTACAAGCAGGTGATCGCCTCCATGGATAAGCGCCAGGCCGTGGTTGTGGCCATGCCCGACCCGCTGCACCATCAGGTGGTAATGCAGGCCCTCGGGAGCGATCAGCACGTTCTGTGCGTAAAGCCCCTGGTGCTCAAATACGATCACGCCGAAGAGATCCGGGAAGAGGCTTTCAAGCGGGGACTGTTCGTGGGGGTGGAGTACCACAAGCGCTTCGATCGCCGCTCCTTGATGGCTCGTCGCCACTACCGCTCAGGGCACTTCGGGGAGTTCATGATGGGCGAGGCCAAGATGATCGAGCCCTACTTCTACCGGTTTTCCAACTTCCAGAACTGGTTCACCTGCGAAAACACCGACCCCTTCGTGTACGT
>CAZKCQ010000323.1:0-3290 GCA_964551205.1 uncultured Spirochaetaceae bacterium
CGGGCATCCAGGATTGCCCTCATTCCTACTATCCTGTCTGGTGATTTATCATCGGATCGCTGCGGTTGTATTGCGAACGACCAGCCGGGTTGGAACGAGCATCTTTTTAACCGGTTTTTCTTTACGCTTAATGATCTGCAGAAGACTCTGGACGGCCATAATTCCCATGGTTCTCTTTGGCACATGGACTGTGGTCAAGGAAGGATTCACCTCAGAGGCCAGCCCAATATCATCAAAACCCACTATGCTGATATCCTGGGGAATGGCCAGCCTACGTTGCTTGATCGCATCCATCGCGCCAACGGCGATCAGGTCGTTATAGGCGACAACTGCTGTGGGCAAGTTGGACAGGTTCAGAATGGCATTCATCGCTTCGAAACCCTCATCAATACGGCTTTTACAATTCATGATCACCAAATCTTGATCCGCGTCCAAACCGAATATCTCCTGGGAGCGACGAAAACCGTAGAGCCGGTCCTGTGCCGAAGTCTCCACACTGTCACCGGATAGGTAGGCAATCCGGGAATGGCCGAGCGAAGAAAGATGTTTGCAGGCCTTGAGGATCCCATCTGCATTATCGATCAGAACCGTATAAATATCTTCCGTTGGGATATAGTAGTCCAGCAAGACCAGGGGTATATCGATGTGCTTCAACTGCAGAACAAAATCATCGTGATAGACACCAACCATGATGATCCCTGCCAGATCATTGAAGTTCAGGTTTATCTTTGTAAGATCGAATTTTTCGTGCTCCACAGAGTTGAAGTGAAAATAGTATTTGCACTTTATCAGTTCTTCCTCAATTCCTGAGATGATTTGGGCATAAAACTGGCTGGAAAGATTAAAAGAGTCCTTGTCGATCACGAAAGCCACACTTTTGCCGACAGTCTTACGTTTCCGGTAGCCGTACTTTTCCACGGCCTCAAATATTGTTTTCCTCGTCTCCTCCGCAACCGTGTCCGCTTTTCCTGACAGAGCTCTCGACACAGTGGCTATGCTGAGATTGAGTTTTCGGGCAATATCATTCATCGTGACGCCCATGATTTCCCAATCTAAGTTGGATGGCAACCAATGTCAATACTCGATTGACATTAAATTACATATCAATTATATAATAATTTACACGATATATTCATGTAAAATTTGAGGTAAGGAGATAGAGTATGCCCGGACCCGGTTCATTCCTCGTAGGTGATGAAGAAAAACGGGAAGTGGCAGAAGTCATGGAAAGTGGCTATCTGTCCAGATACGGAAGAGAGGATGATTCCCGATTTAAACGGAAAGTCGTAACGCTTGAGCAGAGATTCGCCGAGCGGATAGGCACGAAGTACGCTGTTGCTGTGAACGGCGGGACAGGTGCGGTTATGGCCGCGCTGGTGGCTTTGGGCGTTGGGCCGGGTGTGGAGGTGCTTGTTCCAGGTTATACCTATGTCGCTTCCATTTCGGCTGTGCTGGCGGTGGGAGGAATTCCTGTTTTAACGGAAATCGATGACTCCCTGACCATGGACCCTGCGGCTATAGAGCAAAAAATATCGCCGAAGACCAAGGTCATCATGCCCGTGCACATGCTCGGCAACCCGGCGGATATGGAACGGATCATGACCATTGCCAAGAAACGGAAGCTCCTGGTATTGGAGGACTGCTGTCAGGGCCTTGGCGCCAGATACAAAGGTCAGGCGCTTGGTTCAATCGGCCGCATCGGAGCTTTCTCCCTCAATATCAACAAAACGATTACCTCTGGAGACGGCGGGATAGTGGTGACCAGTGACAAGAAGCTCTACGAAAGGGCCTTCGCCTTCCATGACCAGGGCCACAAACCGTTGCGGTTGGGGGTTGAGATCGGCAAACGTTCACTGATAGGCATCAACCTCCGGATGAACGAGCTTACCGCAGCTTTCGCATTGGGGCAGCTGAAGAAGCTTGATAGGATTTTGGACTTGCTCAAAGACAAGAAGAAACGATTCAAGGAACTGGTGGCGGCAGCAGGCATACCCGGGATGGGTTTTCGGAAGATCAATGACCTCGAAGAGTGTGCTACTCTGCTTACGGTTCTCTTCGAGGATAAAGGGACGGCTGCTCGAGTTGCCAAAGCTCTTGGAACCAAAACGGTGTCGGAAAGCGGCTGGCACGTATACAACCATATGGAACAGATCCTGGCCGTGGACGATGAACAGGGAAAGAAGCGCTACTGGAAACACATGCTTCCTCGCACCGATGATATCCTGGCACGGGCTATCAACTTGAGCGTTGGAGTAGTTGATCCCGGACTCGGGGCGGGATTCGGCATCAATATTTTGGCCAGTGAAGAGGAAATTGAAAGCCAGGCAGAGCTGTTTATAAAGACAGTTAAAACAGCCGTCCGGTAGGAAGCAGTTGATGCCTGTAGAAAGTCACGATCTTGTCCTGATCGGTCACCTATCAAAGGATATCATCATCATCGACGACGAACGCAAGCACAGTGCTGTGGGTGGATCCGTGTACTACGCTGCCTTTGCAGCCAAACCTGCCGGGATCCAACTGCTGGTTATAACCAAGCTGGCTATTCAGGATTATGGAATGCTCGGTGATTTCTGGCGGCAGGCAGTGCCTGTGCTGCCTCTGTTCTGCGGACAGACAACGATGATGGAAGACATCTTTGGGAAACACAACAACTACGCACGACGGTCAAGGGTTCTATCCTTGGCTTCACCTTTCACCGCCGAAGATATTCCTGTCGAAGCTGCGAAAATCTACTTGATCGCCGGGTTGCTTTACGGAGAGGTTCCGGAGCCGCTCATCGAAGAGTTATCAGGCAGGGGGAAGGTAGCCGTGGACGCCCAGACCTTTCTGCGGCGGCGGGCCGGCACGGAGCTGGTTCACGAAGATTGGGGGGAAAAGGAGAAGTATCTCCCCCTGATTGATTTTTTCAAAGCTGATATTGATGAAGCGAAGATCCTAACCGGTGAACAATCGCTGGAGGCAATCCTGGAGAAGTTACACACCTGGGGAGTAAAAGAGGCCATGATTACCGAAACCTCCGGAGTAACAGTTTCGGATGGTTCAGCTAGGTTGTTTGCACCTTTTCCCAGCTACAACATAGAATCCCGATCGGGACGAGGAGACACCTGCTTTGCCTCATATTTGAGTTGGAGGATCCATAACAGTCCGGCGGCATCTACAGAGTACGCAGCACAAATTACCTCTAAGAAACTGCAGCGGCCGGGGCCTTACATGGGATGAGATTCGCTTTATTTTTGAGAACGGATATAGTCTCGCAAACGGTCGGGATAATCGGACATGATGAAGTCAAC
>CAZKCQ010000324.1:0-3274 GCA_964551205.1 uncultured Spirochaetaceae bacterium
CCGCTGGCCCTGGGGGGCAACATGGTGTTCCCCCCGAAGCTGTTCCGCAGCGTCTCCTTCGATCCGGGGATCACCCGCGGGGAGGACATCGACTACCTGATGAACTCCCGGTTGTTCGGATTTTCCTGGTTTCTGGACAGGGAGCTCACCATCACCCATCTTCCGCCCAAAGCCTCCGCCGGAGATCCCCTCACCACCACACCCTACGCCAAGCTGCAGCGCGACGTGCTGCGCTTCATGTACCAGCGGCAGAAGATCCGGGTCTCTCAGCAACACCCGGATCTGCAGCCCCTGGGGCCTGAAGATTTTGGCGTCTACCCGGGCGAGTTCCTCGCGGAGGACCTGGAAAGCCAGGCGCTGGAAGCGCTGCGAGTCCTGCGCCCGCCCGATGCGGATGAACGCTTCTTTCCCGAGCCTGAGCGGATGCTATCCCTGGCCCGGGAGAGGGCGAAGCAGGCCGAAGAGTATCCGGCGTTCAACGTTTCCTGGAAGCGGGTCCTGGAGGTGGTGGATAGAGATGAGCAGTTGAAGGCGGAAATGCGCCGGAAACTGGGCGTGTGATCCCAAGGTGGGAGGAACTATGGCGAAAGCTCAGAGCTGGCAGCCCCTGGCTGCGGAAAACCTCGAGGAAATCCGCAGGAGATTCGCGAAGATTTTCCCAGTTCGGGAGTTCGGGGATCTGGCAGAGAGGATCGGGACGTATTGGATCGCCATGCTCGAAAAGGTATGGACGGACAAATTTCCAGCTGACAAAGAGAAGGATCTGAGCTACCTTCCCGAGGATCCCCTATCCCGGATCCAGCAGAACACCCTGGTCATCTCCTACGCGGACAGCATCCAGCGTCCCGGGGAAGCGACGTTGACCACGTTGGAGGATTTTCTCTCCCGCTACTTTCCAGCCATACGGGGCATCCATATGCTTCCTGCTTGCGTGGTGGCGGAGGACCGCTTCAACGACGGCTACTTTGCACAGGTGGTCCGAAACCGAATCCACGATCGATTCGGCAGCAATGACCAGTTCTCCGCCCTGATGCAGCGGCGCTTCTCAATGGCCGATTTCGTGCTCAATCACGTGGATGTCCGCAATCCCCGCTTTCAGGCTTATCTGGACGGAGATGAGGCGGCCGGGGAGTGCTTCTTTGTATTTACCGAGCCGGAGTACCGGCAGCACCTGGCCGACGGAGATTTTGCGCAGGTATTCCGGCCTAGACCCTTCCCCCTTTTCACGATCTTCAGACGACGACCCGGGGAACCCCGGTTCGCGGCCATGAGCCTGGAGCAGCGATTCGAGGAGATGGAGCGGCGGCTGGGGGCAGCGGCACCCCCTCGGGCGGTACTAGGAATCCTGTTCCTGTTCAACAAGGTGTGCAATGACCAGATGCTCCTGGAGGAGGATTACCAACTTGTTGTACGCTTCCACGAGTATATTACGGAGCATACGGAGATCGATCCGGAAACCCTTTTCACCCTCTCCGAGACTCAAGAGGTCCAGCATGCTCCATTAATCTTCAAGCCGCAGATCGGCAGCCGGGCCGATCTATTGAAGGCAGTCGGCATGGACCCGGGTTTGGCCGGGTTGTACGAGAAGCACGACCAGGAGGTCTTCGGTCCGGAGATCCGGGCTCTCACCACCTTCAGCCACGTCCAGGTTGATCTGAACACCGCGACCTTAGAGGGACTGAAGATGCTGGCCGAGGATTTTTCCTGGTACCTGTCCATGGATATCAACCTGCTCCGCCTGGACGCGGCCAACTACGCCTTCAAGAAGTGGATGACCAGCTGTTATGGCCTGCGCGAGGTGACCCATCTGATGAAGATCCTCTACCTGTCGATGGATGCGGTTTCCCCGCGGATCGTCCCCAACCTCGAGGTCAATGACCGGCTCGGTGCGATTTTGCAGCAGATGGCCGACCGGGAGGCGCCGCCGCCGATGATGTATGATTTCCACCTGGCCAGCATCCTGCCCCAGGTGTTCAACTCCGGCAGGGTGGCGGCCTTACCCCGGATCTTCGAACTGATCGACAGCTACGAGATCCCCGAGACCAGCATCCGCTTCAGCCTGGCCGAGAGCCACGACGGCAAATCAGTGCGGGGCAGCATGGACCTGCTGACCCCCTCTGAACGTCGGGCCCTGACCGAGGTGGTGGCGGCAAATGGGGGCAAGATCAAGTACAAGTCGACTCCCGAAGGTCGGGAACCCTATGAGCTGTGCTGCTCCACCCGGGATTCCCTGCTGAGCCTGGAGGATGAGCAGTTGGAGATCCGGAGGTATCTGTCCTTCTACACCCTGGCCTTTGCCCTGATGGGGCGCAACGTCAAGTCGATCTACTTCAACGACCTGATCGCCCTGCCCAACGATCATGAGCGTCTTTCCCGAACCGGGGAGCTGCGGGACCTCAAACGCACAAAGTCGGATTACGATCGCATTGCCGCCTTGATCAGCGATCCCGATTCCTTCGAGCACAACATCGCCCGAGGCATGAACGACCTGATCGCCCTGGTGGACAGCGATCCGGCTCTGCATTTCCGCGGCAGGGAGGCGGAAGTTCTAACCCCCCTTCAGGAGAGCACCCCTGAGTCAGCGGCGCTGGTGCACTGTTGCTGCGCCGAAGATCACACCCTGGTGGTTGTCAACGTCAGCGGGGATCGGCAGTCCCTCGTGGTCGATGCCGGGGTGGCCGGACTGGCCACCAGCGCGACACCGGCCGGCGTGCTGTTCGATAATATCGCCAATCGGGAAGTCGCCCGGGCTGAGGACGGCGCCCTTGCCCTGAACCTCGAACCCTTCCAGAGGATGTGGCTCAGCGCCGCCGAAATTCCGATCGACGGTGAGCTTCTGTTCTGGCCGGATCAATAGCCGGAGTCGACCCGCAGCCAGTGCAACAAAGGAGGGGTGGATCAATCATGAAGGTAATCCGGTGGCTGCTCTTGACGAGAAGATTTCTTTCCCTGAGCCCGACGACGGTTAAAGCGGCACCCCCATCCCGATCAGTTCCTCCTTAAGCCTGTCGTACAGGGCCTGATGCTCGGAGGTGGGGCGCAGGGTCTGGAGGTCGTAGAGCTCCTCGAAGGCCTGGCCCTTGGGCGCTTGCTCCAGATCTAGCTTGTCCTTGTAGGTCTGGTAGAGCCTGGAAACGATCTCCGCAGCCTGCTCCCGCTTCATACCGGCGGCGGCGTGGGCTACTTCGGCGAAGAGCCGGGCCATCAGGGGGCTGACATTGTTGAAGCCCAGAGGCTCGGCCGGACGGGGACCGGTCACGTTGCTGCCGCTGGT
>CAZKCQ010000325.1:0-3248 GCA_964551205.1 uncultured Spirochaetaceae bacterium
CGAAAAATACTCGTTACTATATGGAGCTTATTGTTGCGATGCAATCCAACGTACAATCGAGTGAAGTAACCTACTCATTACACTCACTCGGATGGAAAGCCTTCCAGGATCTCTGTGCAACTATACTTTCAGAAGTTCTCGGGCAGACCGTTCAGAAATTCCTTCCAACATACGACGGCGGACGCGATGGCGCTTTTCATGGCTCGTGGAATAACATCAAGGAAGGAGGTGTTTCGGGTTCCTTCACCGTGCAATGCAAACATTCAAGCGCTCCAAACAAATCTCTATCTTTCAAAGACCTCTCTGATGAATTGGAAAAAGTAAAACGTCTATCCGCCAAAGGGCTCGCCACTAATTATCTGCTCTTTACAAATCAAATTGTCACTGGAAGGTCGGAAGAAAGAATTCATGCAACATTCAGCTCGTTACCAGGTGTTCAATGGTTTGGTATTTTTGGGTCCACATGGATTACCGCTAGAATCCGAGAGAATCCGAAGCTGCGTATGCTTGTTCCTCGTGTGTACGGTCTAGGAGACTTAAGTCAAATTCTGGATGAGAGGGCTTATCAGCAAGCTAATTCGATTCTAAATACAATGGGTCCAGAGCTCGGGAAATTCGTTATAACCGATGCTCATCAAAAAGCAGCGAATGCGATACTCAAACACGGATTTGTAATCTTACTGGGCGAACCTGCCTCGGGAAAAACGACTATTGCAGCTACTCTTGCTTTGGGAGCACTCGATGTTTGGCAGTGTGGAACGATGAAGTTGACCAATCCTTCAGATCTTCTTCGACACTGGAATCCCAATGAACCTAAGCAGTTCTTCTGGTTCGACGATGTCTTTGGCACGACTCAGTATCAAAAGGATCTTGCACTAGACTGGAATAGAATCTTTCCCCATGTAAACTCCGCCGTCCGTTGTGGCGCGCGCGTTCTTTTTACTTCCCGTGATTACATTTTCAGGGCTGCTATTCATGATCTAAAAAGTTCTGCTTTCCCACTAATTAATGAATCGCAAGTTGTGGTTAATGTTCAAGATTTGAAGCTCTCGGAGAAGCAGCAGATGATTTATAATCACCTCAAGTTAGGCGATCAACCAAGGCAATTCAAAACGGCAACCAAACCTCATCTTGAAAGCATATCCAAGAACGATTATTTCCTTCCAGAGACCGCGCGTCGTCTTGGAACCTCGCTTTTCACTAAGAAGCTAAGCTTTCAGCCTACAAAAATTCTCGATTTCGTTGAAAAACCCCTCGATTACCTATCTGAGATTATAGTAAGCCTGGATACCGATGCAAAAGCTGCTATCGGCATCCTCTTCATTCACAATGGAAGTCTCGATAGTCCAGTTGCATTGTCGCCTAATGATCTTACGGCACTATCGTCACTTGGATCGAGTGAAAACGGCCTTCGGTCCTCGCTTCACACTCTTGATGGTAGTCTAGTCAAACTTGTGCCTGGCACAAGAAAGCACTGGACCTTTAAACATCCAACAATCGGTGACGCCTATGGCTCAATCATCTCCAAGAATCCAGAGCAGATAGATATATATCTGGCGGGAGTTGCACCGGATAGGCTTATGAACGAAGTGACCTGCGGGAGTGTGGCTATTCAAGGCGCGTTGTCGGTTCCTGAGACAAGGTTCGAAACAGTAGTTACAAAGGTTGGTCATACAAAAAACAAGATGCAAATGTACATGTTTCTTTCCTATCGATGCGATAAGGCTTTCTTAGAACGTTTTATCAAGACCTTTCCAAAAGTCATAGATGCAGCACTTGAGTTTAGATATACGATGGCTGGCGATCCACGAGCTAGATTTCTGACACGCCTATTTGAACTTGAACTCCTGGCAGAAGAACATCGCTCTCAGTTTGTGACGCGTGCACGCGAACTAGCCATCGACATTCCAGATGCAACTTTTCTCAGCGATAGCCGGATAAAGGCTGTCTTCAAAGAAGAGGAAATTACCATGATCCTTTCCGCGGTGGAAAACGATCTAACACCTCGGCTAGAAGATGTTGTCGACGCAGAAATTGACAATTATGACACAAGTGATAATCCGGAATGGTATTTTGATTCTCTAACCCATCTTCGACAGTTGGCGGGGGTTCAACGCGCTAATTCTTTACACCGTAAGGAGCGGTTGAGGCGCAAGGCGATTTTGTAGTGCCACAGGTGGATAAAAATAGTTCAATAAGTAATTGACAGAGAATTGAATATATAGTACTGTAGTGGTGTCCCTGGGAGGGTTCTTGCATGTTCGTTCGCGTCAAGCCCGCCGGCCGCCACCGTTACCTTCAGATCGCCCAGAACTACCGGGAGGGCAAGAAAGTCAAGCAGAAGATCCTCTGCACGCTCGGCCGTGTAGAGGAACTCACTTTTTCGGGAAAGCTCGACAGCCTGGCCGAATCACTTCTTCGCTTCAGCGAGAAACTCACCGTCCTGAATCTACACAAACAAGGAGCCCTGGAAGGTGGCGAGGATGTGAGCATCGGCCCGGCTCTGGTGTTCGAGCGGTTGTGGCGAGAGCTGGGCATCGCCGAGGTGATCCGAAGCGTGGCCTCCAACCGGAAGTTCGGATTCGAGGTCGAACGGGCGGTGTTCCTCACCGTGCTGCACCGCCTCATGGATCCGGGCTCCGACCGGGCGGCGGAGAAGTGGAAGCAGGACTTCCGCATCGAGGGAACCGACGACATCGAGCTGCACCAGCTGTACAGGACCATGGGCTGGCTGGGTCAGCCGATCGGGGCTGGTCCCAACAGTGCGACACCCGAACTACCCCCGCGCACCACCAAAGATCGGATCGAGGAACTGCTGTTTGCCAGACGGCGGGATCTGTTTTCCTCCTTGTCGGTGCTTTTCTTCGACACCACTTCGATCTACTTCGAGGGCGAAGGGGGCCAAACTCTGGGACAGCGGGGGCACTCCAAGGACAATCGACCTGACCTGAAGCAGATTGTGGTGGGAGCGGCGCTGGATGAGCAGGGTCGTCCGGTGGCCTGTGAGCTTCTGCCGGGCAACGCCACGGACGTGAAGCTGTTTTTCCCGGCGATCAAGAGCCTGCAGAATCGCTTCGAGGCCGGATCGTTTTGCGTGGTGGCCGATCGAGGGATGATCAGCCAGGCGACGCTCCAGGCGCTGGAGGCGCCAGGAAGCGGCATCGACTACGTCCTCGGCTGCCGCATGAGGCGGAACAAGGAGGTGCGGGACGGGGTACTGGGCACCGATGAGGATCTGGTCCAGGAAG
>CAZKCQ010000326.1:0-3224 GCA_964551205.1 uncultured Spirochaetaceae bacterium
GAGATTCCTGGAGATTCCCATTTACTTCGTGCTCGGCAATCACGATTACTACGATAGATCCGATCAATGAACAGATAGCGCGCGCCCGGGAGGAGCTCGATCAGGGCCCGCGGATCCCGGCGATACCGGCTTTCCTGGATACTGAGATATCCCGCCTGTCGGCCAAGGCGGACAAAACTTTCATTGCGTCGTTCTGCTCCTGTGGTACAATTAACGAAATCGGTCGCCACGTTTATGATATGGGGTAACAATCATGGCTAAACAGGAACAGGCGTTCAGTAACAAAACCATCCGCTCGTTACTCGATACACACAGGAGTCTGACCGAGATCAAGTACCTGTACCTCAAGATCGTAGAAAGCCACAGCGTCAAGGATCTGGCCAAAGCCGAGCTCAAAGGCCTCATATTGGAGCTGGCTTCCGGCTTGAACAGCTTCTTCAACGACCTCCGCTTCAAAAAGATCAATAAGTTCAACATCGATGATGTTGAAAAGAGCATCGAGACGTTCATCAAGGACACGGAAAAACGGATCCGGAAAGTGCGTAGAAGCGGTCTGAAACTGGCTTCCGCCAAGATCAGGATGGATCGGATTCCGGCCGGGGAGGAGGAGATAGACAGCGCCCTGCAGACGAGCAGGGTTTTCGAAGAACAGGCCCTGGAAAAGGACAAACTCGATCACCTCAACGCCATCAAGAGTTATCTGGTCGAAGCCACCGGTGGAGCGGAGAAGGCCAAAGCGAAGAGAAGGCCCGCACCGACGGATCAGGCGCTGCTGGAGCTGAAGATCCGCAACTTCTGCGAAACCTTTTCCGGGTACGACTCGGTCAACCTTGATATTCTCTACAAAGTACGCACCAAGGTACAAAACACACTGAAAAGCACGATCCGGATCAATGTTTCAGCCGGCACGCACGGGATCCCGGCGGTGCTCAACCACAATGAGCTCTACCTTCACGATCATGGCAACGGAAACTACTCGATTTCATTCCGGGATGCAAACATCGCCGTTCTGCTGGAGATACTGCTGGTTCGAAACCTGGGAGGGAAAACTCCGGTATACCGCGGGGAGATATCGGGCTGGGCGGAGACCGGACCGAACCGGGTCGAGTTTATTTTGAAAGACAAACGGGGCGGCACCGGGATCGCACTGAACGACCCGCTGTCCGCAGACTCGGTCGTGGAGTTCCTGAAAAAAGCGGAGATGGACTGGATCTACACTCAAATTCGAAAATCCTGCCATGAAAAAGCGGGGGAAACGGACAGGCTGCACCAGAAGGTCCGCAGGGAAATGAAACGCAAGGTCTCTGAAGCCCTGGACGAGGCGCTCTGAGATTCCCAGTAGAGTCGATATCCCGCAGCAAAGATCGAACTCCAAATCCCTGTTTTTCTCGTTTTCTCTTGGCTATGGCACAATATTTGCTTTAATATAAATATGGAAGCGATTCAAACACTCAAAGGTTATCTCGAGTCCCTCAATGTTAGCCGGCCGATTACCCACGAGAATTTGACACTGTTTCCCGTGACGGATGGTCACTCAAAAGACCTCGCCTATCTGCTCCTGGAAGAAGCCCTGGCTACGGGGAAGCTGCGGGTCATGGAGCGGGGAGAGGGCACGGTCCCGGAGCTGCACCTAGTCAACGAGAGCGAGCAGATGGTGTTCCTTATGGACGGGGAGGCACTGGTCGGGGCCAAACAGAACCGGACCCTTAACACCTCGATCCTGGCAGCGGCCAAATCCAGCTTCGACATCCCAGTGAGCTGCGTGGAGCAGGGACGCTGGGCCTTTGCCGGCCGGGAGATGCGCCGCGGGAGCATCACTTACCCTGACCTACGCAAGCTGAAGCACCGCAGTGTATACGAGAGTCTTCACATGGGCGGCTCCTACCGTTCCGACCAGGGGCGGATCTGGCAGAGCGTGCACTCCAAGCTTTCGGCCATGAATGTGGGCTCGGCCACGGTGAATATGGAGGAGGTCTACAGCGCCCACGAATCTCCGATTAAGGGGTTTACGGACAACCTTCCCTACCCTGCGGGAGCCTGTGGTGTCATCGCAGCCATCGAGGGCCGCATAGTCTGCGCCGACCTGTTCGACTCAGCCTCGACCCTCGAGAAGCTTTGGGCACGACTGGTTTCCAGCTACGCCATGGATGCCCTGGAGGCGAGCCGGTGGGGGCAGCGAACCCGTGCCGGTGCTTCCGCCGAAGCGTCGGGTGAACCCTCGGCATCGAGGAAAGCCACAGACGATGCAGAGATGAGCGAACAACAAGCCGCCGAGTTTCTCCGGATTCCCGAGGACGCAGAGACCGAATCCTTCCCCTCACCCGGCCTGGGCAGCAACGTGTGCTTCCGCCACCGCCGTTGCTCCGGCCATGCCCTGGTGTACGAGGGGACAACCGTGCACGCCGCTGTATTCGGCCCGGAGGTGCAACCTGCTTCCTTCGATGCTGCCCTGCAAAGACCGATACGGCAGCCTTCGCGACGGCGGTCGTTCTGAATCGACAAGCGTCTCGGTCAGCATGCGCTTTTTACTGATCAGTGACAGAAAGGGATTATTACTTTTACCTTAAACCGAGAAATGTATTGACATCTATTGAAGCGTCGCGCAAACGGACATGGCTTCCTCTTGTTCGCACTATTCCATATCCAATTTTTTCGAACAATCGTATTGCTTCGTCTCCAGAAACGTCTCGTGGGAGCTTCGAAGTCACTTGATGATAGACACCGTCCCGTTTCATCAGGTAGCAAGATAACCGGCATATTCAGCACTTTCATAATTAACTCCAAACGGTAGTAAGAGTATATTCGAATGTATCTCTACGAATCAATCTCGTCGGAGCTGAAATGAACCGCCCCTATAAAATCGTTGTAGATCAATACATCTTTCACGGTATCATCCCTGTTTTTTGAGCTCTTCTTCAAGATAGTTCCTTTCATCTAATTCCAGAAGTGTTCCAGCAAAACCCTGGCGTCTTCCTCAGGGGTGTTTTCCAGTCCGACGAATCCGGTCAGACAACGAAGATCCACAACGCTTTTCACCTTCGGCTGCATATCGGCAAGCATAACCTCTCCGCCGGCGTCCTTGGTATTCTGGATGAATCAAATCAGCTCTCCGACGCCGGTGCTCGATATGTAGATCAGATTCTGTAGGTGGGGTGCTGATCCAGGAAGTTCTGGTGGTAGTCTTCGGCCGGGTAGAACTCCTGCAGCGGCGCCACCTCGGTCAC
>CAZKCQ010000327.1:0-3213 GCA_964551205.1 uncultured Spirochaetaceae bacterium
CCTCTCTGCGCAGCGGCGGCAGAAAGGCCAGAAGTTTCTCCTCCAGGATGCGGGGATTGTCTCCCGACTGGATGGAGAGAATCCCCTCGATCATGATCTCCTTCACCAGACCCTCTCCTTCGTCCCTGTCCTCCAGCTTGCGTTTCACCGGCAGGAAGACCAAATAGCCCAGGACCGCTCCGTAGAGAGTGGTGATCAAAGCCGTGGACATACCGATTCCGATTGCGGATTTATCCTCGATCTGAGCCAGCATCGTGATCAACCCGATCAGCGTGCCAATCATGCCGAACGCCGGAGCCAACTTGCTCCAATCGTCGAAGATACCGATACCGATGGCATGACGGGATTGAATCTGGTTCAGCTCATTGTAGAGGATGTTCTTGATGATGTCCGGATCCGTTCCGTCGACGACCAGCTGGATCCCCTTCCTCAAAAACTCGTCCTCCACCTCCTCCAGATCATCCTCCAATGCCAAAAGGCCCTCCCGGCGGGCCTTTTCCGAAAAAGTGACCAGCTGGCTGATAATCCGCTCCTCCTCGTAGACCGGAACGCGCAGGGTAAGGCGGAAGTAGCGCATAATACCCAGCACGCGGCTCAACGGATTGGCAACCATCAGGGCACAGAAAGATCCGATAATCGTGATAAAAATAGAGGATAAGCTGACAAAGCCCATCACAGATCCGCCGGTCCAAAAAATACCTGTAACCAGGGCGGCGAAGCCCACCAACAGACCGACTACCGTCGCTAGATCCACACGCTACTCCTCGTTTTTAAAAGCCCCTATGAGCTTTCGATAGCTCACGATTCGCTCGAAAATTTGCTCATACGGCTCGCGCACCACGAGCCGTTTTCCGCTGAGCATGACCAGAGTCGTATCTGGGTTGGACTCGATGTATTCGATCTGGTGGGGATTCACATGATAGGTCCTCCCGTCAAGTCTGGTCACCTCTATCATCTACTTCATCTAATTCCTTTACCGTTTCAATGTCAACAGTTCCTGGATCATCTGGTCGGTGGTGGTGATGGTCCGGGAGTTGGCCTGGAACCCTCTCTGGGTCACGATCATGTCGGTGAACTGCTCGGCAAGGTCCACGTTGCTCATCTCCAGGGCTCCGGCGATGATTTTGCCCTTTCCCGCGATTCCCGCCGCATCGATGCGGGCCGCACCGGAGTTGTTCGACACCTCGTAGGTATTTTCTCCGGCCTTCTCCAGGCCGCCGGGATTGGTGAAGGCGGCCAGGGCGACCTGCCCGATGGCCCGATTGGTGCCGTTGGAGTACACCCCGGTTATCACCCCGCTCTGGTCGATCTTGAAGCTCTCCAGATACCCCATGGGGTACCCGTTCTGAATGATCGCCTTGGTCGAGCTCTTCTCAGCAAACTGGGTCACGGCGCTTCGATAGCTGCCCACCTCCCCGAGGTTGAGGGTAAACAGCTGGCGGACCGCCGCCTCTCCGGGAGGAATCGTCGCTTCCGGCACGTCGAAGCCGACCTGAACCTGCAGCGTCCCTTCGGCGATGGTGTCGCCCTGGGCGTCCAGCACGGCCGACAGAGAACCGAGGTTGTCGAAATCTATGAAGAAGAGGTTGTCCGCGTTGTTGGCCGCTCCGATTTCAACCAAAGTGTTCGTGGGGATCTCGGCATCCGGATCCACCAGCACCTCGGCCTGCCAGCGGTTGGCTATTCCCACCACCTTTGTGAAATTGACCTGAAGCTGATGTACGTTGCCGAAAGAGTCGTAGATATCGAAGGTGGTCGACCAGGTACCATCCAGAATCGTCTGGGGAGCCGCACCGGCGGGGATCTCCGTGGTGCGCTTGTCCAGATTGCAGGCCAGCTCCACCTCCGTGGTTGCGGCCGCCGGATCCTTGTCTCCCACTGGTATGATCAGGTCGTTGAGGTCGGCGGCTGTGTTGATCCTGGTGTTTCCATCAATCGTGATCGCCTGCCAGCCCTGGACCCGCAGTCCATTGGCCGGATCGACCAACAGGCCGTCCCTGTCGATCCCGAACGATCCGTCCCGGGTGTAGAACCGTTTCTCCCCATCCTGTAGGATGAAAAACCCTTCACCCTGGACGGCCAGATCCGTCATCACCCCGGTGGTCTGCAGCGACCCCTGGGTGTGGATCGTATCGATGGAGGCGATGACCATCCCCAGGCCGACCTGCTTGGGATTGACCCCGCCCACCTCATCGGTGGGTTTGGCCGCACCTGAGAGGGTTTGGGAGAGCATGTCCTGGAAATTTACCCGCCCCTTCTTAAAACCGGTCGTGTTGATGTTGGAGATGTTGTTACCCAGAACATCCATTCGTATCTGGTGGTTCTGGAGACCGGAAACTCCTGAATAAAGCGAACGCATCATGGCCTTCTCTCCTTAATCTTCCTTGACGCTCACGACTTGTGACACATCGTAGTATCGGCCCTGTACCAGTATTTGCGGAAACTCACTACCTGTGATTTCCTCAACCCTCCCAGATACTTTGCTGTCTCCGATGGCGATCTCAACGGTCTTGCCCAACAGCCCGATCGCCTGGCTCTTGGTCATAATCCCGAATACCTTGGCCAGCTCCGCACTCATGTTGGTCATCTGTTCCAGGGTGGAGAACTGGGCCATCTGAGCCACGAACTCCTTGTCCTCCAGCGGTGCTGTAGGATCCTGGTGGGTCAACTGGGTCAGGAGGATTTTCAGGAAATCATCCTTATCCAGGGCCTGACCCTGACCAGCCGACTCGGCGGGATTCAATCCCCTGTTGTAGTTCTCCACTTGTCTGCTCAGACTCGTCAGATCATCGGCGGAAAGTAACGATTGAATGTCCATAACCTCTTCCAGTTCCCTTATCCGGGCCTAAATGTCAGCTCTTAGCCAGGCGAATACGTGAACTTTTCGCTATGCGAACAAGTTCACCAGCTCATAATCGGGCTTCATGTCCAGGTACAGCGGAATGGCCTTGTCGAACTCTTCGGAGCCGCCCGCCAACCAGCCCGTCGGTTGGTTTTGGTCGTTTCCGCTCCAACTCCTGCGGTGCCCAACGGAGACCTCCAAGTTGGTCTGATAACCCTCCAGACGCAGGGCATTCTTAAGATTGTCCAGGCTGGATTCGACCAGTTCTTTGACACTATTATTGTCGACAACTATACGGCCCTCTAAACTGCTTTTACTCAAGGCGAGCCGGATGCGTATGCTGCCGAGGTTCTCCGGTTTCAGCACCAGAC
>CAZKCQ010000328.1:0-3195 GCA_964551205.1 uncultured Spirochaetaceae bacterium
GGGGCAGATCCAGGGCTTCCTGAACGACCCGCACGGCCCACTTCATATTGTCCGGTTCCACGTCGATATCCGAACCGGCGTTGATGTCGATCACCTGGGCGCCGGCCTCGGCCTGGCGCAGGGCTTCCTGTCGGATAAACTCGGTGTCCTTCTCCTCGTAGGCCCGCATGACCCTCTTCTTAAATGTGTTGATCCGTTCTCCAACGATCAGCATCGCTTCTGCACTCCTCTCCTCTCTCGCCTCGATACCCGTGTCAGCCAAAATCCCACGGATTTATCTATCCAGCAGATCCCCGAGTTTCTCCCGGATCCGCTTCTGAAGCGGCGCGGATCCGCTTCCGGCCCAGCTCTCGAGGGACGTACGCCGAAACAGCTTGGGTTCCCACATGGCCCGGCTCATATGTTGAATTGTGTGTTCGTCCATGATGAAGGAATGGTCCTTGGCAGCCCGCCGGGTCACCTCCACGCCCAACGACTCGTCGCTCACCTGGATACCGGCGGCCAGTCGCTTCACCCCACCCGCCAGCTCGTCGGCCAGAACCAGCATCTCCAGGGACCCGTTCTTGCCCGCGGACAGAAAGCCCAGATTGTGGATGAAGGAGGTTCCGGCCAGGGAGGCGAGATACAGACTCGCACCGGCCTCGGCCGCAGCCTGGGCATCCACGATGTGGGCATCCGAACAGCCCGCCCCGATCCAGGTCGGCACACCCAGATCGTCGAAGAGGTCAACCGCTCCGATGCCGACCATCATATACTCAGGAGAGCCGTAGGCGATGCCGCCGCTGCGCATGTCCATCGGCAGGATGGCCGAAGCGGTAATCACCGGAGCTCCCGGCTGTTCGAGCTGATGCACCACCAGACCGGCCAGGATCTCCGCCGAAGATTGGGCGATCGCCCCATCCGCAGTCACGGGGCCGGTGGTGCCGGGAATCATGGCGGGATAGCAGACCACGGGCAGGCGCCGGCGGGCGGCGTGGCGCAGGCGCCGGCAGGCCTCCTCTCCCAGCTCGAGGGGAGAGTACGGGCCTGTCAGGTCCAGGGCGAAGGGCTTCGCCGCCAGGGCGTCCCAGCCTCCGGCCACCTCGGCCAGGTAGTTCCAGACTTCCTCATCCTCCACCTCGTCGTGGGCAATGAAGGGCAGAGGTTTTACGGATTCATCCACGATCGACTTCACGGTTTCCAGAGCCTGTTTGGATGGCTCCACATCGCCCGGGTTTCCCAAACCGCTGGCCATGTCGAAGTTCTCCAGCCGCTCGCAGACCCGGGCCGCCTCCCGCACATCTTTGAGCAGGCACTCCCTGTGGCTGTCGTTGCGGTGATCGTGGATGGTGATGCAGTTCAGCCCCGGAGCGAAGTGGGGAACCGCGTCCCGGGTGTCCACGGCGATCTCGCCGTTTCGATTCCACAAGGTGAAGTGATTCGTAATCGTGGACAGGCAGCGATCCACCAGCTCATCGGGAAAGAGGATGTACCCATCTTCCGCCTCCCGGCAGCCGGCCTGCAGCAGCCGTCTGCGGGTATCCAGATCCCGAACGTTCATGCCTATCTCCCGAAGGATCCGGAGGGCCGCACCGTAGATCGTCTTGGTCTGCTCCTCACTCAACATTCGTAGCCGCATCGCTTCCTTCCGCCTTTTCGCGCGCCGAACGCCTCAACTGCCGCGGTGACGTCTCAGGCGATCATCATCGCTAATTACGCAACGCCGTTTCATTTTATGCAATAGCGTATTATAGGATGGATTCGCACCGATGTCAAATCCAAACACCGTGGCGCCGTGACAGGGTGTTGTTCAATTCTCACTATATGAAATCTATAGACTTCGGATCTCACGGGACGATGAGGCGAATCTTTCCTTGACTTTCCCCCGGGTGAGCCGTATAAAGGCACCGGAATCCATCCTTGACAGAGAGGTGAGATCGAGATGAACAAACAGGGGGAACTGGACAGCCTGCACGTTACGGTGGTGGCAGAAGACTCCGTGCTCTACGAGAGTCCCTTTTTAGGCCAACATGGAATATCACTGTTTCTCGAAGCCCGAAGCGGTTCGAACACGAGAAATATACTCGTCGATGTAGCCCAGAACCCGGAGGCGCTGCTGGCGAACATGAAGCTTCTCGGCATTGAGCCCCGGCTGATCGACACGATCGTGATCACACACTGTCACTATGACCATACTCAAGGGCTGGTCCGGATCCTTGATTCGATACAGAACAACGATGTACCGGTGGTCGTACACCCCGACCTGTTTCGACTGAACTTCGTGGAGGAACCCTTCCTCAGACACGTGGGGGTTATGACGGGTGATACCCGAGAAAAGATTGTTTCGGCCGGAGGCAGGCTTTTCGAAAGCCGCCAGCCTCTTCAGATCATGACCGGACTTTTTACCAGCGGCGAGATAGAGAGAAAAACGGATTTCGAGGAAGTCGGTATAGCTCTAAAGACGATAGAGGGGGGGAAGATCATCGAGGACACGATGCCCGACGACCTGTCACTGATCGCTCGAATCCGAGACAAGGGTACCGTGATACTCACCGGCTGCAGCCACGCCGGGGTGGTCAACATCTGCCACCAGTGTAAAAAGATGACGGATCAGCAACCGATCGAGACGGTGATCGGCGGTTTTCATCTGGTCGAAGCCTCGACGGAGCGTATCATCAAGACGGTCAAAGCCCTGCAGCAGCTGAAAATAGGCTCCGTTCTGGCGGGCCACTGCACGGGTTTTCGCGCTCAGAGCGAATTGTTCAAAGTATTCGGTGAGCGGTTCACACCACTGTGCACGGGCATGCGCATTGGGTTCTGATCAGAGAAGGCCGCCCTGTTGGGCGGCCTTCTGCAGTTTTCGAGCATAAAGAATGGACTGCGCAAGTCTCATGCAAGGCAACGGGGTTCTAGCTGAAATAGCGTTCCCGCGGCCATTCGCTCATAAGCTTTCCGATTTCTTCTTTCTTTGAGAAGTAGCGAATCAGATAGATAACCAGACCTACGGCCATCCAGATCGCGAAGTACAGCAACGCCCTCCACCCCTGTAGATACAGAAGGTAGAGAGAAACGATGATGCCGATCACGGGAAATACCATGAACCACTTCTTTCCGTACATACCCGGAAGCTTGCCGTACAGCTCCGGATACTTCCGCGGTGCCATCAACACACCTACGTGGGTAATGATCCAGTTGTAGAGGAACATGGCCACGATT
>CAZKCQ010000329.1:0-3189 GCA_964551205.1 uncultured Spirochaetaceae bacterium
CTCGGTGTTGAGCACCGGACGGGTCGCCGAGGGAACGGCTGTAGGGTTCAACAAGAAGAAAAAAGGACAGAGGAGCTACTATCCGCTTTTCTGTACGATTGCCCAGACGGGGCAGGTGTTGGATCTGTATCATCGGCCTGGGAATGTGCATGACTCCAACGGAGCCGAGCAGTTCATCCTGAATCGAATCGGCAATATCCGGGCTGTATTGCCGGCTGTGAAGCTGGAAGCGAGGCTGGATGCGGCCTTTTTCGCCGATAAACACGTACAAATGTTGGATGCACAGGGGGTAGAGTTCACGATCTCGGTACCTTTTGAGCGATTCACCGAGCTGAAAGCGATGATCGAGGGAAGAAAACGCTGGAGGCCTTTGGACGGCACCTGGTCTTTCTTTGAGACCGATTGGTCACCCGGTTGTTGGGATCGGAAGTTTCGTTTCATCTTCATCCGCCAGAAGGTGAAGCGGCAAAACAAGGAGCCGGTACAGCTGGACCTGTTCACCCCCCATGAGGTTGGCCATGATTTCAAAGTGATCGTGACCAACAAAAGAAGCTCTGCTCGGAACGTACTTCGTTTTCATAATGGCCGGGGAGCTCAGGAGAATGTCTTCGGAGAGCTGAAGAGTCAGTGCCAGATGGACTACGTTCCGGTACGAAGGCTTGCAGGCAACCAGCTGTATTTGATGTCTGCAGTGTTGTCCCACAACCTGTTGCGGAGGCTTCAGATCGAAACCGCACAGCCGCAGAACCGGACGACAGAGAAGCGTTCGCCTCTGTGGCAATTTCAGGAAGCAACGACTATCCGCCAGCATATGATCCATCGCGCCGGACGACTCACAAAACCCAAGGGTAAACTGCGGTTGACCATGAGCGGAAACGAAGCGACCAAGCGCATCTTTCAAAACTATCTCAAAGCACTCGGAGCTGCTGCCCAGTTGTTTTGAAAGCCGATTTTATGCAACGTTTAGGTAGATACAGATTCCGAATACTATGTCGGGACATTCACTTCCCCTGGTGGTCCAAGATCAGTCAATAGTTTGTGCTATTATCTTTCAGATTTTTTAAAGTGTATATAACAACGGTCGTTAATTCCGGGCTGGTATTTATCAACATCAAAATACTCGCTAACCTTATTTCTACAAGGTCTCCCTTCTACTGTGAGAGCTCGGCAAGGTCGCCCTTCTTCATGCCATTTTAGAAAATCCCGTAACCGCTCAACCGATACTCCAAGTATCTTTGCCATGAATGCCTCTTCATCCCGTATAAATTCAAGAATCCTTTCGGGCGATAAATAAAACCAACCCCATAAACCCCAGCGCATCATAAAATGGATATTACCATCTTTGCTTATCTCTTTTAGAAATCCTAGTTTTTCTTTGTCGGTCATGCTGACATACTCCGGACGATAAGGATTGCCGCCAGATCCCCCCGACCTATTATAAGACCGATAGACTTTGGGATTATGATTCTCCCCACAAGAAAACCGGATGGGTGGACCCTCCCCTAAACACCCGGCTAAACCTGATATAAATACAATCAGGTTTCATCCGGTGCATCGACCTTCTCAACGCCTTGATTTGTCTTTGGTTTTCGGGTTACAGGTTTTCTGCCTCGTTTTCTCCTGCTAGGTTCCTTGACAGGTCCCTTGTTAGCGTAATTCTTCTTGAAATACTCCCATACTAGAAAATCTAGAAATAGCCGGCTTGTCTTTTTTTCTGCCTTGGCCATGAAATCGAAAATGGCTTTGGTTCTATGGTCAAGAACATTGATCCCGCCGGTTTCCGATTCTTTTACCGTTTGTTTCGCCATTTCATCCCCCTGATATAGTTATTTCATGTTCTTATGCCCTGATATATCCCCATTTTAATCCATAAAGAAACATTAGTAAAACTCCTACTATGATTTCGCCGGTGATAGTAGGAAACAGAACCCGGTATCTTTCAATTCTCATTTTCACATAACCTGCGTTGCGACTTCATTGTCCTACGATTATCTAAAATCTACATAATCCTCATTTGCTTCGAGGAACTCATTACTGAACACATCTACACAATCTAGAAGCCTATCGATTATAATTTCTGAATCACCTTCGTGCACCCCCGTATACCACATTTGCCAGGTAATACCCTCTTTCCCGTATGTCTTATTACCAACCTGATAAGTAACCTCCCGATGAAAACCTATCTTCACGGGGTAGGCAGAACCTGCACTCATGATATCTACACTGAGTACCAGACGAGTGGAAAGGCAGACTCTTTGCTTACCAGCATGAAAAGGCTCAGGAGGATGCTGAGAGGCTTCAGGCGGAGTTGTACAGGCAGATAGGCCAGCTCAAGGTTGAACTTGACTGGCTGAAAAAAAATCTGGACTTGAGTATTGAAGAGAAGAGGAAGGCGATTGAGTTTGGGAAAAAGAAGATCGCGTTGTATCGTCAGTGTGAGCTGTTGGGGTTGTCTAGATCGGCTCTGTATTACAAATTGAAGCTGTTCGATTTGTTTTTCAACCCGCCGCTTCCCGCTAACTTCGGGATCCCGTCCGGCGATATCCGACTTCCAGCCTCTGATCTCCAATGCACGGGCAATTGTTAGAAGGTGCCAGGTAAATGAGTTCTTCTTTAGCAGCGGTAGTCCGGAGGCAGGCACTACCGCCGGTGGCCGTGCTTCATTAACGTAATTTCCTCTAAATACAAAATACTTGCAACACTTTGCCGGTCTTCATGTCCTATTCAGTATGAAGAAACACATACTTATGGTTTACCCCGAGATACCCCTCACCTATTGGGGTTTCGAATACGCACTCGAATTTATAGAAAAAAAGGCTTCCATTCCTCCGTTGGGTCTTCTCACTGTAGCGGCTCTGCTTCCCGGGGATTATGAGGTGACCCTGGTCGACATGAACGTATCTCCCCTGCACAGGGAAGCGGTTGAGAGCTCCGATATGGTATTCATCTCTGCGATGATCATCCAGAAGAGGTCGTTTGAAGAGGTTGTATGGCTCTGTAAAGATTGCGGAAAGCCTGTAGTTGCCGGGGGACCCTACGCCATCAGCTCTCATGAAAAGATCCAGGATGTCGATCATTTTGTGCTCGACGAAGCGGAACTAACGCTGCCTGTTTTTCTGGAGGATCTCGAAGCAGGTTGTGCGAAGAAGGTATATCGCGATTCAAAGAAGCCCGATCTCAAGACAACAC
>CAZKCQ010000330.1:0-3175 GCA_964551205.1 uncultured Spirochaetaceae bacterium
TGGTGGCGATCCCATCTGCCCGTCACGCTGCGAGGTTTTCTGGCCAGGCTGTGGCCGGCCTCACTGGTTGCACTGGTCGTGCTCTTCGTCATTGCCGTGGAGATGGCGATTTTCGGATATCCGCTGCTGTGGCTCTTTGGGGCGGATACGACAATCTCGGTTCAGTTCACCCTTGGCTACATCATGGTGGGACTCATGCTGCTGTCTATCCTTTCCGGATTCGCAGTGGACATCCAGCGCCGCCCTGAGGGACTAGGGGAAGATGCATGAGAATCTCGCATTCGATAGAGATCTGCAGCACTCCCGATAAGGTTTTTCACTGGCTGGCGGAACCGGACCGGGCAATGGAATGGATGACCGGTGTTACAAAGGGGGAGATTATTGAAGAAACCCCCGAGATGGTGGGCACGAGGTTTCGCGAAACAGTCGAAGAGAACGGAGCCAGAATAGAATTGACAGGAGTGATAACCGAGTTCGAAACAAACAGACGGATATCATTTCATCTGGAGGGGACATTCAATACGGTTGATATTAACTACACCCTACGGGAAAAGGGGGGTGGCACCGAGTTGTCGCAGGATGCGGATGTGCGGTTCAAGGGCTTCACCAGGGTGCTGATGACCCTGCTTGGACCCGCGTTCAAGAGGAAGATACTGGGCCAGGCGAGGGACGAATTCGCCAGGCTGAAAGAGATCTGTGAAGGGGATTCGTGATGCCGGCCCGCAATGAGGAGGTTGATCGTTGCCACAGCTGGTAAAAGGGGGTAAACACACCTATGGTTGGTCAGCCGTGGCCGACGCGGGGACAATCGTGATCCCTCCCGAGGCGATCGCGGAGTACGGTCTGGAAGACGGGGACAAGCTGATCGTAGTGCCGGGAAGTCGAACATCGGGAGGATTCGGGTTGAGTTCCCGAAAATCTGTCATTGGATCTGTCCTGGGAGTTGTGCTGGAGGAGTATCCGGAACTGTGGGAGTCCCGCGTGCCTGCAGGAGATGTTGTCGAACATGGGGGCAGACCGTACTGTTGGGTGATGCTCCGTCACGGGACCATCGATCTTGCGGCGCCGACCCCCGCGAAGTATGGAGTAAACGTCGGAGACAGGTTGCTGGTGATCAGAGGAAGCGGACTGGCTCTTGGATTTGCCGTGAGAGGTCCGATCGTGCAGGAAGCCAGGAAATATGGAGAGCTTCCGGTGTTCGAGTACAAGGAGTGAGCAACTGTACCGTGCTGCCTTTTCAGCTGCGACCTCGTGAGCGTACAATAGGTTATCGATACAAGGTGATTCGTAGGGAGAGCAAGACTTGTCGATTCATCTAAACCTGTACGACATCCTGGATTTGCCGGTTACTGCCTCAGCCAATGCCGTTAAATCCGCATTCAGGAAATCGGCCTTGCGGAATCACCCGGACCGGAGCGACGATCCCGAATCCACAGCCCGCTTCAGAGTCATCTATAACGCTTATATTACTCTCTCCGATCCGGCAAAACGTCAGGAGTACGACGCCTACCTCAGGACCAGCGCCGTGTTTGGCGGGATGAACGATCAGGCGGCAGAGTCGAAGTCGGCCCGGCAGCGCCGACGGATTCCCGGCGCATCCAATACGCTGGAAACCCTTCTCGGTCATCTGAACTACGTTCTTTGGGATATCGAAGATCTCATTCGCTCAAGACCCGATTGGTCCCGCACATTCAGCGGACTAACCCTGCGCGGATACGTGCTGAAAATGTTGACCTTCATCGATAATTGGATTCTCGCTCCGGTGGGATTTCCGGATTATTTCTTCCAAGCCAGACAGATGAGCACACCCGCAAAGACCGACATGCTTTCTATGGAACAGGCAGCGGGCCATCGACCGTTCATGAATATGAACGACTATTTCTACAACATTAGAGTACGGACTGACAAATTTCTCAAGAGGGCGAAGCTGGTCGAGCTCCTGGAACCTGTACCCGGCTCCAATGTACGCATCATCGATTGCCTGTTTGAAGCCCACAACCTCTGTGTTCACTACCTCGCCGGCCTGAAGAGTGCGCTGGCCGGTGAGGTAGACGGCATTTCTCGGTTCCGTTACACAGATCCCTGCTTCGATGGCTGAGATCTGGTATTGCCGGTGAGACTGGTGGAGGCAATCGATATTGGTTAGGATAGATTGCGGAACCTCCGCTTTGGACAGGAATGAATGTCAGGAAGGCTGATACTTCCGAGGTCGAGAAGCTGGCCGAGTTGAACAAGAAACTCATCGAGGATGAGCAACATCCTAATCCGATGAGTGTGCAGCAGCTCGCCCAACGTAGGAACGAGTGGCTGGAGAGTGATTACACGTGTTACGTGGCAGAGGAAGGCGAGGCAACGATCGCCTATTGCCTTCTATAAGGCGTATGGATTTCGGGTCGGTTGCCTGAGGATGGAGAAGTAGCGGAGTTGAATCGGATTTGCGCTGTCAAGCGGGTAATGTAAGCCACCATGAAGGGATTCGAAGGCAAGATCGCTATCGTAACCGGCGGCGGTTCCGGTATCGGCAGGACGATCTGCCTCTACCTGGCCGAGCGGGGCGCCCATACGGTGGTGGCGGACCGCAATCTGGAGGGGGCTCAGGAAACCGAATCTCTGATTCGCTCCGCCGGCGGTTCAGGCGAAAGTATGCGGGTGGATGTGGCCGATCAGGAGGATATGGAGTCCCTGATCCAGGGGATGGCAACCAGGCACGGGCGCATTGACTATCTGTTCAACAACGCCGGTGTAGGGATAAACGGGGAGTTCCAGGACCTCACCATGCAGCATCTGCGGTCCGTTATGGACGTGAACTTTTGGGGGACGATTTACGGCTGCAGGAGTGTTTATCCTATTATGAGGAAGCAGGGTTTCGGCCACATCATCAACACCGCCTCCCTGGCCGGTCTGATTCCGGGAGGGTTGACGTCGATCTATTCGGCCAGCAAACACGCCGTGGTCGGCTTTTCCCTGACCCTGCGGGCGGAGGCCAGACAGTACGGCATCAAGGTGAGCACCCTCTGCCCGGGGTATATGCGGACGAACATCCAGAAGACCACCGAGAATGTCTCCGCCTACATGAACTCGGAGAAGAACAGGAAGATGAATGCGGATATGAAATTCCCCGCGCCGGAGGACTGCATCAATCAGATGATGCGGGGAGTGCGGAGAAACCGCGGTA
>CAZKCQ010000331.1:0-3110 GCA_964551205.1 uncultured Spirochaetaceae bacterium
CGCGCTTCGGGCTGATCGCCGCAGCCATCGCCTTCGGATTCGGTGCCATCGGCGCAGGGATCGCCATCGCCAATGTCGGGGCGGCCGCCATGGGGGCGATCGGGGAGAGGCCGGAAATTGCCAGCCAGGCCCTGATCTTCATCGCCCTGGCCGAAGGGTTGGTGGTCTTCGGATTCATCACCGCCCTGATGATCCTGGGGAGAATCTAGGACGATAGGTTCGGGAGAATGCGCTACTTCATCATCGGGGACGAAGATGCGGTGCTCGGTTTCGGGCTGGTCGGTGTGGCGGGAACCGTGGTTCAGACTCAGGCTCAGGCTCAGGAATCCTTCTCGGCGGCCCTCGAGCAGTCCGAAATAGGCATCATCATCATCACCGAGCGGGTGGCGGACCTGATTCGCCCCCAGGTGGATCGCTTCATCTTCACCCGGAACTTTCCGCTGATCGTGGAGATCCCCGACCGGCAGGGACCGCTTTCCGGCAAACCGGCCATCCGGGAGATGGTCAACCGGGCCATAGGAATCAAGCTGTGAGAGGCAAGAAGGACAACTCTGCCGAGAAGCGGGTGCACAAACACCACGGTGACCGGCAGAAGGTGGAGCGGCAGGTTGATCAGCCGCAGGCCGAACTGATCGCCGGCATCGAGCAGGACGTCGGGGCAGAGGCGGAGAAGATCATCGCCGAAGCGGACAAAGCGGCGGAGGAGCGGACCCGCGCCGCCGAGGAACAGGCCAGGGCCGTGGTCCAGCAGGCGGAGAGCAAAGCAGAGGAACAGGCCGAACGTATCCGCGCTCAATCAGCCTCCTCCCTTCGCATGGAGCGCCGGCGCATAGCCCTGATGCTGCGGGAGCAGTCGGTCCAGGAGGTGCTCTCCCGGGTTCGGCAGCAGCTGGCCGGGATGATCGGCACGCCGGAGTACCGGGAGGTACTGCTGGTCTGGATCGTGGAAGGAGCGATCGGGCTGGGGGCGGAGCAGGCGGCCGTGAACGCCTCGGCAGCCGAACGGAAGCAGATCGACAAGCGGCTGCTTCAGGATGCGGAAAGCAAGGTCGTGGAGATGACCGGGAGGAAGGTGAGCCTGACGCTGACCGACGGGGATCCCCTGATCCCGCAGGGAGTGGTGCTGAAGGCCGCGGACGGACGGGTGGAGTTCAACAACCAGGTGGCCACCCGGCTGCTGCGGCGGCAGTCGGAAATTCGTAAAACGATTCAAGATATATTATGGAAGAACGAATTATCGGACAGGTAAGGCGGGTCAACGGACCGGTCATCGAAGCCACCGGCGTCAGTGACGCCATGATGCTGGAGCTGGTGCGGGTGGGGGAGGTGCGCCTGATCGGAGAGATCGTCAAGCTGGCCGGAGACCGGGCCATCATCCAGGTCTACGAGGACACCACCGGCATCGCTCCGGGACACAATATCTTCGGTTCCGGAAGCCCCCTGTCCGTGGAGCTGGGCCCGGGATTGATCGGGACGATCTACGACGGCATCCAGCGCCCTTTGGAGCAGATCCTGGCCCTGTCCGGGAACTTTATCGAACGGGGCATCCGTGCGCCCTCCCTCGACCGGGAGAAGAAGTGGCTGTTCCGTCCGGCGGACCTCGCCGTGGGAAGCGCCGTGAGCGGCGGCAGCGTGATAGGCACGGTGCAGGAAACCGAGCGGGTGGAGCACAGGATTCTCACGCCTCCCGATGTCGCGGGCACGTTGAAATCGCTGGCGGCCGAGGGGGAGTACACGGTGGAGGAACCGGTCGCCCTGATCGAATCCGGAGGTGGGGAGCGCGCCATCCCCATGATGCAGCGCTGGCCGATCCGCACCTCCCGGCCCTCGGCCGAACGGCTGCCTGCCGGAGGCCCGCCCCTGATCACCGGGCAGCGGGTCATCGACACCCTCTTTCCCGTGGCCCGCGGAGGCACCGTGGCGATTCCCGGAGGATTCGGCACGGGTAAGACCATGACCCAGCACGCCATCGCCAAGTGGTGCGACGCGGAGATCATCGTGTACATCGGCTGCGGGGAGCGGGGCAATGAGATGACCGACGTGCTTACCGAGTTTCCCAAGCTCATCGACCCCCTTACGGGGCGCAGCCTGATGGAGCGGACCGTGCTGATCGCCAACACCTCGAACATGCCCGTATCCGCCCGGGAAGCCTCGATCTACACCGGAGCGACCCTGGCCGAATACTACAGGGACCAGGGCTATGATGTGGCGGTCATGGCGGACTCCACCTCCCGCTGGGCCGAGGCGCTGCGGGAGCTTTCGGGGCGCATGGAGGAGATGCCGGCGGAGGAGGGCTTTCCCGCCTACCTGCCCACCCGCATCGCCGAGTTCTACGAGCGGGCCGGGGCCATGAACACCCTGGCAGGAACGAGCGGCTCGGTGTCCATTGTCGGCGCGGTCTCCCCGCCCGGGGGGGATTTCTCAGAGCCCGTGACGCAGCACACCAAGCGCTTCGTCCGCTGCTTCTGGGCTCTGGACCGCCAGCTGGCCAATGCCCGCCACTACCCGGCCATCTCCTGGCTGGAGAGTTACAGCGAGTACGTCGAGGAAGTGACCCCCTGGTGGGAACAGAAGGCGGGTAGTGACTGGACTTCCGACAGGGCGGAAATCCTCGATCTGCTGAACCGGGAGGTACGGCTGCAGCAGGTGGTCAAGCTGGTCGGACCGGATGCGCTTCCGGACAGCCAGCGCTTCGTACTTGAGGTCTGCACCCTGTTCAAGAACGCCTTCCTGCAGCAGAACGCCTTCGATGATGTGGACCGCTACTCCACTGTGGAGAAGCAGGCGCGGATGCTCGCCATCATTTTGACCTACTCGCGCCGGGGGGCCGAGGCGATCCGGCGGGGGATGACCCTGGTTCGCCTGCGGCGCATGAAGGTGCTGCAGGACGTGGTCAAGATGAAGTTCACGATCGCCAACGACCAGCCCGAAGCTTTCGACAAGCTGGCCGCCCGCCTGGAGCGCTCCCTCGATCAGCTGGAGGAGATCTATGAAGAATAAGAGGGCCAGGCCGGGCGTCACCGCCGTCGATCTGGAAGCGGCGGAGAAGCGCCTGCTGGCCGGCCGGGAGTACATCGGGGTGGACCGCATCGAGGGACCCCTGGTGTTCA
>CAZKCQ010000332.1:0-3021 GCA_964551205.1 uncultured Spirochaetaceae bacterium
ATCGCCCTGCTGCAGATCCTGGCATTTTCGGGACTCATCGATTTCCAGGTCGCCATCCCGATCATCCTGGGCGAGAACATCGGGACGACGATCACCGCGGAACTGGCCGCCCTGGGAGCCAACCTCAACGCTAGAAGGACCGCCCGGTCCCACGCTCTGCTCAACGTATTCGGGGTGCTCTATATGGCCGTACCCGTATATCTCGGCTGGTATGGCCGGCTGATAGAAGCGATCATACCGGGGCCTGTAACCCAGGGAAATATCATGGTCCATATCGCCCTGGCTCACACGGTGTTCAACGTCATCAACTCGGCTTGCGTGTTTCTTCCCCTGGTGCGGCTTTTGGAACGAGCAGCGATCAAGTTGACACCGAGCAGGAAAGACTCCCTGGAGCTCACACCTATCTATCTGGAACGACACCTGCTCAATACGCCCACAGTCGCGATCCAGCAGACGATCAAAGAGCTGATCCGCATGGCCGAAATGGCAAAAGATGCGCTGGGCAACGGGATTGCCTGTTTTTTCAACTACGATCCCGTTCTCGAAGAGCGGGTGCGCAAACAAGAAGACGCCGTCGACCTGCTACAGAAAGAGATTACCAGGTACCTGATCGAAATATCCGAAAGAAATCTCGACGAAACCGAGGCGGAGGAGATCCCGGTACTCGTTCACTCCGTGAACGACGTCGAAAGGATCGGAGATCACGCGGAAAACATCATCGAGCTTGCCGTTCGCAAACAGGATCAAAAGCTCGAACTAAGCGATAAAGCCCTAAAGGAGCTGAGCAACATCGGTGATCATACCCTGTCGATGTTCGATGAGGTGCTTCAAACCCTGCGCCAACAGGATGACGATGCGGCTCGACGGGTACTGGGAAGAGAAGAGCTGCTCAACACAATGCAGGTACAGCTGAAGGAAAACCACGTCCTCCGTCTCCAGAATCAGGAGTGTCACATCCTCTCAGGTCTGCTGTTCGTCAGTTTCGTGGACAACCTCGAGAAGATCGGGGATCACATCACCAACATCGCTCAGGCATCCCTGCGTCATCTACGTTGGAGCCAGGATCTGGAGTTGAACGAAGTTGGAGGATCTACTCCCTGACCTCCAGCTCGCCCTTCCAGTTGCCCACGCCGCCGAAATCGAGAATATTCGTAAAACCCAGGCCCTCCAGCGTATCGGCGGCGATTCCCGAACGATTCCCGGACCGACAGTAGACGATGATGCGGGCGGAGCGATCTTCCGTGGGAAGATCAGCAGCGATCTGGTCGAAGGGGATGTTGATCGCCGAGGGAATGGCTCCAGCGTTGTACTCTCCCTCGGTACGCACATCTACCAGATAGGTGTTGGGATCCCCCGAGGCGATGATCTCGGCCAGTCTCTCCGAGCTCAGCGGTTCATCGACAGCAGCCGGTGCACTGCTCACTTGCCCTAGCCGTTCATTCCGCCCCCCGGCAAAGATGAAGGTTCCGGAAACAATTAACATTACAAAAATTATAATAATTATTTTCATGGGTAGAAGATAATCATGCTGGATTGGAACAGTCAACCGGGTTGCCCTGCGGGGGGTTGCGTCGCGTGGGATTTTACTGCGGCGGATCCTCGACCCGGTCGCCGATCGAGAAAAACAGGATCTCCTCCTCCGAAGCCGAGGCCGCCTTCCCCACGAAGCGGATCTCCTGCCCCGGCTCCTTGCGAGCAAGGGAAGATTCTCCCTCCCATATCATATCCAGCAGAGATCCGGTGAGGCAGACCGTCAGCCCATAGGGGATATCCCCCTCGTCGATACGCGCCGATACAGCCCGGAGGAAGCGTTGGCGTTCTTCCTGGGTGTAGACGGCGCCATTGGCCTTGATATCGATCCAGAGATCCACTCCCGCGAAAACCTGCAGCCAGTCTGAAAAGAAGGTGTCCCGGCAGATCGTGATCCCTATCCGCCGCCCCTGTAGCACGATCGGTTCGGCCTCTTCGAGCAGACCCGGAGAGATTTCCAGCAGCTGTTCTTCGAAAGGGGTGAGAAATACCTTGTCCTGCGTATAGGCGATCCGGCCGCTGCGGTCGTACACCACCAGCCTGTTGACCAGAGCTACCCCCTCCTCCCGCTCGCTCCAGGCGAAGTAGGTCCCCGGGATAATGGCCACACCATGCCGCCGGGCCAGAGTTGCGAAAAGCTCTTCCATGACCCGTTCGGCCAGGCCCGAATTGACCAGAAATAAATCCCGGAACCCTTTGATCAGAGGATCCCGAGCACTTATGCGTGAAAGCCCCTCCTCGGCACTCCGGGACACTTGGATCACGGGGTAGTAGGGGATGAGAGCCAAAAACACCGAGGTATACTCCGGAAAAACTATTAAGTCCGGCCGAAAGGCCAGGCAGCGCATCACCAGAGATTCGATGCGCGAACGAAAGCTTTCGAAGGAACGCAGATCGGACTGCTGGATCTTGAGCTGTACGGCGGCTACGCGAAGGACCTGGGTAGGGCCTGCAGCGCCGGTTGATCCGGCGTCCAACGCCGGGGCGGAGAGTCTCACCCCGAACAGGAGGATGAGGCAAATCGCAGCAGGAATAAGGACCCCGTGTTTCGGTCTCATAAAACCGGCTGAAGCATAGGAAATACCGCCGATCCTGTCAATGAAACATACCTAACTCGGTAGAGCCTAACTCGGCAGACCCTAAGTTGGCAGACCCCTCACCTTGTCTTTCCCTTCGCTCCAATGGTAGATTCATCGGCATGGAAGCGATGAAACGGACCGCCACCTGCGGACAACTGAGCAGCACCGATGTGGGCAAGATTGTGACTTTGAACGGTTGGGTGCACAGGTACAGGGACTTCGGAACCATCAAGTTCATCGATCTGCGGGATCGCTACGGTCTCACCCAGGTGGTCATCGATGCGGACGCCCCCAAGGAACTGAAAGACAGGGCTTCCGAGCTCAAATTCGAATACTGCATCGCCGTGGAGGGAGCGGTTCGCCAGCGACCCAAGGACATGGTAAATCCTAAAATGCCGACCGGGGAGGTGGA
>CAZKCQ010000333.1:0-3020 GCA_964551205.1 uncultured Spirochaetaceae bacterium
AGGTTCTGCCTGTACAACTCCTGTTGTCTCTCGATCGTGTGACTGAGGCTGTCCGTGTTCTTCATGATCTGTTTGAAGACCCGATCCACGTACTGCAGCTCGCTCATGCGGTGCCCATTTTCCGAAGATCCCGGTTCCTCTACCTTTCCCTGCAGATCCCATGCCTCCTGAAAGAGCCTGTGGATGGGAGAGTAGATCCTGGATGAGAATACATATGCCAGTCCGATCGACAGCAACATAAGCGCAAAAAATACGATCACGGCAATGATCAGAAAACGAGTCAGGCCGCTGAATATCTGATCGTAGGACATGATATTTATGAAGCGCCATCCCCAGGCGGGGTGGGTTACGTAGGAGATCAGGTAGCGGGCACCGTCCAGAGTGTCTGTGAGAACGCCTTCCTCTACAGCGGATGCCAGTATTCTCTGCACGTATGGAACGGAGGAATAATCGGCTCCGAACTGCGTTGTGTCGGGATGACTGACCACTACTCCCTCACGATCGATGATGATCAGGCGGCCTGCGGGATTCGAGGTAATCGGGAAGAAACTGTCGACGATCTTCTGCTCGCTGATATTGACGATCAGGGCGCCGTTCATCGCAGAACCGGATTTCGGTATATCCCCCACCACAACGGAGAAGACGTTTAGCGTGTCGGTCTGAGCAAAATCCGAACGGTAGACTCTGTCGTGAATTCGATAGCTCATTCTCCGAGGGATGTAACGGTAGACTCCGAATCGCCGGATGTCATTCAGAATTTCGGGGAGAGCCGCATCACTGCATTCACCCTGCTCGTATCCGTTTATCGTTGAAAAATATTCACCGCGCTGGCGGTTGTATACGTAGATCGAATCCACCAGATAGTAGGAGGACAAGACTTCTATCAAACGATCGATTCCAGCGGAAATATCCATCAGATCGAGGTTTCCGGCGCTGATGAGCCTGCTGATAGCCGGCTCGCTCCCAATTCGCCGGAATGAAGGGATAATCCACTCGTGCAGGGAATCGAAAATGGATCGTGTCTGGCGCAGCATACCTATCGACTGGTTGTGGATCTCCTCGGTTACAATGCTCTTGAACGAGTAAAATAGGATGAACGATGTGAGCAGAAGCACGCAGAGTGAGATGAAGATGCTGGCGGTAAAAATCCTTATGAAGGTGGTCTTGGAGTACCTGCCTTTTTGCGGCAGTAATAGCCTCTTGTTTACATGTCGTCCGGGAGCACGGCTACGCTCGAATCCTGAAGCCATCGGGTTAACCTCATAGTAGCACGGCCCCGCTGCCGGATCAACTCGGACTCTATGCCATGGACTCTCTGCGACATTGACCGGCTTCAGACATCGCTCATGGTTGGAGATTACTACCACGACCCGGAAACCACGGTCAGGGCACTCGATCGTCCACCCGTGCGGGAACGGTTCGAGTTTATCGTTCACAGAGGACGCAAACATTTTCCAAGGGAGGCTATAGAGAAGTCGGATATACTCCTCCTGGCCCGTATGGGCCGTTTGAGGCCCGAGAAATCCGAGGAGTTGTGGCTTTCAGAGTCCACGGGTTTAACCGGAAAAAGATACGGGAGTATTGGCAAAAAGCTCCCAGACTATTACGCAGCATCAGATTACTTTGAATGGATTGAGGGGCAACTGGAGTATGAAAAATACGTACACGCTCCCAAGGATTCGAATGCTGAAACGAGGAGCGGAAAACCCGATGATAGTATCGGTATTGTTCATTGTCTTAAGGAAGAGATTACCGAGCGTGCTGCAGAAGTCTGTGGAGGTGGCCAGCTGGAATCGCTGAATCCGGTATTCTGGGGATTGAAATCAATACCGGAAGATGAAGTTGGAGAATGCTTCCTCAAAGTAATCCGGGATGTGATTTACTAAAGACTCGGTGATTATCCCATTATTGCGCCCTGGTTTATTGTGAATGGAGAGACGAACGAGTGCTGGTTCCATTCCAGTCAGTCATCACATATGTGTGCTATTTTGTTGGTACGAGTGCAGTAGGTGACCTGACCATAACTATCAACGTGGTCGTCCTTATGCGCCACACAAGTATTATAGGTCATCGGTATGCCACACCACGCCTGCCCTTTTCCTTTTCTCCCGGGGGATTTGAATAAGGGCAGTAGATAGCCACCTTATACTCTTTCAAAGCATAACCAGTTCAGGGACCTGTTGATCCATAATTGGAATCATAGCAACCTGCCTACCATTTCGAGGTCCGTGCTACTTTCTGCTATCGGTTGAACAGGGTCCGGCCACCGTCCGCTGCTATCTGCTGTCCACAGATGTAATCTCCCCAGGTGCTGAGCAGGAACGCCACAAGTCCGGCGATATCCTCAGGCTTTCCCAGACGGCCCACCGGTATCTCGGTCAGCAGTTCCCGCTTCATCTCCTCATCGCCATAGCGTGCCATAAGCAACTCAGTCTCGATGGCTGCTGGATGGATGATATTGGCCGTGATTCCTCTACGCGTATAGTTGCGGCAGATATAGGCTACAAGGCCGTTCATCCCCGCCTTTGCCGCTACATAGTCGATGGCACCGCTTCCTCCATCGTATACCGCCGTGGAACCAATCAGGACGATACGCCCATATTCGGCTCTGATCATGTGTGGAAACACGGCTTGGATACCGTAAAATGCGCTGGTCAGGTTCAGATCAAGGTTTTCGCCCCAGCTTTCCGGGCTGATTTCTTCAACAGCCCTGGCCTGGTTATTTCCCACGTTGCATACTAAGCCGTTGATCTTCCGGTATTTCGTTGCCACCCGCTCGATCAGTGCCGAGGTACCGGCCGCATCTACGGCGTCCAAGATCACATCCTCCACTCGTCCCCTTTCGCGTTCGATCTCGGCAAGAAGGCGAGCGATCCGGGTTCGGTTCGCGTGCTTTCCCGTGTGAGTGAATACGACTGCAGCCCCTGCCCGACAGAGTACGCGAACGATACCCGCTCCTATACCCCTCGTTCCGTGATAGATACGGATTGAGAAGCTCGGCGATGATGGAGTAGCGAAAA
>CAZKCQ010000334.1:0-3018 GCA_964551205.1 uncultured Spirochaetaceae bacterium
AGAACTGCAGTGTTCCGGACATAAACTTTTCATTCTACATGCATTGGATCTCCTGTGTCATTTTTCAGGAGCATTCACCCACCGGTTTTCAAAAGCATTCACCCAGGTACAGCCAAATGCCCTAACCTTTGTATCAGAACTACCCTGTCCTGATCAATGCTAGGACTGACGCCCTGGGATGAGTTATCCACATGAGGCGAGGTCGGATCACCAGAAATCCGCCTGAAGCCGATTGTGGATAACTCACACCGCTCTCACTATGACATTAGAACCTGGCTCAGCTCTTGCACCTCCTGACCCAGGATTTCCCCACTGGACGGGGGCACCTGGATATCGGTTACCTCGGAGAAAATGCCTCTACGGGCATCTATGGCCCATGCTATCACACTGATAGACACGACATTCTCCTCACATCCCTCCGGTTGACCCCTTTCCTATTCTGTGGACGGCCTGGAGTGGTGAAACCTGTTTCGATAGCTCTCTCCTTCTATGATAATCTGGTAAGCGTTGTGGGCCAGCCGATCCAGTGCCGAGTTGGCCAGGATCGGATCATCAAATAGCATTTCCCATTCATCCACATGGCGGTTACTGGTAAGGATTATGGAGGCTCGAGCGTGCCGTTCCACCACAATCTCATAGAAATCACTTGCCTCCTGCGGGCTGAACTTCTGAAGTCCCAGATCATCGATGACCAACAGATCGGGACTGATCAAGCGAACCAGTTCTTTCTCGAAAGAGTTGTCCGCTCTGCTTTGTCGCAAAGCACTGAAGATCTTCTTCGCTCGACGCATGAGAACTTTCTTGCCTCTGCGGCACGCACTGTGGGCCAGGGCGTTGGCCAAAAACGTCTTGCCCACCCCCACCGGTCCGCTGAAAATTACGTTCTCATGTCGGTCGATGAACTCCAGGCTAAACAGTTCCTTGAGAACGTCTCGATCCACGGTGATCTTCGCCTCCCAGTCGAAGGCTTCTAGGCTCTGAAAGGGATCGAGGGCGGCAATCTTCATCCTTCGCTCTAAACTATGTCGTGCTCGACGTTCCAACTCATCCTGTAACACCAGCTCGAGAAACTCCATGTAGGACAGCTTCACTCCTTTGGCATACGCAATGCGGTCCTGCAGGCTTTCCAACATACCGGAGAGTCTCAATCTTTTGAGTATCGTTTTGAGCTCATTTGTGGACATCATGTACCTCCTGGATGGGATGGTTGAAATACTCAGCCGGGCGTCGAAAGCGCCCAGGAAGGGGCTCTGCGTTGCCATGAGAAGGATTTTCCTCACCCGGCATAGGGAAATAGTTTTTCGGCTCTTTGATGATATTCTCGACCCGGTAGACGCTCAGAAGACCGAAGTACAGGGCACGACGGCAAGCGGAATCCACCCGTTCCTTGCCGTACTTTTCCCCCAGATGGACCAGCTTCTGGGCCTGTCTGAGCTTACTCCAGGGAAAATCGCCGGACAGAAGCATCTGGGTAAACTTCCCGCAGTGTAGGCCCATAGCGGTCGCTTTCTGGATGTAATACTGGCAGCTGCGCATGGCATAGGGGGTCTTCTCTTTCGGATAGTCGTTGTAATCTGTGGAACGTTCTCCCGGAGCCTTCACAGGATGGGTCTTGATGAGTTGTTCTTTGTAATAGATCCGTACCAGTTTGCTGTCCACCCGCACATCCACTTCTTTCCCGATATAGGCGGTAGGAATTGAGTAAGTGGCATAGTTCACCCGTATATGGTGATCCGGATGCACTTTGTGCGGGGGATGCCATTGCGGGATGTCAAATCGAGATTTCTGCAAGGGCAACAGAGCTGGTTGTTCTTCGCTTTCGAACACCAGGCGAGGCTTGCGGCGTGTGGTTCCGTGGATCCGCAAACCTGCGGTCATCCGACACCATTTAATCGCTTCTCTTTGGGCATGGTTTCGGTCCTTGAACGATTCGCCCTTGAAAAAGTTTTCCCGAACGTAAGGGACCTGCCGCTCCACCTTCGGTTTACCTTTCGCATCCCCCACTCGTGTCGAATCGATAATGAAGCCCCGGTAGCGTGCGTACTCAAAGAAGGTACGCTGGAAGATCGGTTCATACCGATCCGCTTTGACCACCGCTGCTTTCAGATTGTCAATAATCAGGCGGCGGGCGAAACCTTCAAAGAATTCCCAGGCTTCCTCAATCCCACTGATCAAGCTCTTCAGATCCTGGGTGTGGGTAGTGAACACATATTGGTGGCGACTGAAGACCAAAGTGACCACCAACGCGTGCAACACCCGATTTCTGCCAGAAGTCGGGTCGTAAAGAATTCCCAGGCGTCCAAAGTCCACCTCGGCTACCTCTCCCGGAGCAGTGTCGATCATCCGTACGGTGTTCTGTGGGCTTCCAAACCCAAAATGCTCCCGAGCAAATCGGTACAGGCCGCTGTAAGAAACATCTACGCCGAGGCGAAGTAGTTTGATATGCACTTTAGTCAGGGTCAGTTTATTTTTTTCCAGCCATTTGCAGATCTTCTCCTCGTGGGAAAGCAAAATCTGATCCCTCTTACTCTCTGTTTCTTTCCCTCGATCCGGATGAACGGCACGGAAGATCAAATAGGCCATCTCATCCAGATCGCCCGTGAAGCGCATGTCGAATCCGTTCTCTTCAGCGTTTCGGATGTATTTTCGTACCGTATTTCGATCCATACCCGTAGACCGTGCAATCAACCGAATCGAGTCGCCAGCAAGATATCTTCTCAGGACATCCACAATCTCGATCACGTTGTACTCCCTATGTCCCATACTGCCTCCTGATTTTCAGAATAATGGGCAGTATGGCAGACTCTTAGATTTGGCTGAACGTGCTCATTTCCTGCATGCCCTGCCTTCCCAGGTGGGTGAATGCAGGTGAAAAAGTGGGTGAATGCTCCTGAAAAAGGGTGGGTGAACGGTGCTGAAAAATCAGCTCCTTGGGTGGGTGAACGCTAGTGAAAAATCACAGGTGTACGTTGGATTGCATCGCAACAATAAGCTCCATATAGTAACGAGTATTTTTCG
>CAZKCQ010000335.1:0-3013 GCA_964551205.1 uncultured Spirochaetaceae bacterium
GCTCGCATCCGCGAGTTGGTGGTGCTGCTCGCCGTAGCCTTCGGATACCTGTTCATCCTCTTTGGGCTGCGATCCGGAGGGAGTTTCCACATCTCCCCGATATTGATCTACCCGCTGACGGTGTTCGCGCTGCAGTGGCTGCTCTGCCACGGCATCCATACCGGTCTTAGAGAGCGGGAGCTCCTGCTGGGCTCATTGACGGGAAAACAGGGGGCGGCGCTACGGCACTCCCTACGAGACGCCTCATACCAGGCCGGGCTTACCGTCCGGGTGCTGCGAAACATCAAGGCGGGGGCAATCGTCTTTCAAATTCAGATCGTCGCTCTCCTGATCGCCGCGGCAGTGCTGAAGCGTCAACTTCCGATCGGCAGCGCACTGGTGGTCTCCCTCCATACCGTTGGGGGGCTGCTGGGGATAGGAGTGCTGCACAGCTTCGAAGAGCAGCAGCTGCTGCTGGGCAGCGGCATTCCCCTGCCTCTCGCTCTGGAGAGAAGACGGTTTTTGTTCTGCTTATCGATGGTGGCGATCGCCGCCGCTGCGGTCATACTGGCGGCTCGAAACGCCTCCCTGCTGCCCCTATCCGCTCTGATCGCCCTGCTCAGGAAGCTGGCCTCACTGTTTCGTTTGCCCGTTGGTCCCGGCCTGGCAGACACCCTGCAGCATGCCCTGCTCGAACGACAGCGCTACTACCAGGGTCTGCGCCTTTCCCAGCCGACGCCGGTTGCCGGTCCGTTTGCTCTGCTCATCCTGGAGCTCTTGCGTAGGCTGTTTCGTACTCTTCTGGGTACCGGTCTGTTTCTGTTTCTGGTTTTTCCCCTGCTGTCCCAGGACTTCATCGACAGGCTGCGGGAGTTGAGGCCCCTTGCAGCCCTCCGGAGACGACTCCGCCTCTTCCTCGGATTCTCCATCCGATTCTGGCTTCGCGTCCTCCGCTGGCTGCGGTTGTCCCACCGGCCGGCTGTCCTGACCGTGGAAAATGAGCGGGACGCCGCTTCGGCCGCGAATCACAGCAGGACCAGAGCCCGGCGGCTTTCGGTGCGCAAGCGAGTGCAGATGAGCCGGGCCCAGCGTGCGTTCCTGGCCCTGACCAGGTGGGGTGAGCGTCTGGGCGTTCCCTACGTTTTTTACTTCACACCCCTGGAGTATTCCGAGCGGTTGAGCACGGCCCTTCCCGCCGGGTCCGGGCAGCTGGCCTACGTGGTGGAGGTGTTCGAAGAAGTGATGTTCTCCGCCCACCTGGTGGCTTCAGGCAGGATCGCCCGCTATTTCCGCACGATCCGCAGCTTGAGCCGTCTCACTCCGGAGGGGACAGGGGAGGCAGAGAGGAGCCGCCGCTGAACTCCTGGGCCAGCATGAAGATCTCCCCCTCCGCGCTCCGATTGATCTGATCGATGTTGAACGGCCCACAGCCCCCGATCAACTCGTCGTTTCTACTGTCCACCCGTTCTCCTGCTTACAACACTCTGGTGCCCGGATCCACAACCGCATCGGGGCGTACCAGCACCACGTCCCCCTCTTCGGGGACCGCACCCAGGACCAGGACCTGGGAGGAAAAACCCGCGATCTTTCTGGGCGGGAAGTTGGTCACGGCCAGCACCTGGCTGCCAACCAGCTCCTCAGGGCCATAGCGCCGGGTAATCTGGGCGCTGGAGGTCAGCACTCCCAGCTCTCCGAAATCGATCCACATCTTGATGGCGCTCTTGCGGGCTTGGGCAAAGGCCTCGGTCTTGATCACCCTGCCGGTCCGAATCTCGATCTTTGCAAAATCATCATAGGTTGCCATGTCAAACCTTTCCGTTCCTCTGTCCTAGTTGCGCCGGGTCAATCGATGCCAGCGCCGAACCAGGGCGGCTTTCTCCTCCCGCCCCCCGGGGTGAAAGCTCGACACCAGAATCAAACGGGTCCGGTGGCGTCCACCCAGCTCGGCCAGCCGCTCCAGGTAGCGCTCTGCATCCTCCCCGGCCAGCACAGGCAGGTGACCGAAGTAGACGGTGTTGCTGCGACCGCACTCAGAGAACAGCTCCTCCAGGTCGTACATCTCCGGATTCCCCAGGTTCAGGGTGGAGATCTCCTGCATCTCGCAGAGCATCTTCAAGAAACCGGGATGATGGCCACAGTAATGCATGAACAGTCTCCCGAAGGGTTTGGCCGCCCGCCGGATGAAGGGCAGGCAGAACCTCCGGATCATGTCAGCGGAGACCAGGGTGGCGCTGTCCTCCGAGATGCGGGCTCCGGTAGCTGGGAACCAAACCCCGATCGGCATGCCGTGCCCGTGCACCATCGAAGTGCTCCGCTCCCCGAGCAGCTCCTTGAACAAGCGGGTGGCTGAGAGAAACAGCCGGAGACTGCGCTCCTGGATCGCCAGGACCTGCTCCTTACGGTCGTTGAGCAGGTAAAGCAGATCCGTTCCGATTATCAGATGGGAGAGATCGAAGATCCCCTGAGTGTCCGGGACGTAGGGGAACACCCCCGCCGGGATGCGGCCCTCCTCCTGACGCCGCTTGAACAGTTGATAAAACTGCCAGGAGAAGAGCATCTCGTTTTTCAGCAGATCCCCCGGGTCCCGCGGTATCTCAAGCCTCTCGTACTGCTCCGGGCCGAGATGTTCGGCCAGCCAGGGGTGAAGCTCCGGCTGCACCTCGATCGGCAGGCCCAGAGCGCTGGGAAGCAGGGTGGTACCAAGGTCGGAGCGCACCGTGGGGATGCCGTCGTCGATCAGCTGGAGATGCGGTTCAACCTCCAGAAGGCGTTCTTCCAGCTGTTTTTCCACATCCCGATGCTGCTGGACCAGGTCGTGGCGCAGGTAGGGCTTGCCCTTTGCAAGATGAGGCTCGGCGAACAGGATGGGCGAGGGTCCCTCCCCCTTCCAAAACTCCTCGAAGAAGCGGAACTTCTCGCGGATGGCTTCGTTCATGCCTCAGCCGATACGGACCTTGACCACCACCTTACGCATCGTCTGCGGACCGTCCCAGGCGCAGTTGGGCTTGTGGGCGTCCTCCGGGTAGAACACGGC
>CAZKCQ010000336.1:0-3012 GCA_964551205.1 uncultured Spirochaetaceae bacterium
ACCCTGGTGGAAGCCGAGCTGTTCGGAAGCGAAAAGGGAGCATACACCGACGCCATCAGCCGGGCCGGGTGTTTCGAACGTGCCGACGGCGGCACGATCTTTCTCGATGAGATCGGAGAACTGCCGCCCAAGGCACAGATCACGCTCTTGAGGGTGCTGGAGTTCAAGCGGATACATCGGGTGGGCGGAACCCGCTCGATTCCTCTGAACATCCGGATTCTCTCCGCCACCAACCGGGATCTGAAGAAGGACGTGCAGGCGGGCCGTTTTCGCGAGGATCTTTATTATAGAATTAACGTGCTGTTTCTGCAGGTTCCCCCGCTCCGCAGCAGGGATGGAGATATCTCTCTTCTCTGCGCCTATTTTCTAAAGCAGAAACAAGCTGATCTTCGAATACATCCCCAGGCGGTTGAGAAGCTGCTGTCCCATCCCTGGCCGGGGAATGTCAGGGAACTTCGCAATGTCATCGAAAGAGCCGCGGTTCTTACCGAGGGAGATGAGATCCGGGCGCGGGATATACAGTTTTACTGATGGAGCTATTGCAGCAGGCGAGCGTAGATTCCCTCCAGGACCCAGGCAGTCTCACCCTCGGCGATCTCCACGGTCTGCAGCGGTGTGGCGACGATCAGGATCGTATTGTTGGCCGCGATGACCCCGGGCGGCGGGTCGCGGGGAACCCGGGCTGGAAACACGCCGGCAAAACGGGGTCCTGAGAACAGCACCCAGCAAGAGTAGCTACGAACTTCATCCAGACCGATCCATTCACCCGAAACCAGTTCGACCTGCACGAGGTAGCTTTCTTCGTTTGCATCCAACACGAGAATATTGGTGACCGTGCCGTCCAGCAGGAGGAAGCGGTCCATCAGTCCATAGGCGGTTGCCGAGGCTTCATCCAGCTGACTCAGCGTCTTTATGGTGACGGAGAAATCCGCCACCGCATCGAAGTCCCCGGCGTCGATGGAAAACACGGCGGGAGCCCAAATAAACAGCACAAGAACGGCCCCAATTGCTCGTTTCATACTCAAAGATTTTAGATGCTTCTGCTCCTGAAGGTCAAGCTTGGATTTCAGCCGCCCCCGATCCCGCTGCGGGTAGCCAGTCCGCTGATCTTTTTAAAAACCCGGGCCAACCGTTCCGCCTCCCCTTGCTCCAGGGCGGCCCGTGCGAAAATATCCCTCAAAAAAACCGCCATCTCTCCGGGATCTCCCTGGGTGAAGAAGCCTATATTGGCCAGGGATGCGGTCATCAGGGAAACCAGGGCATCGAGGCGCCTTGAGGATATCGGGAGAAACGTTGCGGTTTCCCCCGGTTCACGCAGACGGCGATACAGCTGATAGGTGATGATTTGGACCGCGTGGGACAGGTTCAGGGAGGGAAACCCGGGTGAACTGGGGATTCGAACCGCTACATGACATTTTGCCAGGTCTTTGGCGTTCAATCCGGATGCTTCGTTACCGAACACGAGGGTGCAGGTCCCCTTCCGGATCGAGGCGATCCGTTCGGCAAGCTGCTCGGGAGTCAGGGCGAAATATTTTCGCCACCTTCCCCGGCGGCGGCTGACTCCCGCTACCAGCACCGAGTCTTGAACAGCCTCTTCCAGTGTTTCGCAGCGCACCGCCCGATCCAGCACATCCACGGCGTGAACCGCGGTGATCGCCGCCTCATCGCGATCGATGGTTTCATGCCCCACGATGCAGAGGGTACCGAATCCCATGGTCTTCATGGAGCGGCATACGGAGCCTATGTTCCTGTCCTCCTTTGGCCGCACCAGTACAATCCGAATATTCCGAGGGGTCATTTCTGCCATCTTGTTTTTTTCACGAGACCGTTGTCAATACGCCCTTCAGGACCGATACATTGAACGAACATGGGAAATCTCTGTATTATAGGGAAACTGCGATATAATCGTAGTACTATTGAGGGGTTGAAAGGACCGGCAAGCGGCCAATATTATCAGCAGGAACTGTTTGACAAGGGATTGAGTATTTGTATAATATTAACTCAAATTACACGGTGGTAGTTTAATAATGATGAATAACGATATCGTACCGGGATTCGACGACGAAAAAGACGACAGCCTGAAGGTAAGACTTCAGAAGATCGACGAAGTCGCCGGATGTCTTGTCCTCTACCTCACCGGCTATATCGACACCTACAACTCCAACTATTTCCAGAAACGTGTATCGAAAACCATCGAATCGGGTTTCACCAGGTTGATTTTCCACTGTGCCGGTTTGAACTACGTCTCCAGTACGGGCATCGGTTCCTTTACCTCCTTCCTGAAAGCCGTCAAGCCCCGCGGGGGAGACCTGGTTCTTCTGGAAATCCAGCCGAAGGTGTACGAGGTCTTCCAACTTTTGGGTTTTTCCCAGTTCTTCAACATCAAGGAAAACCTGGAGGAAGCCGTAGCCTTCTTTGCCCAGAAAGGGGAAGGCGTCCAGGCCGGTCCATTTCCCAAGATCTTCAAATGCCCGATCTGCAGCAAGAAACTCAAGGCTACCAAGTCCGGACGGTTCCGCTGTTCCGAGTGTAAAACCATTTTGGCAATTGATAATGCCGGCCAGGTCTTGCTCGGCTGAGATCCATAGACTAAAAAAGACCAAATCTGGATCGTGAACCATGATTACAAAATCCCCCCAAGAAACAGGAGTCAGCTATGGGTGGCGAGGATAAGGTCCGTTCGTACCTGCTGGACCTTGGGCTGTCCTACGAGGAGGTCGGCGACGGCACCTTCCTGATCAACGATGAAGAGAAGGGTCTAAAGAATATCGTAGCCATGGTCAGCGAGCCCCTGGTCATCGTCCGGGTCAAGGTGATGGAAACACCGGGCAGGGATCGGGAATCGCTGTACGAAGAACTGCTGCGTTTGAATGCGGAGGATTTGGTCCACGGAGCCTACGCCCTGGAAGGTGACCACGTGATCCTGATAGACACGTTGGAACTGGAAACCCTGGATTTGGAGGAGCTGAGGGCATCCTTCGAAGCGATCGGGCTGGCTCTGGTCCAGCATTA
>CAZKCQ010000337.1:0-3007 GCA_964551205.1 uncultured Spirochaetaceae bacterium
TCCCCCAGCTCCAGGCTTCCTTGATCTCATCGATCATCGCGGTGTCGATAAAAAGCTTCATTACGTTGAACCTCCTCGAAAAAAAAACTTTTCAGGCAACCGCACCGGCCAACACGGGGAGGGTGGTGGTCGCCTGCGGTAGAATCACGATGCTCTCCGACTCTGACACGATTGCCTCGATCTGCTCCAATTCTCGCAGCGGATGCATGTAGTAACGCTCTATCAACTGCGGATCCATACTCGAGTATAGAAACACATCGGCCCACTTGAGCTCCCGGGCGAACTGGAAGGCCTTGTGCGCCCCGAGAATGAACTTCTCCCGGATCTTGCCGATGATTGTATCCAGATCCTTCTCCTGCGTCATCCACCGGTGGAACAGCTTCGAGCCGGCTCCCTCCCGGCACTCGGCAAGCAGCACGATCTTTCCGCCTTCCCTCACGATGCGTACGCCGCTCTCGATGGCCTTCTGCGCCTGGTAGAGGTTGATGTCCTTGGGCCAGCCTCCGGCACTGACGATGACCGTGTCTGCCCGCTTTGCCAGGGTGACCCTGTACATCTCATCCACGATCCTGGAACCGGCGACAAAGGCTTCGTAAACATCTCCTGCAAATATCCGGACGATCTCCTTTTTGTCGTTTAAAATGACGTTGAGGATCAGGTCGACTCCGGCCATTCGGCCCGCCTCGTCGATCTCCTCCCGTACCGGATTGCCTTCAATCCTTCCCGGTTCCGCTCCCGGGGCCTCGAAGCGGGAGTGGCAGGTTTCTATCGCAGCCCTGTCGCAGATCCCCGGCAGCACCGACTTGGCACCGCCGCCGTAGCCGCAGAATTGATGGTACTCGGTGTCGCAGATGATCAGCTTCACATCCGCCTGGTGGAAAACCCTGTTGATCTTCAAGTTTGTTCCCAGGGAGGTGGATCCCAGAGATACCAGGCCATCCTCGTCGTCGGGATCGTGGTTGATCACCCGCAGCCGGCCGCGAAACCGGCCGGCGAGCATCTGCAGCTCCTCCTCTGTAAGCGGACGATGCGCACCCACGGCACATATCACCGTGATCTTGTTCAGGTCGAAGCCGAGCCGGCCGAGGTAGGGCAGAAAGACCTCCAAGATCCTGCCGGTAGGCACGGTTCGGGTGATGTCGTCGACAAGCACTGCGACCGACTTGTCTGGGGAGGCCAGCGAGGCCAGATCTTTTCCACCGATCGGGTTCTCGAGCGCGGACAGGACAGCAGCCTCCAGGTCGGGTAGAGCGGGCAGATTTCTGGGCTCGTAGATGCCGGAGAGCTTCTCCTCCGCTACTGCTACGATTCGCGTGCCCTCTCCGTAGGGAAGCTCCACCCGTCTCATGCGGGAAGCAGAGCGTTGATCGGTCCCCGCAGGATCTGAACGAGAATGTAGCTTATCAGACCTACGGAAACCGCGGCCAGCAGTCCGATCAGAAAGGGTTTGATCGTCAGTTGCTTCAGCTTGGAGAATTGGGTGCTTAAGCCAGCGGCGGCGATGGCGATCGAAAGGAGATAGGTGGCCGCCTCTTTAATTCCGGAGTAGAAAGAGGCCCACGATTCGGGACTTCCCCAAAACAGGAATCTTCCCGATTCTCCGGCTGTGAACACATCGCCGATCGAGCGGAAAATGGCGAAGGCCAGAAATCCCAACACGAAGGTGGGAAAGAGCTTGAGAACATTGACCCGCTTGGCCGTTGCCGCTACCCCGGCCGGTGACTCTACTCCGTCAGCCGGGTCCGTGTCGGCACCTTTTCGTCTGGCGTACATCACCGACAGGATCGGGATGACCGCCATCATGAAGGTGTTGCGGACCAGCTTCGTGGTTATCGCTATCTTGGAAACCTCCCGGTTCCAGATCTGATCGTAGATGAAAGCCGCCCCGGTAACCTGGGAGGTGTCGTGCACCGCGGTTCCCAGGAAGATCCCAGCCTGTCCCAGGTTGAGCTTCAGGACCAGCTCGGTAAGGTAGGGGTACACCAGCGTGGCCACCAGGCCGAAGATGGTGATCGTGCTGATGGCGTAGGCGGTTTCCTCCTCCTTGGCCCCGATGGTCGGAGCGGTGGCCACGATGGCACTGACCCCGCAGATGGCCGTGCCCGCCGCGATCAGGGTGCCCAGGCGGCTGCTCACTTTGAAGACCCGGGCAAACAGGCTGACCAGCACGATCCCCGAGGTGATGCAGATGACCACCACGATGACCGCTACCAGGCCGATCTTGACGACCGCCAGGATGCTCAGGCGGATCCCCAGGAAGATGATCCCCAGTCTGAGCAGTTTGGCCACGCAGAATTTGAACCCAGGTTCGAATATCTTCGGGAATTTGATGATGTTGCGCAGCAGCATCCCCAGGATGATGGCCAGCAGAAAAGTGGATACCGGTGATTGATGCAAATTGAGCTGAGCCTTGAAGAACTCCCCCAGATACTTGGCCGCCAGCAGAGACAGCAGCATCACCGCGATCGCGGTCAGCGCTCCGGGAATCACGGTCAGTACTTTCTCCGTGCCGAACAGCGTCGTTAGGATTTTTTTCACTCGAATTCCTCCCTTTTTGTGTATTTATCTATTTTTTGCGGCCGAACGTGTGGGCCGATTTTTCCAAAGCCTCAACCACGGCCAGTTTCTCTCCGGACAGGAAACGGATCAAACCGCCGCCGGCCGTGCTGATGAAGGAGATCCCCTCCTGCACGCCGAACAACCTGGCCGCGGCGATGGAATCCCCTCCCCCCAGTACGGAAAACGCTGCCGCCGAGGCGACAGCTTCCCAGATCCTCCTGGTCCCCAGGGCAAAGGGGGATTTCTCATAGACACCGGCCGGTCCGTTGATGAAGACCGTCTTGGATTCACCGATGAGAGCGCAGTACCGCTTGATGGTCTTCTCCCCGATGTCGGCGATCGTCTCCTCATCGGGAAGTGCGCCGGCGGCCACCTCCCTGCGTTGTCCCGAGCTGTCCACGGCGAAATCTTCCGGGCAGACGATCCTGTCGGAATGGTTCTTCAGGCT
>CAZKCQ010000338.1:0-3006 GCA_964551205.1 uncultured Spirochaetaceae bacterium
CAGATTCGCCTCGGTGTAGCGGGGAAAGGGCCAGCGGCCAAAGGTATCCAGGCTCTTGTCGTCGATTCCGATGATCAGGATATCCGGGGAGATCTTCGGATTTCGCTGTTCCAAGGTCACCCCCTCCTGAACCCGGGTTCGTCGGGCGAAATTCTTCAGGCGGAAGTTGAAATCCAATACATTGAGCTCCAGGTTTGAGATGAGAACGGTTTGTGTGGAAATAAGGAGAAGCAGGATGAATACCAGCACTCCTATGAGCAGACCGAAGTATCTGGTTTCGAACAAACTGGAGCTTTTCTTTGCCACGGAAGACCTCCCGTCTACTCGGCTATTCTGCCCTTGACTTTGAGATCGATTATACGATTTCGCCCCATCTTTGTCCAATTGCTCAGAGGGAACTCGTCCTCCATCCGGTCGTACACCTCGAAAGCGCTCTGATAATCTTCACCGCTCTCGTAGAGGCGCCCCATCGCAAACAATGCATGGGGCACCACAAAGCTCTTCGGATACCGCTCCGACAGATCCCGGTAGGTTGTGATCCCCTGCTCCAGATCGCCGGCCTGCTCGTAGGCCACTGCGGCATTGAACAGGCTGATGGGGGCCAGATAGGACCTGGGAAAGGAACCGGCCACGGACCTGTACCCCTCAGCGGCTTCCTGCCACTGCTCATTTTCGAAGGCCAGATTCGCCCCTATGAAGCCGGCTCTCTGGGCCGCGTACTGCCTGGGATAGCGCTTCAGGATCTGTTCGATCAGCTGTTCCAGTTCCTGCTGAAGCGATTCCCGGGAACCCTCTTCGCCGGCCGCCAGCCATTGCCCGTAGAGGCTCTGTGCGTGTTCGGCCATCAGGGTGGATTTTTCCCGGGATCGCTTGTGCCACTCCGTCCAGCCGAAGTATGCGACCACGAATGCGACCAGAGCCATAAGGATGACGAGCAGCACGATACGGTACTTGTGCAGAAAAGCGCTCAATTGATCGACGAAGCGAGGTTTAGCCTCGGTGCTTCGCTGTGATCTTACATTCTCCGGGCTCAACATAAGCGTCTCCTTCTCATCGGTTGCAAACCAGTGAATCCCTGAACGGACGGAGCACCTCGCCCCCTAACGACTGATATTCAATTCCTTGATCAATCGCGAGAGGTAGGTTCGCTGGATTCCCAGCAGTATTGCCGTCTTGGTCTGATTCCACCGATTCATTTCGAGAATTTGTCTGACATAGTGTTTCTTAAAGATATTTACGGCTTCTTTTAAGGACCTGCCGTTGTAGGCATCCTCGGCCCTCTCAGTAAGCTTATCCATCACGAACAGGTCCGGGGTAATGCTGTCGCTCTGAGTAATCACCACGGCCCGTTCCACCGCGTTTTCCAGCTCCCGCACGTTCCCCGGCCAGGAATAGGAGAGCAGTACATCCAGTGCCTCGGGCGCAAAGCCGGTGATCTGCTTCTTGATCTCCCGGTTGAAGCGCTTCAGGAAAAATTCCGCCAGTACGGGGATATCGTCCCTTCGTTCCCGCAGCGGCGGTATGTAGATGGGCAGAACGTTCAATCGGTAGTACAGGTCCGCTCTGAATCTCCCGCTGCCCACCTCCGTTTCGATGTCTTTGTTGGTTGCCGCGATGATGCGCACATCGACCTTTATAGGTTCGCTGCCGCCGACCGGCTCGAACATCCTGTGCTGGATCACCCTGAGCAGCTTGACCTGCAGGTTCAGGGGCAGGTCCCCGATCTCATCGAGAAAAATCGTCCCGCCGTCGGCCAGCTCGAACCTGCCCCTGCGGTCGCTGCTGGCGCCGGTGAACGCCCCTTTGACGTGTCCGAACAGCTCGCTCTCCAGGAGGTTCTCCGGCAATGCGGCACAGTTCACCCGGATCAGGGGGTTGTTGCTGCGCGGGCTGTGCAGATGGATTTGTTCGGCGAACAGCTCCTTCCCCACCCCGCTTTCCCCCAGTAGCAGCACCGAGGAGTCGGTCCTGGCGGCCCGCAGGGCGATTTCCAGCTTCTCCCTTATGGGTTTGCTTTCCCCGATGAAGGTATGGTAGCCCTTGTCGGTCTGGATCGCATCCTGCAGGAGGGTGATCTCCTGCTGCACCTTCTGCAGGGAGCGGGAGTTCTGCACGGCGATCGCCGCCTGGGTGGCGAAGATCTCCAGCCACTCGAGGTCCTCTTCGCTGAAATTGCCCCCATCGATCTTGTTGATGATTTCGATAACCCCGACACAGCGTTCCTTCACCCGCATGGGCACGGCCAGGATCGATTTTGTCGGGAAGTTGATCTTTTCGCTGATATCGGAGAAGAATCGGGAATCCGATTCCACGTCGTTCACGATCAGGGATCGGTTGTTGGCCGCTACCCACCCGGCGATGCCTTCCCCCATGTTCAGGGAGAAGCGCTGGACCTCGGGCCCTTTTGCGCCAAGGGCTATCTCGAAGTACAGTTTGTTGTTCTCCGGATTGACCAGAAGCAGAGAGGAGGCATCCGCCTCCATCAGCCGGGTGGCTGATTCGATTATGGTCCGCAGCAGCTCCTTGCCGTCGGAGTACTCGGAGTTGATCAGCGCATTGATCTCAATGAGGGTCTCGAATTTGTTGCGATCGATTGCAGATTTCAACATGGGGTGGACTTTAGCCCCGATCAGTCCTTGTTTTTATCTTTAATGAAATCGGCGAGGGTTGTTTTCTCCTCTTCGGAATCGTCGTGGATATAATGCACCATGGTCTCCTGCTGAACCTGCCTTGTGTACTCCCGGAGCGACAGGGCGAGCTTTTGCTTGTCCACGTTGACGTCCGTTACCACGGCTTTGATGGTATCACCTACTTTATAACGCTCCAGAACGTCATCGATCGACTCAGTGCCGGGATCGAAGAGATTCGACTTGTTCACCAGGCCCTCGATCTCCCCCTGCACTTTCACAAAGAAACCGAAATCGGTGATGCCGGTGATTTCCCCTTCGATCACGCTTCCCCGGGGAAACGCTTTGGAAAGGGACCGCCACGGATCCTCGGTCAGCT
>CAZKCQ010000339.1:0-3002 GCA_964551205.1 uncultured Spirochaetaceae bacterium
GAAGCCCAGGATGCCGTAGGGGAACTCGATTCTCTGTCGCTCATCGACGTCGATGCAACCGTAGGGCTTGGTATCGATTCTCATCGCAGGAAATCCAGCAGAGTCGGTCTGATGATGCGGGCGGCGGTCCCGGTGGCTGCCTGATGCGTGAATTCCAGCATCTTCAAATTCGTGATCGCCTCGGTGATATCCAGATCCGCCTCCTTGGCCAGGAAGCTGATGTACTCGGGACGCTCGTACTCCAGCCGTTGCTGGGTGACCTGTAGGCGGGCGTCCTTGGAACCGATTTCTGCGAGATGGGCTGTCAGGGCTTCGATGGCATCGTCGATACCCCGTAGTCCATCTCCGCCGATGCGGTGAAGGTCGTTCTCATACATCCCGTTGCGCACCGTCATGATCATGTCGAAGACCGATCCGCCGTAGGCGGCTGCGGAATCGGCCACGTTGAGGGGCGGGGACTCGGCTCCCCGGGCTATGATGCCCAGGTCCTGAAGCACCGTGCCGCGCCGATCCTCGGGCCAGATCTGATGCGGGAAGGTTCCCTCCACGGTCAGGGCGTTCTCCACCGGATCGAGTCTGGCCTTTACCGGCGCTTCGGAGGCATTGATCTTGTCGATGACGGCGTAGATGTTGTCCCCCTCCCTGAGCTGGATCTCCACCCCGTCGATCGCGATCAGGGAATCACTCTGAGCCCTGTAGTTCAGAGACTCGACCGAGGAGTAGATCTGCTGGCGCTCGGCCCAGAACACGTAGTTCCCCGGAAGACGGAAATCCAGTGTCGCGGTCTCGTCAACCTCTCCCCGGTTGCGTCCGTTGTCACCCACGTATTGTACGGAGGCTATGACCTCAGCATCCCGGCTGCCCTCTACCCGCCCGGTGCTGATGCGGAACGGTTCGATCTTGCTGCGGTGGCCGGAAAAGATAAAGTTGCCCTTGCCATCCACCGAGTTGGCGATCTCCACCATTTCCCGTAGCAGCTGGTCGACCTCTTCACCCATAAAGGCCATCTGCTGATCGTCATAGATCCCGTTCGCCCCCTGCACGGTGAGCTCCCGGATCCGCTGCAGGATATCCACCCCGGAGCGGATGTTGCCCTCCGCCAGGGACAGGTCCCCCCGGATCTTGGAGATGTTGTCGACGAATCGCTCCAGCCGGACGATCTTCGACTGGTAGCGGGTGGCGTGTCCCGCGGCCACGGGATCGTCCCGCAGGTTCTTCAGCCGGGTTTGTCCGGCCATCTTGTTCTGCAGCTCGTTCATCTTCCATTCCCGAAGCCGCATGTAGTAGCTCATGTCATTATTGGGCATATTGGTGCTGATGCGTTTCATACTCTATTTACACCGCCATTCTGTTGATGATCGTATCCAACATTGTGTCCACTTCCGTAATAAAGCGAGCCGCGGCCGAATAGCCGTGCTGATACTTGATCATGTTGGCCAGCTCCTCGTCGATATTCACCCCGGACAGGGCTTCTCGCATATCCCGCAGCTCTTTCAATACCAGGTTCTGGGTTTGGAAGGCCGTTTCGGCGATCTGCCCCCGCAGGCCTATATCCGTGACCACCGTGGAGAAGTACTCGTCGAAGCTGCCGCTGGCTCCCAGCATGACGGGTTCAGTCCTCAGATTGGCGATGGCCAGAGCCGCCGAACCGTCGCCGAAGGCCTCCCCTCCCCCCTCCAGCGCACTGGCCACGCTCAGGGGATCCCGCGCCAGCGCCGGATTCACCTCGATCCAGCCGGCCGGGTGGGCCTGAGGCGCCACGGCGAACCGTGATTCCGCCACCAGGTTCAGCACCGCGTCGGGTCCGCCCCAGTCGAAGGCACCTGCCGGTCCCCCGGCCTGAAGCATTCCGGCATAGCCTGCCAGGAACTGCCCCGTGTCTTCGAGGTGGCGGATCACGAAATCCGGGTTGTCCGTGTCCGCAACCGGAACTCCGGTGATTGTCAGCTGCCCCTCCCGGTTCAGACGAGCCGCGACCTCAGCCCCGGAGGTGTTGATGCGAAAGATGAGATCCTGCACCGTGTCGGTGGGGAAATAATCCAGCAGCACATCGTCGGTGGCACCCGGCAGGATCAGGGTTCCCCGCAGGCCCACCTGCTCCTTGGGATCGAGGGCGTTGGTGCCGTTGATGCGGAAGATATAGCTGGAGTCGTTCACCCCGTCCCCGTTTCTGTCGTAGTTGCCGGCCAGGTTGTTGATGAACGGATATTCCCGGAAGAAATCGATTCCCGTCCTGCCGTTCAATCCGTAAGAACGGCTGTGGATCTCATTGACCAGATCGATGAAGGTGACCGTCATCAGGTCGAGCTTCTGAATCTCTCCGCGGGCGTCGAAATCCCTCAAGCCGATCAGCCCGGCCAGCTTGCCCCCGCGGAGCTCCAGCTGATCCCCGGTCTCGCCCCAGAGGATCCGGGAATAGCTGTCGTTGGCAGGATCGGGAACCGGAATCAGCTCCTCGTGGTGCCGTCCCTGCACCAGGTGCCTCCCGCCCGTGTAGATCACGTATTCATCCGGATCCTGGGTCCCGATGGTGATATCCACCAGCTCTGCCAGGCGTCCGGTCAGCAGGTCCCGGCGGTCGTACAGATCGTTGGGATTGTCCCCAAGAGCCTCAATCTTGATGATTTGCTCATTCAGGGCGGCGATCTCCCGGCCCAAGTCGTTCACCTCGTCGACCACGGCCAGGATATCCCCCTCGATCATGTCCCGGGTTTCTTTGAGCCTGAAGTAGCGGCTGTGGATGGCGTCGATCAGGGCCTGGCCCCGCTGCAGCACCGCGTTTCTGGCTCCCACCTCCGTGGGATTCAGGGACAGCTCCTGCCAGGATTCCCAGAACTTGTCCATCAATGATCTAACCGAGACCTCCGTGGGTTCGTTGTAGATCTGCTCCAGCAGGAGCACGTATTTGTCCCGGGCTCCCCAGTATCCCTCCCCCGCGGTCTCGTTGATGATCCGGCCTTCCAGCAGCATGTCCCGCACCCGCTCGATGCGGCTGACCTCCA
>CAZKCQ010000340.1:0-2986 GCA_964551205.1 uncultured Spirochaetaceae bacterium
AGGCGAAGGCGACGGGCAGCAGGTAGAAGATCGAGAAGGATATCTCGGTGCCCGTAAGATGGTCAATGTAGCCGATCGCTGCCACCATCCCCGAGGCACCGAGGGTGATCAGCAAGTTCATACCGGGTCTGCGGCCGTGCGTCAGGACAACTCACCTCCAAAAAGCGATGCAATACGAATAATACTGTACCAGACAACCGGACACATTATCCATCGTTCCGGCAAGCCTAATTCCGCTAAAACACCGGAGTTCCCATGAATTGCACATCACTTTCAATCTCTGAATTATCAAGTTCGGTTGGTTGTTGCGTGGTGATTCTCTCTCAGCAAGATCCCCTACCGGCAGGCGAATTCTGCGAGGTTTTGGGTGATTTACTCATCAACAACCGGGACAAATGTCTCAGTTTGAAACACAACGAAGCAAAGCTAGTATTTGCAGTATCTAGGTACAATAAAAAAATACAACAAAAGAAGACGAAGTATATGATGTATTTGGTAAAATTGACTGAAAGTAGGTCATATTGCTTCAAATCATGTCGAATATGACGCACATAAAACGTGTGTCGGTCTCAAAATCTGGTGAGGGGTGACCCTCGTGTCGGTTCGACTCCGACCGCCGGCAACCTGCTTTCAACAACGGCGTAGTATTTCTCCTTCAATCTTCAAACCCACTGATACCGGCGGTCGTTGGTTCCAATCCCCCTCACAGCACCCACTTTCGCTTGATGTTCCGCAGGCTGAACAGGAACAGACCGACCGCAAACAGCAGCAGCACCGGGAAGCTCAGCCAAAGGGGCAGTAGTCCGTCCCCGTTGACGGCCGCCTTCAGGATGTCCGCCCCGTAGGTGAGGGGAAAGGCGAAGGACAAGGGCCTGAGAAACACCGGCAGAGCGGAGATGGGGATGAACAGACCGCAGAGAAACAGCATGGGGAAGCGAAAGAAATTCGAGAACGTCTGCGCCTCGAACACCTCGTGTACGGCCACCGAGATGAACAACCCCAGGAAGGTGCTGGTCGCGGCGATCAACAGGATGCTGCCGATCACCGCCGGCCAGAGGACCCCGGAGAGGTCCACTACGAAAGCGGCCACCACGATCGGCGCTAAGGCATTCAGCATCCCGAACAGGATGGCGCCGCCGGTCTTGGCCAGCATCAACAGACCCAACTCGAGCGGGGCCAGAAGCAGCCGTTCGAAGGAGCGGCTCCTGCGCTCGAAGGTGATCGTCACCGCCAGCATGGAGGTGGTGCCGAAGAGGATCGACATGGCGATGACCCCCGGCAGCAACGCCCGGATGTCGAGGGGTGTGCGCGAGCGCAGGTAGAACATCAGCATCCAGGCGAAGGGGAAGATCAGGCCCCAGCTGATGTTGGGCGGCTTCAGGTAGTAGGTCTTCATGTCCTTGGCCACGATGGCCCGAAAGGCGGTCCACGAGCTCATTTTTTCTTTCCCTCCCGCTCCTGCCTCATCAAGCCGGACTCGATGCCGGTCACGCGCACAAACACCTCCTCCAGGGTGGGCCGGATGAGCTTTGCCTCCGTGACCTCCGCCCCGCCCTCGGCCACCGCCCCCAGCAGAGGCAGAAGCTCGATCGAGCCGTCCGAAACAAGGCGAAGATGACGCTCATCCGGTCGGTGCACGGCGTAGCGGGGAAAGCGCTGCCGCAGAGAGTCCGCCAGCTTCGCTCCGACCTGTTCCACCGCCAGCTCGAGAACTGTTTCCTGCTGGTGCTCCTTCATCAGCTCTTCCAAAGAGCCGATCCGCACGAGCCTGCCGCCCACGATGAAGGCGATCCGGTGGCAGAGCCGCTCGGCTTCCTCGATGTAGTGGGTGGTGAGAAATACCGTAGTGCCGTGGCTGTTGAGCTCTACGATGAGAGAACGGATCTGGCGGGCGCTGGCCACGTCAATGCCCGTGGTCGGCTCATCAAGAAACAGGATCTTCGGCCGGTGTATGATTCCGGCGGCGATGGTGAGTTTGCGTTTCATACCCTTGGAGTAGGCTCTGAACGGTCGCTTTTCCGCCTGTTTCAGGCTGAACTGCTCCAACAGCGCCCTGGCCCGGGCTTCCCGCTCCGTTTTGTCGATGCCGTACAGGGCGGCACAGAAGGTAAGGTTCTGAAATCCATCCAGCTCATCGTAGAGGTTGCTCTCATCGGGAACGATTCCCATCAGCGCCTGGGCCTGCTTCGGGTGGGCCGTGTATTCCCGTCCTTCCAGGAACATCGTGCCTGAGGTGGGCCGGGCCAGCCCGGTTAGCAGGTTGATGGTGGTGGTCTTTCCGGCTCCGTTGGGACCGAGGAAGCCGAAAATCTCCCCCCGGTGCACGCTGAAGCTTGCCCCGTTCACGGCGGTGACCGCTTCAAAACGCTTGACAAGATTATCGGCTCGCAGCATTTCCGCTGCAGGTCTTACGCCATCCTGTAGCCGGGCGGACACAGACTCAGCTCGCTGATCTGACATCGTTCTTCCCTATTTCTCTTTGGTAGTGCAGGGATGCTCCTGGAGCTCGCCATGGCACTCGCGGATTTGTTCAGGAGAGCACTCCTCAGGCTGTCCCTTCAGACGGTCCGGTTTCTCGCAGCAGTCCTTTTTTAAGCTTTCCTTACAACACATCTCTTTCTCCTCCTTCATGACGATTCGTTTCGCCCGGTTTGGGCTCATGTTTTCACAGCTACTTCTTCCTACGTACCTCCCAACTGTTTGCAAGTACCCCCGAGGACGTCCTCCCGCGGGATATCCAAGTTGCAACATCCTCCTTCAGAAAGCCCGCTGCCGCTTGGTTGAACTCATCCAGTCTCGATTGGTTGAGGGTATAGTGCACCATGTAACCTTGTTTATCCCCTTTTACCAGACTTGCACGCCGCAGCACGGCCAAGTGCTGAGAGACGGCTGGCTGGCTTATTTGGAGAAATCGGGTGATGGCGTTCACACAGAGCGACCGCTCGCCTACCAGCTCCAGGATCCTCAGTCGAACCGGCACGGATAG
>CAZKCQ010000341.1:0-2981 GCA_964551205.1 uncultured Spirochaetaceae bacterium
CAGGCATCGCAGATCCCGTGGTTTTCGCATTTTGTCTTGGGACAGGGACAGTCAGGATTGTTCATCTCGACAATTCGCTTTTCGAGAATCGTCGTGTGAAGGGTTCATAGATCCGAAATTCCATGTCACCTTTTATCTGGTTTACTCTCTTGTATAATAGAAGATTATGGGTGCTCTAAGAAACCTGGTATCCCGGGCGATCAAGGAAAAGTATATTGGATCTGCGAACAAAAAGGCCTTTTCGGAGCTGGTGGAGAAATACCAGGACATGGTCTTCGGCCTGGTCTACGCGGTACTCCAGGATCACTTTCTGGCTCAGGATGTGACCCAGGAGGCGTTCATCATCGCCTACAACAAGCTGGAGACGTTGATCGCCCCGGAAGCCTTTCCCTATTGGCTGCAGCGCATCGCCAGGAGGGAGAGCATCAACGCCTTGAAAAAGCGGAAGTCCGTCGCGCTTCCGCGGGAGTTGGATAATAGATCGGATGATAGATCAGGGGCAAGGGAATCCCTGCCGGAAGAGATATTCGAAAGGGAAGAGGCGAAAAAAAAGATCCGGGCGGCCTTGAACAATTTGCCCGAAGGCCAACGCATACCGGTCGTTCTATACCATATAAACGGTTATTCTCAAGGGGAGATCGCCGACTTCCTGGAGCTCAAAGTCAACACCGTGAAGAAACGAATCCAGCGGGGGAGAGAAAGCATGCAGAAAGACCTGATGGGCATGTTCGAGAATGACCTGAAGTGTATCCGGCCCTCCAAAGACGACAGGCTTCTCAAAACAATCAATCTATACCTGACCTTTGACGCAGCGGCTAAAAACGGGCAACTCGATCTGCTGGAGCAGATGCTCGTGGACGGTGTTGAGATTGACGCGAAGGATGCGGGGGGACGGACCTTGCTGCACTGGGCTGTGGAAAATGACCACGTGGACGCGGTGCGACTCCTGCTGAAGTACGGGGCGGACAGAAACATCAACGATCGATCGCGGAAAACGGCGTATCAGCTGGCCAAAAAACGCGGGAATCCGGCGGTGCTGCGCCTGTTCGAATCTGAAGATACAGAGAGGCAAAAGCGGCCGGATGAGTAACAACAAAACAGCAGGTGAAACTTCCCTGGATCTATCCTTCAGTCTGCTTTGGCCCGAAGGGCGAAGGATGAAGGGGGCGCCGATTCACTCGCAGAGTGCCGTGGACCTGGGTCTGGAGAAATTGATCGAGTTCATGGCCTTCGATTCCAAACACGTTGAAGCTCTGGGCGTGATCCTCGAGTCTTTGTGCCAGGATGAACAGACGATCAATTACCGGCTGGATATCATCGACGAGCTGGTGCGGTTTCCCCTGCTCGTGCGCTGCATCGAGAGCCTGCTCCCGGTGCTGCGGGATCTGAAATACTATGAAACATTCCTGGCGTTGGAGTGGAAAACCTCGTTGCAGGAGGCGATCTGGCGCCTGCGGGAATTGGAACATTACGTCGAGTGCGTCCAGAAACTGGCTGAGGCCTTCGAGGGGATCCGGAGCGAGCTTCGTTCCCGGGCGCTGCAGCAACTGGCCGCTCTGGTGCTGAAGGTGCAGGGGGAAACGGTGTTTCAGAAGCTGATCGTCACCCTGCCGGATCTGCTTTCCAGGATTCGCAGCCTGAAGAGCCTCACCATCGGTGTCAATCTGGATGCTGGAATGATGCCCTGTGAAGCCACCCTCATTTCCGTAAACGACGACAGATACCGGGAAAGCCCCTTTTTCAAATCCCTCTTCGGAGAAGACAGGTGGCAGGGTATCGGACCTCTTCACCGCGCCCCGGAGGGATCGGCTTATGCCGGTCCCCTGATGATCCCGCTGTTCCAGGATATCGCCAAGATCATGGAGAAAACCACCCAACCCCTGGCCAGGGCGCTAAAGGAGTTCGTGAGCATCAACAGTCGGGTGCTCACCCATCTGCACGGAGATTTCCTGTTCTACCTTGGGGCTCTCAAGCTGATCGACACGATGAAGCGTTGCGGACTGCCCATGGCCCGCCCGAGGGTGCTGGATCAGGAGTTGCGGCGCTTTGACGCCAAGGACATCTACAATGTCGATCTCGCCCTCCACCTCCTGGAACAAAACGCCGGCAAGCCGGAAGACATTTCCGGGGGGATCGTAACCAACGACTTTGCTCAAGGCGAGGAGGGGAGGATTGTAGTCATCACCGGACCGAATCGGGGTGGAAAGACCACCCTCCTCCAGGCGATCGGTCTGGCCCAGATCATGATGCAGGTCGGGTTGTACGTGCCTGCCCGGGAAGCGGCCATGAGCATCTGCGATGGGATCCTGACCCATTATCCGGCGCTTGAAGAACCGGAAAAGGGAACGGGCCGTTTTGGAGAGGAAGCCCAGCGCATCGGTTCCCTGTTCGACTCAGCAACCCGCCACAGCCTCATCCTGTTAAACGAATCCCTGTCCAGCACCAGCGGAGGGGAGAGCCTGTATCTGGCTCAGGATATCGTCAGGGTCATGAAGATGCTGGGCTCGCGGGCGGTCTATGCCACCCATCTACACGGATTGGCTGCCTCGGCGGCGGAGCTGAATCGGGACACCCCGGGGGACAGTCGGGTGTTGAGCATGGTGGCGCTGATCGAAGCGGATCCCGGCACGGGGGAGCCGGAAGCGAACGGGGGTGAAGAATCCCTGAGGATCAAACCGACCTTCAAGATCGTGCCCGGACCTCCGGAGGGTCGCAGCTACGCGATCGATCTGGCCTGTCGCTACGGGATCAGCAGGGAACAGCTGATCGCAACGCTGGAGCAGCGGGGAGCACTGGCCGCCACACGCTGATGAAGAGCCCGGATCAGGTCGAGCCGGCTGTCGACAGGAAGCGGTGGGCCGCCACCACGTACACCCGGGCTGCCTCCACCAGCTCTCCGATCTCGATGTACTCGTCTTTCTGGTGGGGGATGTGGCGCGGCCCGGGTCCGTTGACCAGGCAGGGGATTGCCTTCCAGGCGT
>CAZKCQ010000342.1:0-2970 GCA_964551205.1 uncultured Spirochaetaceae bacterium
AAAAACAGGACTTCCGCCTCTTGAAGTCCGAAGTAGCCGTTGGATTCGAAGAAACCGCGGGTCTGCCCAAGGTTCAAAGGGCTGGTCATGATGTACCAGTACAGGGGGCGATCATAGCGGCTTCGGGCTGCCAGGAGTTTTTCGGCAAATATCTGGAAGAGGGTGGCTTGCCTGATCGGTGATATAGGAAAGCAACCCTTCGGCCCGTCGAAGCCGAGCCGCGAACCCTGCCCTCCCGCAACGGTACAAATAGCGACCCGGCCCGCAGCCAGCAGATCCTTCCCTCTGGCTTGAGCCTCCGCGTCGCGCCGCCACTGCGCCTCGGGAATATGGGCCACCGGTTCGATACACAGCCGGCCGCCGTCGCTCGACTGGGTTTTGAGCTTCCGCTGCAACAGTTCGTACACCTCGATATCCAGAGCCTCGAGATCGTTCAGGAGGGCGCGCTTTTTTTCCTCTGGCCGCTTGTCCCAGTAGGCGAACAGGTGGCCCTGGCCTCGCCGCTTCCACCGCTCGACGAGACCGTTCTCCTGGTTCATTTGCGTTCCTTGCTGCCCTTGAGTTTTTCCCAAACTGAAAGCAGGTCGCTGCGCACCGCGGCAATCCGGGCCGTGAGATCCGCCCGGGTGGAGCCAGTTTCCTTCCAGATCCTCTCCCGGGCGCCCTCGATCGTATAACGCTTCTCATACAGCAGGTGCTTCAGGCGCAGCAGCAACTGCAGCTCCCGATCCGTATATACCCGCCGGCCTGATTTACTCTTCTTGGGGGCAATGAAGGGTACCTCCTCCTCCCAATAGCGGATCACATGTTGTTTGACCCCGAGGAGCTGACTGACCTCTCCGATCGTGTATTGCTTGCTCATCTGTAAACACGGGTCAAGATTCCCGAACCTCGATGAACAGGGGAACCTTGTCAAAGCCCAAATCCCTGCGGATTCTGCCGATCAGGTACTGATTGTACCGTTTCGGATAGCCTTTCAGGTTGTTCACAAAAAACAGAAAACGGACAGGGTTCACCCCGGTTTGAGTGGCGTAGCGGATCTTCACGTTGCGCCCACGGACAGGCAGAGCATACTCGCCGACCCAGGTCTTCAGCAGTTGGTTAAGTCTGGGGGTGGCGACCTTACGGTTCAGCTGCCCGAAGATGGCCAGCACCGCTTCAAGCAGCCGGCCGGTTCCCCATCCGGATAGCGCGGAGATCCTCAAGATCGGCGCAAAACCCAGGGTTGGAAACAAAAAGCATGTCCGATCCCGCACCTCCCGCCAGCGACGCTTGGCCTCGCCGCCTTCCTCCTCATCCGCAAACCTGTCCCACTTGTTCAGCACCAGGATGATGCCTCTGCCCTTGCGAGCCGCCAGAGAGGCGATTTTTTTGTCCTGGTCGCTGATGCCCTCCACAGCGTCTATCACCAGTAGTACCACATCCGCTTCCTCGATACTCTTAATGGAGCGGTTTACCGAGTAGTACTCCACTGCCTCCCTGACCTTGCTCTTGCGGCGGATCCCGGCAGTATCCACAACCTCCAGCTCATGCCCGCGGTAGTGGAACTGACCTTCCACGGGATCCCGGGTCGTACCGGGGATCTCCGTCACCAGGGACTTTTCGGTCCGGAGGAATTTGTTGAGCAGCGTGGATTTGCCGGTATTCGGCTTGCCTAAAATGGTCAGCCGGATCCTCTTTTCCCGGCTCGTTTCCGGCCTATCCGCACCCGTATAGCCGCTGCGTTCTGCCTCCTCGTAGATACCCTCCTCCAGGGCCTCTATGTTTCTGCCGTGAGCCGCCGATACCGGGATCAGATGTTGAAAACCCAGAGTGTAGAACTCTCCCACGTTCAAGGCCTGATTTTCCCCGTCTACCTTGTTCACGACCAGGATCAGCTTCTCCTCATAACGCCGTAGCCTCTCCAGAAAATCGAGATCTTCAGCGCTCAGTCCCCCCGCCTCGACCAGGAGGAGGATCAAATCACATCCATCGGCGATCATGGTCACCTTGTCCGCGATTCGCTTCTCGATGATCCCCTGATCCCGGCTGTAGCCTCCGGTGTCCAGCAGGGTCACCTCCAGATCCTTGATGCGGATCCGCCCTTCCACGCCATCTCGGGTTACCCCGGGGGTTGCGTGGGTGATGGCTCTGTGTTTTCCCAAGAGGCGGTTGAACAGGGTTGATTTGCCGACGTTGGCTCTGCCCAGTATGGCGACCTGGAAGATCTTAGCTTCAGTATTGAGAGATGAAATCAAAGCGTTCCTCCATCCAGGTCCGTACGTACCCATCGATTTCTTGGGAGGACTTCATCTCCATGATCGTTCCCACCAGTTCCTCGGCCTCGGCAATGGTCACTGAGCGGATGATCCTCTTGATCATCGGGATCCCGATGGCACTCATGCTGTACTCGTCAAGACCCAAGCCCAGCAGGATGACCGCCGCGTAGGGATCTCCGGCCATCTCCCCGCACATCCCCACGGGTATGCCGTTGTTATGAGCACTGTCGACAACCATCTGGATGAGCCGGAGCACCCCCGGGTGAAAGGGCTCGTACAGATAGGCGATTCTTTCGTTTTCCCGGTCCACGGCGATCATGTACTGGATCAGATCGTTCGTACCGATGGAAAAAAAGCTCACCTTCCTGGCCAGGATGTCGGAGGTGAACGCCGCCGAAGGAACCTCGATCATGATCCCGACCGGTATGTTTTCATCGAAGGGTTGCCCTAACCGGCGTAGTTCTTCCTTCGCCTCCTCGAGGATCCCGAGCGTGATCTCCAGCTCTTCGATTCCCGAAATCATCGGGAACATGATCTTCAGGTTCCCGTGCACCGACGCTCTGAGAAGCGCTCTGAGCTGGGATTTAAACACCTGCGGCTTGGACAGGCAAAAGCGTACCGCCCGCCAGCCGAGAATCGGGTTCGACTCTCCCCCCGGTACTACACCGGGGATGACCTTGTCACCTCCCAGGTCCAGGGTACGGATGGTCAC
>CAZKCQ010000343.1:0-2966 GCA_964551205.1 uncultured Spirochaetaceae bacterium
TCGTGAGCGTCCCCTTCGGCACCCGCAGCCTCTTCATCGGCTGCAGCGATGACAAACAGTTCGGCGGGATCCTCAAACTGTTGCAGGAACTGAACGGATCGTCCGGCTCACACCTGCTGGATTGGCGGGGAGTTCCCACGGATCTCAGCAGGCGGCGGGTGCTGCAGCGGGTGCTCATTTCCGGTCACGGCAGTCCGACTCAAGCAGGTTTCGAGCTCGGCTCGGTGCAGGAGCTTAAACCCTGCGATCTGCGTCTTCCGGGCAACGCCGGCCTGTATCTTATGGGCTGCTACCAGGGTGGAAAGCAGCAGCGGCTCACCTGGGCCGCCGGTACCGGGGTGGACTCGATCCGTGTCTGGGGTTGTGCCGGAGAGACCGAGAGCGCCCTGAGTACCTGCCTGCTTCTGCACCTTCTGGAGGAGGGAGCGGACTCGATCGATCGCTGGTTCCCGCTTTGGATCCGCGCAAACGACGCCTTGCGCCCCCATTTTCCCACGGTCCGCGAGGTCTACGCCCGCAGGGGAGCCGATCCTCTCGCCGCCCTTGCCGACTTGAAAGCGGCGGGGAATCTGGATGCCCTGTTCCGGGAATTCGACGAGTTCCTGGCTGTGATCACCCGCAGGTCCGCCTATCTCACCGATCTGATCTAGCTTCGGTCCTCTTACGTCTCGTCGTAGATCTCCTGAAAGCTGTTTCCCCACACCCCACAGCCCGAAGCGCAAACAGCCGAAGCGCGCCTTGCAATTTCTGCTGATTTGCCGTGAAATGTTCACACCATAGGAGGAATCAGATGAACGCCTTAAGAAAAGAAATCGTATCCAAACCCCCCAAACCCGAACTGCCCTACAGCCCGGCTGTGAGCTGCGGGCCCTTCGTATTCGTCTCCGGTAGCGTGGGCAGAGATCCGGCCAGCGGCCGTATCGCCAAAGGAGACGCGGGCGGCCAGACCCGCCAGGCCATGTGCAACATCGCCGCCCATCTGGAAAAGGCGGGCAGCAGTTTCGACCAGGCTGTGAAGGCCACGATCTTCATCACCGATATGGGCCTGTACGCCGACATGAACCAGGCCTACGCAAGTTTTTTCGAAAGCGATCCACCGGCGCGCAGCTGCGTGGAGGTATCCAGGCTGCCGGACCCCGAGGCACTGGTGGAGATCGAGCTGATCGCCCTGAAACCGTAGATCCGCCGGCGCGCAGCATATCCATGTCTTCGAAACTCGTCTACGGGAAGCACCTGGTGATCGACGAGCAAACCGCGATCCCCTCCGGCGCTCTCTACATCGAAGAGGACAGGATCATCGACTACGGCCCCCACGGGGAGATCACGGCAAAGTACAGGGCCGATCAGACCCTAGGTTCGGCGGAGACCCTCGTCATCCCCGGCCTGGTCAACGCCCACAGCCATGGTAAGGGGCTGACCGACTTTCAGCGGGGCCAGCTGGACGATACCCTGGAGACCTGGAAGTGGAGAAGTTTTCCCCCGGTCGACCCGCACCTGGACACCTGCTGGACCTGCCTGCAGCTGCTGGCGGGCGGGGTCACCACGACCATGCACAACCACGGTTTGGTAAACCCCGGGGGTTATACGGAAGAGTTCGCCGCCGTGCTGGAAGCCTACAGACGCTGCGGGGTGCGGGTAGCCTTTGCCCCAAGCCTGAGCACGGAGAATCTGTTTACCTACGGGGATGAGGAGGAGTTCATCCACTTCCTGTCGCCGGAGCTGCTCGATCTTTGCGAGCAGATTCGGAAGCGTTCAGCCGCATTCGGAGAATCCGAGTACTTCGAGTCGGTGCGGGCGCTGCACCGCGAGTACAGCAGTCCGCGGATCCGGATCATGCACGGACCTGTTTCGCCCCAGTGGGTGCGGCGGGAAGCCCTGCAGCAGATCCGCCGGGAGGCCAGCGAACTGGGCCTGCGTATCCACACCCATGTGCAGCAGACCCAGCTGCAGAGAGCCTACGGCTTGAAGCGCTACGGCAAGTCCCTGATCGCCTATCTGAACGATCTCGGTTTCCTGGCCCCGGATGTCACCTGCGGCCACTGCGTCTGGATTTCGCAGGGAGATATCGAGCTGCTCCGGCACTCCGGTGCCTCGGTGACCCATCATCCAGGCTGCAACCTGCGGGTTCGAAACGGGATCAGCCCGGTTTTCGAGCTGGACCGCAGGGGCGTGGTGGTGGCCATCGGCATGGATGAAAAGGAAATCGGCGACGACAAGGACTATCTGGCCGAACTGAGGATGGCGGCCAAGCTCCACAGGCTCTCCTCGCACCGGCTGGATTCCCCCTGCTTGAGCTCCCGAGATATCTTCCGCATGGGCACCCGTAACGGCGCCGCGGTGCTGGGCTTCGACCGCTGGATCGGCACCCTGGAGCGGGGCAAACAGGCGGACCTGGTTCTCCTGGACCTCGAGGCGATCTGCGAACCCTACAGCTACGAGGGTCACGACCCCCTGGACCTGCTCCTGTACCGGGGAAAAGCCAGTCATATCCGCACAGTACTGGTGGATGGGGAGGTGCTGCTGGATCAGGGGCGATTCGCCCGGATCGATCGGGAGGAGGTGATTCGCAAACTTCGAGAGGCGATCCCAGCGGATTACCGCAGGCAGTTCGAAGAGCGCAACCGGCTGATGCTGCGGCTGCGCGGGGCGATCGCCGAACACTTCCAACCCTGGTACGAGGAAATCGACAGATGGGAGAAAGATCCCTACTACCTGATGAACAACCGGATTTGAGGTGAGGAGGCGGCTCCGGCCGCAGAAAGGACCCGACAGGCAGAAAAAACCCCCGGAACCGTTTCCAATCCCGGGGGTTTATATATACTCTTGGGTCTTTCCGCTTGCCTGCCGCAGGCGTTGGGTACAGCTAACGGATGATCAACCGCTCACAGACTCCGCGGGAAAACCAACCTCACCTGGTTTAGTACGGAGGCATTCCTCCGCCTCCCGGAGGCATGGCCGGTCCGGCC
>CAZKCQ010000344.1:0-2965 GCA_964551205.1 uncultured Spirochaetaceae bacterium
GGAGCAGCTTGAAGGCGGTCTGGCTGGCCGGATTCTCGATCTCTTTGTCCTCTATAAAATCGCCGAGCAGGGAATCGTCCTCCTCCCCGATCGGCGTCTCCAGGGAGATAGGCTCCCGGGCTACGCTCTTGACCGACTTGACCCGCTGGGTCGTCCACCCCAGCTTATCCGCCACCTCGGCGTCGGTGGGTTCCCGGCCCAGGACCTGCATCAGCTGACGGGACTCCCGAACCACCTTGTTGATCTGCTCGATCATATGAACCGGGACCCGTATGGTCCGGGCCTGATCGGAGATCGAGCGGGTGATGGCCTGGCGGATCCACCAGGTGGCATAGGTGGAAAACTTATAGCCCTTGCGGTACTCGAATTTCTCGACGGCCTTGATCAGACCGATGTTGCCCTCCTGCACCAGATCGAAGAAGTGAAGGCCCCTGTTCGTGTACTTCTTGGCGATGCTGACCACCAAACGCAGGTTGGCCTTGATCAGGCGATCCTTGGCGGATTTCATCATGAAACGCCCGTGGCCGATCCGCTCGGCCATCTCCAGGATTTCCGGAATGCCGTTTTGGAACTCGTTCTCCAGCTTTGTGAGTTTCTTCTCATTGGTCTGGATCTGACGGATCAGCTCCTTGATCTGGTCCGCCTCCAATCCCAGCTCGCCCTCTATGCGGATACGATCGCTGCGCAGGGCCAATCCCCGACCCAGGCCGCGGAGGTCCTTCTGACTGGCCACGTTGAGCCGCTTCTTGATCTTCTGGTTCTCCTTCTGGATCTTGCGGATTCGATTGGCCATGGTTATGAACTTCTCTGTGATCGTGGTGATCTCCTCCTGGTGAAGGTCGATCTCCTGAACCCGCCTGATCAGATCATCCCTCTGGCGCTGCAGCTCGTCGCTGGTGAGGATGCTCCCCTCTTCAGACTCGACCTTATCCCTCAGCTCCATGAACTGGCGGATTGCCGGAACGTGGGGACGGAGAGGCTCCTTGTAGAATTGGGTCACCCTTCGCAGCTCCGCCAGATACTCCGAGATCTCCTTCTTGGTGAGGCTGAGCTCCCGGGGATCGATCCGGGAACCGATGCTGGTTGCCAGTTTGTGGAGCTCCGGGATGAAAAGGCCTGAGTTGCGGATCACCTCTTTTATGATGTTCTCCCCCTCCTCCATCTTCTGGGAGAGGTAGACCTCCTGTTCGGCGGTCAGCAGGTTTTCCTTGCCGATCTCCCGCAGATACAGGCGGATCGGATCATCGATCGCCGTCTCTTTCTCGTCGTATACCAGCTTCTTCTTGCTGGGAGGGGTCTTGCGTACCTCCGAAAGATCGACGTCCTCCTCTTCGAGCTTGACGTTGTTCTTGTCCAGAATCGACATGACCTCTTCGATCCGATCGGAGTTGGTGATGTCGTCGGGAAGAAAATCATTCACCTCCTCGTAGGTAATCGTTTTCTTCTTCTTGGCAAACTCGAGTAGTTTTAGAATCGCCGGATCATTCTGAAGGTCGCTCATCAATAACTACCTTTCTGAAAGCCTCTTCAGTTCCTCGTCCAGATACATCTTCTCGCCCAACAGCTCTTTGACCTTAGCCGCATCCTGTTCCTTGGCCCGGGCAAGGGCTGAGATCAGGAAACGCCTGCGTTTCTCCAGGCTGCGGCGCCGGATCTCCCTCAGACCGTCCTGAATCAGACGCTCGGGGTTCAAGGTGAACTCCCCGGAGGTCGTCTTTTCCAGAAGCAGTTGCCGATACTCCTCATCCTCCAACCGCCTTAGCAGGGACTCTTCAGTCTGCTCACCCTGCCGATAGCACTCCTCGAGGGCTACGAAGTATTTCCTGGCCCTCGGGTCCTCGAGATCGTCGACAGCGACGGAGTTCCTTACCTCTTGGAAATATTCGCGGTTGACCGCGACTGCGAGAATAAAAAAAAGATCTGCCGAGATGCCCTGCACCTCGGACCTTCGATACGAGTCGTCCCTGGTTCTGGATCTTTCTGTCCCCCGTAAAAGATCGCTACGCACGGACTCAAAGTCAACCCCCAGATCTTCGGCAAGAAGACGGATATACCCGTCCCGCTTCACCTGAGAGTCCAGAGATGTCAAGTAAGAGTCTAAGTGCCTGATGACCGCCCGTTTGCCATCCGGTGTCCCGGTATCGAATTTTGAGTGTGCCGTGCTCAAATAGAACTGAAAACTAGTTATAGTAGAAGCGAGTGATTTTTTCAACGCCTGGGGCCCGTCTTTTTCAAGAATTTCCGCCGGGTCCTTCCCCCGCTGGAGACGGATGACCTCAGTTGGCAGATCCTGCTGCTCGCAGAGCAGGATCGTGCGTTCGGTGGCGCGGAGGCCCGCCTCATCGGTGTCGAACAGCAGCGTTCCCCGGGGGGCATAGCGCTTCAACCGTCGTATCTGCTCACGCGTGACCGCGGTTCCCAGAGGGGCGAGGCAGTGACGCACCCCCGCCTGCCAGAGGGCCAGCACATCCAGATATCCCTCCACCAGGAGGAAGGTCTTTTCCCGGCGCACCTCCTGGTACACCCCCGGAGCGCCGTACAGGGTCTCCCGTTTTCGAAACCACTCGGTCTCCGGTGAGTTGAGATACTTGGGTTGGATATCGGAGCGCAGGGCGCGGGCACCAAAAGCCACGACCTCCTTGCGATGATTGTGAATGGGGAACACGATCCTCCCGCGGAACAGGGCGGCTTGTTCCCGGCCGCTGAACAACCCGGACTGTTTCAAAAACTCGTCAGAGAACTTCTTCTCCCGCAGGAACTTGTACAGCCAGGCGCGGTCCGCCGGAGCGTAGCCCAGCTGGAAGGCACCCCAGGTATCCTGGACCAGGCCCCGGCTTTGCAGGTAGGAACGCGCCCGGGCGCCCTCCGTGTGGTTCATCAGCAGATGCTGGAAGGTTCCGCTGACCCGGTGGTACAGCTCCAGATAGGCCTCCCTGCGTTTGCTGTCCCCCTCCTCTACCTCTAT
>CAZKCQ010000345.1:0-2965 GCA_964551205.1 uncultured Spirochaetaceae bacterium
GTTCCCTGGAAATGGTCTCCCAAGGCGTGGCTTATTCGATACGAAAAGCAATTCAAGCCAAGCTGGCAGCCCTCTCCTTCTCATACCACGATAAAACGGAAACCGGAGAGCTGTTGTCCCGAACGATTCAGGATGTAGAGAGAATACGCTTCCTGACCGGTCGGGCTCTCCAACGCCTGTTGGAAGGGATCGTGCTTTCCTTGGGTACGGCTGTTATCCTGTTCTCAATGAACCCTCAGTTGGCCCTTTTGGCTCTGATCAGCACACCCCTTGTTGTCGCTATAGCCTTCTACTTCGGAAGACGCTTCCGACCTCTTTCGCTTAAGATACAGCAGCAGCTGGCCGTCATCACCACGAGGATCGAGCAAAACCTCCGGGGCGCACGGGTCGTCAAGGCTTTCGCTCAGGAGGAGGAAGAAATCAGGAAATTCGACCTGGAAAACAGCAAGTGGTTCCGTCTGTCCAGGCGCGCGGCTCGCCTTCGGGCGTTCAACATCCCCGTCATGCAGATGATGGCCAGCATCGGCATGATCTTCATCATCTGGTTTGGAGGCCGCCTGGTCATCCAGAAGCAGCTTACCCTGGGCGAGATGGTCGCTTTTACCGCTTACCTTTCCCAGCTCACCCTGCCGATCAGACGGCTCGGAATGGTCATCGCCGTGCTTGCCCAGGCCGCTTCCTCCGGGCAGCGGATCATGGAAATCCTCGACGAGCGATCCGAGGTAATCGAGCGTTCCGACGCCGGGGAGTTGAAAGGGATTCGTGGACAGGTGAGCTTCGAACGGGTTTCCTTTTCCTACTTTCATCAGCTCCCCGTGCTCGCCGGCATTACTTTCGAGGTTCAACCAGGCCAGCTGGTAGCCATTCTGGGCACGACCGGAAGCGGAAAATCCAGCATCATCAACCTGATCCCGCGCTTCTACGATCCTACCGAGGGTCGTATCCTGATCGATGGCGCGGATATCAGAGAGGTCACCCTCAATTCACTGCGCTCCCAGATCGGGATCGTGCTCCAAGACACCACTCTGTTTGCCGACACCATCAAAAAGAACATTTCTTTCGGGGCTCCGGGGGCAGGAGAACAACAGATAATCGACGCCGCTGAAGCCGCCCAGGCGCACGAGTTCATATGCCAGCTTCCCAACGGCTACGATACCTTCGTGGGAGAACAGGGCCGGACCCTTTCCGGAGGCCAGAAGCAGCGCATTGCCATCGCCCGGGCCATATTAAGCGATCCCAGGATACTGATCCTCGACGATGCCACCGCCAGCGTGGACACGGAAACGGAGGGACTCATTCAGATCGCGCTGGAGAATCTCATGTTCGATCGAACCTCCTTCGTCATCGCTCAGCGACTCAGCACAGTACGCAAGGCGGATCTGATCCTCGTTCTGCACGACGGCAAGATTGCGGCCAGGGGTACCCACAGGGAGCTCATCCGGTCTTCGGGTATCTATACCGACATCTACAACCGGCAGCTGAAACCTCCGGTACCTCTAGAAACAACGGCGGCCGATCGGGAATGCAGGGGCGGGACGGGAAGCAACGGTATCACGGACAAGGTTGATATATGAGTTTCACCATCGGCACCGGAGATACGCACTTTCACGGCCCGGGACACATCATGAGAACCATGGGCCAGGAGCAGGAGAAAAAAGCTTTCAACGTGAATACCCTGCTGAGGCTTCTGGTTTTCCTCAAGCCGCATTGGCAGCGCATGCTGCTGGCTTTCTCCTTGATGCTCATCTCCTCCGGTCTTACCCTTCTCACGCCTTATCTGATCAAGATCGCCATAGACAGGTACATCGTACAGGGTGATCTGGCGGGTCTGGCGCGTATCGCTGTCCTCACCGCCGGCGCCTTCCTGGCTCTCGCTTTCTCCACGGCCGGGCAGCAGTACATTCTCTCCTGGGTAGGACATAGAGTATTGTCTACACTGCGGGCGGACCTTGTCAGGCATCTGCAGAGGATGCACCTCGGCTACCACGATGATCACATCATCGGTATCACCCTATCCAGGGTGATCAACGATGTAGAAGTCATCAACCAGTTTCTGTCCGACGGTCTGATCAACCTGATTGGGGATAGTCTCATTCTAATCGGTATTGTCACGGTTATGATCCTGATGAGCCCGGCACTGGCGCTTGTCACCTTCTCCATTTTACCTTTTATGATACTGGCGACCACCCTGTTCTCCCGGCGGGCCAAGGTAGCCTACCGCACCACCCGCACCCGTGTGGCCGCGGTTGTCGGTGATCTGGCGGAAAACCTCGTCGGTATGCGGGTCATTCAGGCTTTCGCCCAGGAAGAAACCACCCAGAAAAAATTCGATCAGGTAAACCGGGACAACCGGGATGCCCACGTCCAGGCGATGTCGTTAGCCTTCATATTCCTTCCTGCGGTGGAATTTCTAGGGATCCTGGCCATGGCGATCGTGCTGTGGTTTGGGGGTTATTCGGTCACCCAAGGGGCTATTTCGATAGGGACGCTTATCGCCTTTCTATCCTACGTCACCCGCTTCTTCACGCCGATCAGGGAGATCAGCCAGATCTATACGACGATGCAGGCCTCCATGGCGGGAGGAGAAAAAGTGATCGAACTACTCGAAAGCGAGCCGGAAATCCACGATGCCCCCGACGCGGTGGAGCTTTCCGACATTCGGGGAAAGGTCGAGTTCCGGAAGGTGACCTTCGCCTACAACGAGGCCACAGTTCTTCAGCATATCAGCTTGATTGTAGAGCCCGGTCGTACAATCGCCCTGGTCGGGCAGACGGGAGCCGGAAAGACCACGATGGCCAATCTGGTGGCTCGTTTCTATGATGTCTCGGAGGGCGCTGTCCTCATCGACGGGATCGATGTCCGCGCGATAGCTCAAAAATCCCTCCGCAGACAGATGGGACTCGTCTCTCAGGACCCCTTCCTGTTCACCGGCACCATAGCCGACAATATCCGCTTCGGTGCTCCG
>CAZKCQ010000346.1:0-2961 GCA_964551205.1 uncultured Spirochaetaceae bacterium
CCCAGGCCCTGCTGGATCTGTACACCATCCAGAAGGAGAAGGGCACCCTGGAGAACCTCACAGTCGGCATGGTCGGGGATCTCAAGTACGGCCGGACCGTCCACTCCCTGTCCTACGCCCTGGCACCCTTCAATCCCTCATATATATACTGCTCTCCGAAAGATCTGGCCATGCCGGATCACGTCACCGCGGATGTGAAGCGGATGGGGATCCCGGTCAAGGAAACGGGGGATATTAACGAGGCTCTGCAGGCGGACATCCTCTACATGACCCGTATCCAGCGGGAACGTTTCGACGACCCGGCAGAATACGAGCGTTTGAAGGGGAGTTACGTACTGAACCGGGAACTGGTTCAGAAAGCCAGGAAGGGCATCGTGATCATGCACCCACTGCCCAGGGTTGACGAGATCACCACCGACGTGGATGATCTACCCAACGCGGCCTATTTCCGCCAGGCCCACAACGGCGTGTACCTGCGCATGGCCCTGCTGGCCATGGTGCTGGGACGGGCCTAGAGCCCGCCGGCCGGGGCGTAATCCCCTGGGACCTCACGCGCCTTGAGCAAAGCCGCGGCGCTATGCGGAGCGCCAAACACTTCGACTGCACTCGGGAGGAAACTAGCGATGGCAAGAAGCAGATCATCCGTGGATCTGGTCACGATCCTGCAGATCGTGGTGGCGGCCTTTCTCATCACCCTGGGACTGATCGCCATCATCCACTACGACTCGGATGTGGCCCGCTTGGGCAGAGGCATGAACAAACTCTTCGGTCGGGCCAACGATTCGCTGAACCTGGTCGTGGCCATCGTGGAAATCGTGGCCGGGGTGATTGTCTTCGCCGGAGTGTTCTTCGCCGTGCAGAACCGGCTGCTGTACGGGGCAACCCTGGTGATCGCCATCCTCTGGATCATCCAGATCATCCTGAGCTTCTTCGCCAGCAACTTCGCCGAGCCGGATCTGGTGGTCTGGATCAACAGACTGGCCGCGGATCTGATCGTGCTGCTCTCCCTCTGGCTGATCAACCGGAAGTACGCGTAGGCGACAGGCTGGGAGTAACCTGCCAAATTGCACGACATTGGGGGGGTGTAATCCCGGGGATGGAGGGCGTAACGCCCTTTAGGATCTAGCTCTCCTCTTTCTTGTCTTCCAGTTCTTCTTTCATCTTGTCATCCTCGTCGACCTGTCCCTCTTTGATTCCCCGCTCGAATTCCTTCTTCGCCCTTCCCAATGAACGGGCGAACTTGGGAATCGCAGTGGCACCGAACAGAACCAGGACCACTCCGACGATTATGACGATCTCCGTTGTTCCGATCATAATATTCCTCTCTCCAGGTACTAATATACACGATAAGCGGCCGTGGGGAACTAGGGTTCCCCCCTCTCAGTTCCGTTTTCCGTTTCTTCCCCGGAACTCCGTTCTCTCCGATCCTCCTCCTCGATCTCTCTTTCGATTCTCCTCATGTAGCGCACGGAACTGTCCCGGATGTCCCTCAGCTGCCGCACCAGCCGGCCCAACCGGCGAAAAACCTTGGGAAGATCCTTCGGATTGATGAAGATGATGGCCACCAGGAAGATAATCAGTATTTCGACAAATCCGAGACCGAACATCGACTTGCCTGCAGCCTTACGGCTGTCCCTTCCCGAAGTTGAAGATCCTGGCGATAAGAATGGTCAGGAAGAACAGCCCGACCAGGGGCAGGGCTATGCTGATCTGGGACACGAAATCCGGCGGCGTGACGATCGCTGACAGCACGAAGATGCCCACCACGATGAAGCGGCTTGCCTTCAGCAGTGCCTTGCGGCTCAGAACGTTCATGATCATCAGGATCTCCAGGATGATCGGCAGCTGGAAGAGAATGACCGTGATCATGAGAAACTGGAAGATCACGAAAATATTTTTCCCGTAGTTGAGCAGCAATCCCACGTCCTCGGGGATGAATCCGGAGCTGCTGAGGAATCCTATCGAAATCGGGATGACATTGAAATAACCGTAATAGAAACTGAACACGATCAGGCAGAAGCTGACGATCAGAGAGGTGAGGATGATTTTTTTCTCTTTCGCCGTGAGGCCCGGAAGTACGAATTTGATGACATTGAACACGTGGACCGGGAGGGAGAACACGATCCCGGCCAGGATGGCGACCTTGATCCGCACCAGGAAGCCTTCGAAGATGGTATTGATAAACAGGATGTCTTCTCGAATCGACAGGGCCTCGATCCCTCGGAAGGGTTCAAACAAAAAGGCCACGATACAATCGAAGAAGATGTAGGAGACGACGGCCGCGCAGAGGATGGCGATCATGGAAACGATGATCCGTTTGCGCAGCTCTCTGAGGTGATCGATGAAGGACATCTCCCCCTGGGGGTTCTTTTGCATTATCGGTTACAACCTCCACTACAGTGATTATACACATACACATGTGTCAATCACTATCCGTGCTGCATCATACTTCCTTCCTTTTCCTTCGATTGGTATATTGTTCTGAAGCTTCTATGAAGATACTGGCCGTATCCGATTTTATCGAGCCTCTTTCCAGCGATCTGCTGAAGGGCAACATCTTTTCGGAGGTTCGGTTGATCGTCTCCTGCGGAGACCTTCCGCCCGATTACCTCTCGGCTCTCAGCAAGGCCTTCGGCGCTTCTCTGTACTACGTCAGGGGGAACCACGATCTTCCCTACGAATCGAGCCCCCCGAAGAACTGCTTCAACATCCACGCCCGGGTGGTGTCCTTCGGGGACCTGAGGATCCTAGGTTTGGAGGGCTCCCACTGGTACAACGGCAAACCTCTTCAGTACACCGAGGGGCAGATGCGGCAGACGATCCGCTACCTGCGACCTCAGCTGCGCAGAAACGGCCGTCTCGATATGGTCATTGCCCACGCTCCTCCCCGTCACATTCACGACGCCGAGGATCCCTGCCACAGGGGATTTCAGGCCTACAGGCGTCTGATCGGCCGCCATC
>CAZKCQ010000347.1:0-2895 GCA_964551205.1 uncultured Spirochaetaceae bacterium
GTGGTGATGGTGACGAAAGCCCACCAGATCGAGTCGAACAGCCGCCCGAACATGCCCTGGTTTCTGCCGGTTTCGGCGATGAATACGAGCACCCCGCCCAGGATGACCAGCAATGATACGAACAGCACCAGTTTGGGCAGGTTTTCCCGGCGGACAGTTCGGTAGAAGTTTCGGGCTGCCCGGAAGACAACAAAGTTACGGAACATGCGCTTTTCATTTAATTTATCGGCTCTTTCGGGCACAAAAAAAGTCCGGCCTTACGTTGCAATCCGCGAAACAGGTGCGCTACATTGGTAACATGAAGCGAGCGGCTATCTTTTTCCTGGGATTCTTCCTCCTCTGGGCCCTGCTGGCCTGCTCCACCACCAGCGGATCGCTTCTGGGAGACGCGGCGGAGCGCGACAAGAAAGACACCACCAAAAGAAGCCAAGACTCGGATGAAGATGATGAGGAGGGGGGGTCGTTTTTCGACGCCCTGGCCTCGGCAGAGGAGGACACCGGAGTGAGCATCAGGTCCACTCCCTCCGGCGCCGATGTGTACCTGAACAACCGCTATATGGGGATCACGCCCCTGCGGATCGACGATATCGACCCGGGAAGCTACAAGATCACCCTCAAGATGGAGGGATACTACAGCGAGAACGAGTGGATCTTCTACTCCGGAGACTACGAATCCTTCTATTACAACCTGGACAAGATCACGGGCTTCCTGAAAATCGAAACCTTTCCTCCCGATGCGGAGATCAACTATGGCTCAATGTGGGTGCCCGCCGACAGGCTGCACGAGCTGTCCGTCGGAACCCGTACGATCCGCGTCCGGGCCTTCGGCTACGAGGAGGAAAGCCTGCCGGTGGAGATCCACGAGCGCAGAGTGACGGAGATCTCCGTGACCCTGAGGGAGACGGGTTTCTCTATTTCCAAACTGCGGTCCAATCGTACGGTCTTCAATCCCCGCAATGGCGGCCTGTTGGGAAAGGCCCGGATCGGGTTCCAGGTGAGCAACTACGGAAGCGGCCGGGCCGTCATCCTGGACCCGCAGGATCAGACCGTACTATCCCTGGATCTGGGCCGATTCGACACCTGGCAGCAGGGCTTCGAGTGGGACGGCCGCGGGGCGAATGGGAATCCCCTGCCCGACGGAAGCTACACCGTGCGCATCGAGGCTGTGGGCGAGCAAACGGGGGAGCAGGACTCGGCGCAGCTGGGGGTGCTGATCGACAGCTCCATCGTTCTTCGCTTCCGCAGCCTGTGGAGCGGCAGTGCCGGCCTGCTCTACGTTCCAACCGCCGACATCGTGCCCGGTGGCAGCGTCCAGCTATCCACCCTGGCCCTGGCCCACGCCAGCGGAGCCGGAGCCGACACCATCGTCCGGGTTCCGGTCAATCTGGGGCTGCGCATGGGGATGGGACCGCGGAATCTCTTCGAGCTGGACGCCTCCATAGGCGGGATCATAGGCTATAAGGACGAGACTTTATTTATGCCCTGGTTCGCCAGCGCCGCCTTCAAGGCCTCCCTGCTGCGGCCGACGAGGACCTTTGATCTGAGCAGCGCCGCACAGGTCAAGCTCACCTTTCAGAATACCCACGACGACACCCTGGCCAACTACAGGGGCCTGTCCGTAGGCCTGCCCACCGGCCTGCACCTGGGCCCTCTGGCGATCCTCTTCGCCCCCGAGGTGATATGGTCCTGGCAGGCGGTGAGCTACGATACGGACTACACCCCCGCACCCAGGGCTTACGGCTACGGCTGGATGTACGGGCGCTTCGGCCTGCTGCTGGACATGTCCCCCCTGATCGTGGGGGCTTCCCTGTCCCTGCGCAGCCTCCGTTTTGACCAGTTCGACGAGGGATTCAGGATAGACCTCCCACTGCAGACCGCGTTGGAGGTGCACTGGCTTTTCCCGGACACCCAGCTGTTCCTCTCCGCCTCGGTGGCCGGGGAGTTCAGAGATTGGCAGGACTACTATCTGCTCGGTGGAGTCGGACTGGGGATTCTCAACTAGCTGGGCGCCCCAGCGGGGCGCAGTCAGCGCAGAAAGAGGATCACCACCAGAACGATCAGGATCAGGGTGAGGCAGATCCCGATCAGACGGTAGACGCCCACCGGGGCTGAGGGCGCAGGCGGCCTCTGAACGAGGGGAGAGCCGGCGGCACGGGAGGGGGCAGTGCGTTTCCGGCGGCCCCGGGCTTTGCTCCGTCCGGCCGGGCGGGCAGTGCCGCTGCTGTCCGAACCGCCAGAGGGACCGGTACCCGCGGCTCCGGCCGCGATCTTCATGTAGCCGCACCTGGGGCAGCCCTGGGCGAAGTCCTTCTCCTCTCCCCGGAAGCCGCAGCGCGGACACTGGATGGCCGTGAAGTAGCGGCCGCAGCTGGGGCAGCGGATCGTGTTTTTGGGCACCTCGGTACCGCAGAGGTCGCAGAAGTAACGGAGCTTCATCCCCTACATTGATACCCCGCCGCTGGGAAAAAGACAATGGACTGAAGCGACGCCTTCCTGCTATAAAGAACTATGGAAACCTGTCTGATCGGACTTCCCTTCTGCGGCAAGACCACCATCTTCAATTCCCTGTCCGGGCAGCAGGCCGGGGGCTACCAGCAGGTCCACCTGGCCGAGGTGGCAGTTCCCGATGCCCGGGTCGCCGAGCTGGCGGCTCTGTTCGGAAAGAAGAAGCAGGTCCAGGCCGGCGTGCTGCTCAAAGACCTGCCCCTGCAGTTCGGCGAACGGGGGGGAATCAGCGCCGCTGCCCTGGGGGAGCTGCGAACCAGCGACGCGGTGGCCGTGGTGCTGCGGGCCTTCGTCGACGAAGCGGTGGTTCATCCTCTGGGGGATATCGACCCACTGCGGGATCTGGGAAAGCTGCTGGACTCCATGATCTACAGCGACTACGAGATCACG
>CAZKCQ010000348.1:0-2880 GCA_964551205.1 uncultured Spirochaetaceae bacterium
CTAACCGGCAGCTTCGGGAGGAGAAGATCACCCTCCAGATCACCTCGATCACCGACGGGCTCACGGGGGTGTACAACAGGACCTATGCCTTGGAACGTTTCGACCAGGAGGTGGGAGAGGCCAAGCGCTACCGGAAAAAACTTTCGGTGATCATGTTTGACCTGGACCATTTCAAGCGGGTGAATGATTTCTTCGGCCATCAGATCGGCGACTCGGTGCTGCAGCGGGTCGCCCAGATCTTCCGCTATACCATGCGGGATTCGGATCTGATCGGAAGATACGGTGGCGAGGAGTTTCTCATCGTTCTGCCCGAGACCGACTGCATCGAAGCCGCTTTGGTGGCGGAGCGCATTCGCAAGGATGTGGAGGCGCAAGTGTGGTTGGAGCCCCAGCTTCACGTCACCATCAGCGGCGGCGTGTCGGAGTACAGCGGCGGCAACGCCGAACAGCTGATCCGCAGAGCCGACTCACTGATGTACCAGGCAAAACAGTTGGGCCGCAATCGGATCGTCAGTGAGACTACCCTGAACCGTCGATCCGGTGCAGACGCGGGCTGAGCGGGCCCATTCCCCTTTTCCGGGAAAAACTGCTATCCTTGAACAAACCCTGTCATAGGAGAAGCGGATGGCGGAAAAAACCCTGATACCCCTTTTCCCCCTCGGCGTGGTGCTCCTCCCCGGTCTTCCCCTGCCCCTACATATATTCGAGGAACGGTACAAACAGATGATCGGGGAGTGCTTGGAGACGGAGGATGTGTTTGGGATGGTTGCCTACACAGGCTCGCAGATCAAGTCAATGGGTTGTACGGCGCGGATCACTGAAGTGTTGAAACGCTACGAAGATGGAAAACTCGATATCATGACGGTCGGGGAGCGACGATTCCTGATCGGCGAGCGGGATGAGAGCAAACCCTTCCTCCAGTGTCGGGCCGAATTTTTCGACGACGAAGAGGAGGAGTTGGAGGACCGGGACAGGGAAATGGCGCTCAAAGGCCTGATCCTCCACGATGAGCTGTCCCGTCTCCTGGGTTCGGAATCGGCCCACGACGGTTCGGGAGCCATGGAGTTGAAGGAAATCTCCTTCGTGCTGGCCGGCAGTCAGGGATTTTCCCTCGACGAAAAGCAGGCATTTCTGGAAATGACCTCCACCCGGGAGCGTATCCACAAGGCGGTGCCGGCCCTGGAGAAGCTGATCGAACGACTCAAACTGACCCTGGAAATCAAGCGGATTATCGGCGGTAACGGCCACCCGCCGTCGGTGCTGGGCGAACGGGAGCAGGCGTGAGCAACGATTATGACATCCGGGTGAACGGTGTACGCCTCTACTTTATCCCCGTCACCATGAGGGTGCCCCTGAAGTTCGGTCAGGAAGTGACGACCGAGGTTACCTGTGCCAGAGCCGCCGTGCTTATTGAAAACCGGGCCGGCCAAAGCTCCTGGGGTTGGGGTGAGACTCCGCTCATGGTTCAGTGGTGCTGGGCAAGCACCCTTCCTTTTGCCCGGCGTCTGAGATCCGTACAGGAGTTCAGCCTTGTGCTGGCTCGGGCCTGGCAGGGTTACGATCAACTGGGACATCCGTTGGAAATCAGCCACGGTTTCCAGCTGGATCTCCTGCCCGATCTACTCGATTCTCATAACAGAAAAGAGGAAAAAATGCCCCGGTTGGCCTCCCTGGTGTGCTGCTCCGCCTTTGATATCGCTCTGCATGATGCCTACGGAAAACTGTACAACCTTCCCGTTTACGATACCTACTGCCCGCCCTTCATGAATCGGGATCTCAGTTCCTACCTGACCGCCGCTGAAGGAACGAAGATCGGCTTCCACGGGTTTTTCCCGAATGACTTCCTGGTAACACCTCCACCAACCCGGATCCCTGCCTGGCACCTGGTAGGGGGAAAGGATTTGCTGCGGGAAACGGAGAAAACAGGGACTGAGCCGCAGGATGGTTATCCGGTTGTGCTGGAGGATTGGATCGCGGCGGACGGTTTGACCTGCTTGAAAGTCAAGCTCAGGGGTAATGATCTTCAATGGGACTACCAGCGGATGGTAGAAGTCGGTGAGATCGCCCTGCAGAGAGGGGTGTTGTGGTTGTCGGCGGATTTCAACTGCACCGTGGAGGATCCCGCCTATGTCATTGAAGTGCTCGATAGGCTTCTGCTGGAACATCCCCGGATATATCAGATGATCCTCTACATCGAGCAACCTTTCCCCTATGATTTGAAGCGCCACCAGATCGATGTTCACAGCATAAGTGCCCGCAAGCCCCTGTTTTTGGATGAGAGCGCCCATGACTGGGATATGATCCGATTAGGGAGATCTCTGGGGTGGACAGGCGTGGCTCTCAAGACCTGTAAAACCCAGACCGGTGCCATCTTGAGCCTCTGTTGGGCCAGGGCGCACGGAATGACCCTGATGGTTCAGGATCTGACGAATCCCATGCTGGCCATGATTCCTCATGCCCTTCTGGGATCGCATGCCGGAACGATAATGGGGATAGAGACGAATGCATCCCAGTTCTATCCTGCGGCTTCGGATCCGGAGGCACAGGTCCACCCGGGTCTGTACAGGCGACGCCAGGGTACGATCAGTTTGGACTCGGTGGCCGGTTCGGGATTCGGTTATCGCCTGGAGGAAATCAACCGAAAACTGCCCCCTCCATCCTTCGAGGGGTGGTAAGGATATCAAAGCTCGATGAGCCGGAACATCCCCTCACCCAGGGCTTCGGCGGCGGTGCGGAAGCGATCCCGGATATCGTCGTCCATGGTGAGATAGATCACCTGCCAGCCGGATTGGACGGCCTGCACGGCCTGCCGTACCAGGTGCTCCCTGCGCTGCCAGTCGGAGTATTGAAAGGCGTCATCCAGGATGAGAAACAGGCTCT
>CAZKCQ010000349.1:0-2877 GCA_964551205.1 uncultured Spirochaetaceae bacterium
AGCCGCAGAGTGAAACGGTCTGGAAACAGGCGGGCCGTTACAAGATCCCGCGGATTGTCTTCATCAACAAAATGGATCGTACCGGGGCGCGTTTCGAAGGGGTCATCGAAGAGCTTCATCGGCGCCTCGGCGCGAACGCTACGGCGATCCAGCTGCCCATCGGGGCGGAGTCGGATTTCCTCGGGGTGATCGACCTAATCGAGATGAAGGCCTATCTTTGGGATGAAGACGTTCTGGGTGCGCGGTACCGCGTAGCCGAGCCGCCCCAGGCCCTGGCCGAAAGAGCGGCTGAGATGCGAGCCTCCTTGCTGGAACGTTTGTCCGAAACCGACGATAGCTTTCTGGAAGAGTACCTGGAGGGCGGACAAATCGGACCGGAGCGTATCAAGGGGGTGCTGCGTAGGGCAACAATCGAGGGGAAGATATTTCCCGTACTCTGCGGAGCGGCTTTCAAGAACAAGGGCATCCAAACCCTGCTCGATGCGGTTTTGGACTATCTGCCCTCTCCGCTGGAGACCGAAGCCGTCGTGGCGATCCGGCCGAACACTGGGGATTATGTAACCGTGATCCCGGGAGCGGATCAGCCTTTTACCGCTCTGGTGTTCAAGATCATGAGCGATCCTTACGTGGGCAAACTGGCTTACTTCCGGGTGTACAGCGGAGCCCTGAAAACGGGAGGCACGGTGTACAACGCTACGGCGGCGCGAAGAGAACGGGTACACAGGCTGCTGCGAATGCATGCCAACGATCGGGAGCAGATCGCAGAGGTTTACGCGGGGGATATAGCAGCGGCGGTGGGCTTGAAAAAAGTCCACACCGGAGATTCCCTCTGCCAGGAAAACAGTCCCGTGCTTCTCGAGTCGATGGTGTTCCCGGAGCCTGTCGTCTCCATCGCGATAGAGCCCAAGACCAAGGCCGATTCTGAAGACTTGAGCACCGCCATCCGGAAGCTCTTGGATGAAGACCCTACCTTCCGGATCCGTTATGACAGAGACACCGGTCAGACGATCCTTTCCGGAATGGGGGAGCTGCACCTGGAAATTCTGTTGGCGCGGTTGTTTCGCGAATACAAGGTCGAGGCGACAATCGGCAAGCCGGAGGTGGCCTACAGGGAAACCATAACGGCCAGCGCCGAGGCTGAAGGAAAGTTCATTCGGCAAAGCGGAGGCCGAGGCCAATATGGCCACGTGGTGATGCGATTCGAGCCGCTTCCCACGGGGACGGGGTTTCTATTTGAAAATAAAAGCGTAGGCGGCGGTATACCGCAAGGCTACATTCCTGCTGTCCAGAAGGGGATAGAGGAGGCCCGGACCAACGGAGTCCTGATTGGCTATCCGATGGTGGATTTCCGGGCGATTCTGCTCGGTGGATCGTACCACGAGGTGGATTCCAACGAGATGGCCTTTCGGATTGCTGCCTCGATGGCCTACAAGATCGGGCTTGAAAGAGCCAAACCGACCATCCTGGAACCGATCATGGGAGTGGAGGTTTTCACCCCGGAGGAGTATCTGGGAGATCTGATCTCGGATCTCATGGGGCGAATGGGAAGAGTGGAAGGGATTGAAGATCGGCATGGGGGTAAGGTGGTGAGAGCCCTCGTTCCGCTGCGACTTCTGTTCGGGTACACGACCCGACTGCGGAGTCTCTCTCAGGGGCGAGCCAACCACACCATGCAGTTTTCCCTCTACCAGCCGACCCCCCAGTCCGTCCAGGATGAAATAGTACGGAAGGTTCGGGGCACAACATAAATCAGGAATTGATTTGCCGATAAGTGCAAGGAGGTTAGCATGGCAAAGGCAAAGTTTGAAAGGACCAAACCCCACATCAACGTTGGGACGATTGGTCACGTGGATCATGGTAAAACGACCCTGACTGCGGCGATTACCATGTATTGCAATGCCAAATACGGCGACAAGTTGATGAAGTTCGAGGATATCGACAACGCCCCGGAAGAGAAGGCGCGGGGTATCACCATCAACACCCGTCACGTAGAGTACCAGACCGAAAACAGGCACTACGCCCACGTCGACTGCCCGGGCCACGCCGACTACATCAAGAACATGATCACCGGTGCAGCCCAGATGGACGGCTCGGTCCTGGTCGTTTCGGCCCCTGATTCGGTCATGCCGCAGACCCGGGAGCACATCCTTCTGGCCCGCCAGGTCGGTGTACCCGCCATCGTGGTGTTCCTCAACAAGACCGACCAGGTGGACGATCCCGACCTGATCGAGCTGGTCGAAGAAGAGATCCGGGATGTGCTCAAGGAATACGAGTTTCCGGGAGATGAGATCCCCATCGTCAAAGGATCTGCTCTGAAAGCTATGGAAAACCCGACGGATGAGGAAGCGATCAAGCCGGTGGTGGAGCTGCTCAAGACCATGGATGAGTACTTCCCTCTGCCCGAACGGCCCATGGACAGGCCCTTCCAGATGCCGATCGAGGATGTGTTCTCCATCTCCGGCCGCGGGACCGTGGTCACCGGCAGGATCGAGCGCGGGGTGATCAAGGTCGGCGAAGAGGTGGAAATCGTCGGCATCAAGGACACCCGCAAGACCGTGGTGACCGGCGTGGAGATGTTCAACAAAATCCTGGATGAGGGACAGGCCGGAGACAATGTCGGCTGTCTGCTACGGGGTGTGGAGAAAAACGACGTCCAGAGGGGCCAGGTTCTGGCCAAACCGGGGACCATCACCCCTCATCACAAGTTCAAGGCTCAGATCGTCGCTCTGACCAAGGAAGAGGGCGGTCGTCACTCGCCGTTCTTCTCGGGTTATCGTCCGCAGTTCTACTTCCGAACCACTGACATCACCGGTTCGGTGACCCTGCCCGAGGACAGGCAGATGGTCATGCCCGGAGACAACTGCGAGGTTCAGGTGG
>CAZKCQ010000350.1:0-2872 GCA_964551205.1 uncultured Spirochaetaceae bacterium
GGCGCGAATCAGCAGAGGAAGGGCACCCCGAATGTCCCCCAGGTTCATGCTCTTGAGGGAATCCACCGTCAGGGCCCTGATTCTACCGGGGATCTTGGGATTCAATAGCACCTTGAGCAGCGGATTGATGAAGATTTTTGCGGGAACGAAACGGGCGCCGCGGATGTATCCCCGCAGGGAGTTAGGGTGTTTACCGATCTCGCTGAAGACCACCTGGGCATGCTCGATCGCCGTACGGTTGAGCAGCTGGCACAGCGACACGACTGCGGTTTCTTCCAGATAGGGAACGCGTTCCCCCCGGGCGAAGTTCAGGATCTCGAGGACCTTCTTGCCGGAATTGCGGATCTCCAGAGTACCGACCAGCCGGACCAGCCGGTTCAGCCGACGGGCCAGCAGGGGGTTGTTGAGGTTGGCCCGGCTGAGGATCTGCAAAACGTTGAGCCTGGGAATGCGGCCGTCGATTGCGAACAGCCGCAGACAGGCATCCAATCGATTCTTGTCATCCGACGGGGCGGCGATCATCACCTCCCGCAGTTTGGCGATGATGCCCTCCGCGTTGAAGGCGGAATCGGACTTGAAGTAGTTTTGCGTCTCCTTCAGGATCTCCGCCGTGGCGTACTGCTCCAACAGCTTCGTAAACACCACGGCCAGCAGGGCCTCTTTTTCCTTGATGTCCTTCAGGGATACGTACTGGCCCTTGAGTTTGGCGAAAACCGCCTCCAGGTTGGTTGCCGTCGAAAAGGTGAACTCATTCAGCAGCAGGGGGGATTCCTTCTTCACCTCCTCCATGATCTTGCCCAGGAAATTCCCGGTCAGGCTTTCGGTGTCCATATCCACATAGGGCATCTTCAGCAGCAGCCGATAGAGCCGCTGGGGATTCTCCACCCGTCCCTGATACCCGGACAGGGTGATGAGGAAGGAGGTCGTGGCCCTGGGATCCACGCTCTGGAGGGTGTCGATAACGAAGTTGTTGCGGGGATTGGAGATCTTGAGCTCGTAGGCGCAGAGAAAACAACCCAGCGTGTGAGGGTCGAACTGGTGCATCTGATCGCGGAAATACTCGATGAAACCCTCCGCTTGCTGGCGGGTAATATCCAGGAGCTTCGTAAAGACCGAGCGCTGGACCTCCGGATTGGCTTTTGCCAGGTTGTTCTTGACGGGCTTCAGTTCTCCCGCCTCCAGCAAAGCGGGCAGGACGATATCGAAGTACTCCTGGCCGCCGGCGCTATCCTGTAGCAGTGCGCGGGTAAGCTCGAGGGTCTTGGGATGCACCGGCGAGATGGCCGTGATCGTGCGCAGCAATTCCCGTCGGATTTCGCGGTCCTGGAAAAAGGTAAAATACTCGACCAGCCGGTTTATCGAGGAGGGGGCTTTGATCTTCGTGAGCGTTCGGATCGCCGCCTGCTTTTGGGCGGGTTTCCCCTTCTCTATGATGGTACACAGGTGGGGTATGGCGGCCTCATTGCCCAGAGAGGCGGAGGCGTTGATCGCCGCCAGGCTGACCTCCCCGTTCGAATTGTAGAAGTCCTTGATCAGGATGTTGAAGATCTGCTCGTCGTAGAAGCTCTTGAGCAGGGTGAGGGCGGTGATCCTGGTCTCATTCGTAGAGGAAGCTGTCTCTTTTTGATCGGACTTAGTTTTCATGCATTGCCTGGAATCTGCAGCAAAACTAGTTTAGCTGAACACGGTGCGAATTGTCAACGCGAGGCTGAAGCGAGCGCACCATCTTTGACACTGCCCGGCCATTCGGTTTAGAATCGCCCCATGACGGATCCGACACGACCGGAAAACATCGAGGATATCATCGATTTTGCCATACAGAGGGAGCGGGAAGCTCAAGGCACCTATTTGAGCTACGCGGGACAGACCCGGCGGCGGGGTTTCAGCGAGCTGCTGCTGTCGATGGCGGAGATGGAAAAGGAGCACGAACTGAAACTGGCCGCTTTGAAACAGGGGCAGAGCAGCGCGGCTCTGTTTACCCCGGCCGCAGGTGAGGACCTGGGTCTTGGGGATATCCTGGTTGAGGTTCCCTTCTCCCCTAATATGGATTACGGGGATTTCCTCATCCTGGTGATCCGCAAGGAGCGCGAGGCCGAGCAGCTGTACCGCAAGCTGGAAGCGTTGACGACCAGCGCGGATGTGCGGAGCATGTTCGCCCTGCTTGCCGACGAGGAACGCAAGCACCGGGATTGGGCCCAGGAACGGTACGACGAGGACATTCTGAAAGAAAACTAGCCGTTGGCGGAGGCATTCGTGTATAAAGCTGTTGATCCCAAACTCAGTTTCCCCAAGATGGAGGAGGGAGTACTCGAGTTCTGGCAGAAGCAAAAAATATTCGAGAAATCGATCCGGCAGCGGGAGGGGCGGGAGGAGTACGTGTTCTACGACGGCCCGCCCTTTGCAACCGGCCTGCCTCATTTTGGACACTTCGTGCCCGGCACCATCAAAGACATCATCCCCCGCTACAAAGCGATGCAGGGATTGAAGGTCGAGCGCCGCTTCGGCTGGGACTGCCACGGCCTGCCCGTGGAGTACGAGATGGAAAAGGAGCTGGGGATCTCGGGCAAGAGGCAGATAGAGGAGTACGGGATCGCCCGCTTCAACGAGGCCTGCCGTTCGATCGTGCTGCGCTACACCTCGGAGTGGCGCACCGTGATCACCCGCCTGGGAAGGTGGGTCGACTTCGACAACGACTACAAGACCATGGAACCGGATTACATGGAGTCGATCTGGTGGATCATGCAGGAACTGTGGCACCGGCAGCTGCTGTACGAGGGCTTTTATATCCTTCCCTACTGCCCGCGCTGCTCCACCGCTTTGTCCAACTTCGAGCTCAACCTGGGCGGCTACCAGGACGTTCAGGATCCCTCGA
>CAZKCQ010000351.1:0-2870 GCA_964551205.1 uncultured Spirochaetaceae bacterium
TCCCCAACAACGAAACGATCCACCTGGCAGCCAGGGCGGATCTGGACACCTTCTATAAAAAGGAACTGCAGGTACGAAAAGCCCTGGGTTTTCCACCCTTTACGCGCCTGATCCGCCTGGTGTTCCGAGCCCGCAGCGCCGCCAGGTCCCGAGCCGCCGCCGCTGGCTTTGCCCAGGGCCTTGCGGACGCCGAGCCGGGGGCGAGGCGTGTTGAGGTGCTGGGACCTGTGGAATGTCCCCTCTCGGTCATCGCCGGCAACCACAGGAACCATCTGATCTTTCGTTCCGATCATTTCCGGAACCTCCATACCCAGGTCCAGCGCAGTCTGGCGCGTTTTCAGGTTCCCGCCGGGGTCTACGTGGAGGTGGACGTGGATCCGGTCTCGTTGCTGTGAGCGGGGCGGTGGTTCGTTGACTTTCACCGGTGCCTTTAGTAATGTTATTTCAGGACATAGTAAATGTTGAATATAGTCACCCTTGGCGATGACCGATTGTATAAGCACTCGATTCTGGTTCCCGAGTTCGACGGAGAGATCCAGACTCTGGCCGAGCAGATGTTCGAAACCTTGTACGCCAACAAGGGGGTCGGGCTGGCAGCAGTACAGGTGGGCAAGCTGATCCGGCTGTTCATCACCGATATCCCGAAATACGGACCACGCGTGTTCATCAATCCAGAGATAGTGGAAACCTCAGTGGATCAGAACTCCTACGAAGAGGGTTGTCTCAGCATCCCAGAGGTCAACGCCGATGTAATCCGTCCCAGCCAGGTGAGGATCCAGGCCTGGAATCTCAAAGGCCGGCCTTTTTCCTTGGATGCCGACGATATGCAGGCCCGGGTGATCCAGCATGAGATAGACCACCTGAACGGAGTGTTGTTCATCGACCGTCTTGATTCCAAAAAACGGGAACGGCTGGTCAAACGCTACGAAATAGTCAGCAACAGCTGATGCGCATCCTCTTCGCAGGCAGTCCGGATCTTGCCGTACCCTCGCTGGTGGCTGTTCACACGGAATTTCCCATCACCGCCGTGCTCACCAATCCCGACAGACCGGCAGGCAGAGGTAAGCAGGCGATTGCCACGCCGGTGAAGCAGAAAGCATTGGCCCTGGATCTTCCGGTTCTCCAGCCTCGGGAGTTGGATGGACCTTTCCTAGAGCAGGTGCGTGCTTTCCAGCCCGAGCTCCTCGTGGTTGTGGCTTACGGGCGGATCTTCCGCAGGAAGTTCCTCGAGCTTTTCCCTCAAGGCGGAATCAACCTGCACGCCTCCCTTCTCCCCAAGTACAGGGGCCCTTCGCCCATTACGGCTGTAATCCTGAGCGGTGAATCCGAGACCGGGGTGACCGTACAGAAGGTGGCCCCGAAGATGGATGCGGGGGATATCCTGCGCACCCGTTCGTTGCCTTTGACCGGGCAGGAAACCACAGGCTCCCTCTCCCGGATCCTGGCCGAGCTGGGGGCCGAGCTTCTTCCGACCACCCTCAAGGAGCTGGCCCAGGAACGGATCCGCCCGCTTCCGCAGGATGAGTCCAAGGCCAGCTACTGCAGGCTGGTGAGCAAGGAGGACGGACGGATCGATTGGAGCGCCGCAGCCGCTGTGATCGAGCGCATGATCCGGGCCTACGATCCCTGGCCGCGGGCCTTCACAACCTGGGGCGGCCAGCGTCTGAACCTCCTGGAAGGGGGGGTGTTTCAGCAAGGCGTTGACACCAGCGGCAGGAAGCGGGGACTTGTGCTTGCCATCGACAATCGGTATGGTATTCTGGTGAACACCGGGGCGGGGGTGTTGTGCGTTTCCAGGCTGCAGCTTCAGGCCAAGAAGCCTCTGGACTGGCGCTCCTTTCTCAACGGTCAGAAAGATTTCATCGGTGCACAGCTGGGAGAATAGCGATGAGCAGCATCACGCGGATATTTCCAAACCAGAAGGACCCTCCTGAACGACGAAACTTCAAACTGGTTATTCTCCTGATCGTGGCCACGTTCGTGCTCATGGTCCTGATCGGTTTTACTACCTTCTGGCTGTCGGTTCGGGGCGCTGAGGAGGTCCTGGTACCGAATGTGGAAAACAAGGAGCTGATCGCCGCGCTCATGGAGCTGCAGGAAAAAGAGCTGTATCCCCGCCTCCAGGTCCGCTATTCCTCCGACTATGAAAAGGGGATAGTGATCGAGCAGCGACCGTCCTCCGGAACGATCGTTCGCGCAGGCCGGAGAATCATTCTGACGGTGAGTCGGGGTCCGGTCATCGACAGGGTGGAGGACTACGTGGGGCAGAAGCTTGAGGACGTGCAGATCCACCTGCAGACCCTCTTCGCCTCTTATCGAGCCCTCCTGAAGATCAAAGAGCCGGTATCCTACGTCTTCGATCCTGAACCCGCAGGCACGATCCTGGCTCAGAAGCCCGAGCCCGGTACCGTGATCGACAGCGTCACCGAGCTGGAGCTGGTCGTCAGCCGCGGGCCCAGGGGGGAGCTGGTGGAGGTTCCGGAGTTTATAGACATGGAGTTCCAGAATGCCATCGCCCAGCTTTCCAGTGCGAATTTTCCCTTTATCTTCTCTGTCAAACGCGCGGAGGGGGAGGAGAAAGCCGGGGTGATCGTTGCCCAGACACCGGAGGCACAGAGCGAGGTGCCCTACGGCTCGGTGGTTCAGCTGACCATGACTCGTCCCGAACGGATTCCCCGCGGTCAGGTTTTCGGTGTGTTCGAGTACGTGCTTCCCAAATATCCGATCATGGTGGACATCACCCTGGACTCGATCTCGGAGGAGGGTAATACCACCATCCTGGCCATGAAGCATCCCGGCGGGCCGATCTCCATCCCCTACATCGTGGAAGAGGACAGCGAGCTGGTTCTGTACATCTTCGATCAGGAGGA
>CAZKCQ010000352.1:0-2858 GCA_964551205.1 uncultured Spirochaetaceae bacterium
TTTTCCTCACAGCTGCCCAGGCTGCTGGCGCCGTAGCGGCGCTGTGGCATCACGGGCCTGTCCGTGTTCCGTTGTCGACTGGAGGAGGCAGGGCTACATTTGAACGAGAGTATATGGAAGGGTTGTTGATATGAGATTTCGATTACGGCTATTAGGTGTCATCTTGCTCGTCCTGCTGTTGGTTCCCGTTCAGGGGGCCTTCTCCTTGAGCTTCGAACGGGAGATCCTGGCTCTCTACAAATCTTCTGAGGGGCAGACGGAGAGGGAGAATGAGATTTTTTTCTACCTCTCCCGACCGCTCAGGCAGATGGGTTTCACCCTTCGATACTGGGATATTGACAAGGGGATCCCCGACTCCGGTACCATGGATCAGGTCCGGGCCGTGATCAGCTGGTACCGGGGCGCGTCCATGAGCAGTCCGGAGCGCTATCTGGGGTTCCTGGACGATGCGATGGACCGGGGGATCAAGGTTCTGGTGTTCGACAATTTCGGGGCCTATCAGGATCGGGACAGCAAGGCCTACGTGGTGCCCGGCCGGCTCAACCCGACCCTCTCCCGATTGGGGATCATGTACTTCGGCGACTGGACCCAGGATGCAGGGGTCTTGAGAATCGTGAGCAAGGATTCCCGCATGGTCGAGTATCAGGGGTCGCAGGATCTGCAGAAATCGGCCTTCTTCTACCGCTTCCTCCAGCACGACCGCGATCTCAAGGTCTATCTTTCGATCGAAAGGACCGACCGCAACTACGATCCCAGCCCGGTAATCGTGACCAACCGCAACGGGGGCTTCGCCCTGTCCCGCTACATCTATCGCCAGGAGGCGGGTAAGGTCAAGCTGCTGCTCAACGTGGAGGAGTTTCTCAAAGAGGCTCTCTTCCCCCAGGCTATGTGGGAACGGATCGCCCTTCTTGCCGAGAGCGGCGAGGCGGCAACCGCCAAGACCCTGGAGTACACAACTGCGCTGCTGAAAAGGGCCAAGCTGCCCTTCGAGGTTATCGAGAGACAGCAGCTCTCCCTGCTGGTTCCGGGGGACCTGCGTCCGTTTACAGCGGTGGGATTGATCCTGAAAAACGACACCGGTCTGGATCCAAAGGTTCTGGAGGACTTTCTCGACCAGGGGGGCGGAGTGGTCTCCCTGGTGGGTGGAGACTTTCAGAAGCTGGCCTCGGTCCTGGGTCAGACCCGCGGGCGGGGCAAACCGGCTGCCAAAACAGGCTATCGCTTCCATGAGGGCTTCCTCCTGGGGGAGGGGCTTTCCCTGGAGGAGTCGACCTTCCAGTGGCTGTCCGGCACAACCTCTCCGGCCTCGGATGCCCAGATCCTGGCTTACAGCCACAAAGAGAACCATCCCCTGCTGTGGAGCGTGTCCAGGAGCAACGGCTGCGTGCTCAGCTGGAATTGGAACGGTTTTCTCACCGGTGATTTCCAGGGATTCATCCTGGAGTCCTTCCTCTACGTGCGGCCGGTGGGAGTCGCCGCCACCGCCGGACTGGGCATCATGTTCGTGGATGACTGGCCGATCCCGATGTTCAATGTGGTCAAGGCGCCGCTGTCGACAACGGATACGGAGTACTACACCCGGCAGTTCTGGCCGGATATTAAAGAGTTATTTGCGCGGCGGGGGATTCCCTACGCCAGCTACCTGGTGTTCAACTACAACGCCGACACCGAGCCTCCCTTCGGCAGCGGCGAGTTTTTTGTGGCCGAGCATCAGGCTACCGTGAAAATCGCCCGGGAGATCCTGGAGAGCGGCCAGGAGCTGGGTTTCCACGGGTACAACCACATCTCGTTGACGGAGAACAAGACCAAGGTCAACGTGGCGGTCTGGCCTTCCCAGAAGGCCATGGAGCAGTCCCTCCGGGCGGCCAGGGAGGAATGGATCAGCCTGTTCGGGGAGTACAGCCTTCCTTATGCCTACATCGCACCCAACAACATCATCTCCGAGACGGGGATCGCCGCTGTACACAACGTATTTCCCTCTATCAAAGTGATGTCCTTTCTGCGCTCCGGGATGGGTGAGGAAACCCGCAGTGAGTTCGGACCGCATCCACGATTTAAGGATGTGTATCTGATTCCCCGGATCTCAAGCGGCTATCCCTTTACCCCGGAGGCGCGTCAGCTTGCCGTGGCCGCAGCTTCGGGTGCCGGGATCTGGGCCCACTTCATCCACGCAGACGACATCTTCGATCTTCATCGATCCCAGGGCATGAGCTGGGAGGAGCTCAAGCGAGAGTTCGCCGGCATGCTCGATTTCCTCAACAAACACTACCCGTGGATTCGCTTCGTATCCATCCGGGAGGCCCACAGGACGCTGGAGCAACAGGATGAGATCGGCGTGGAGTATCGCTGGCTGGAGGGCAACCGTCTGGAGATCCGTACCACCGCTCCGGGGCTGCCTGTTCGCATCCGCATGAACGGCTATCGGTTGAGCAGCAGCAGGGGCGCCAAGGTTCTCTACAGTTACCGGCAGATGCCGGCGGTGGTTCTCGAGATGGAGGGCACCCTGGCCATCCTGGAGTTTTTGAAGCAGTAACGATGTGTAGTAACACGATGAAGCGGTGGAGCGGCGATGATTGACGGCATAGAAATTGTAGATGCCCACATGCATCTCATGACGGCAGGAACCAATCGCTGGTTCAGGCAGAAGCTTGCCGGGAAGGATGGTGGGTACAGGCGGGCGTTTGAACTGTGGTCGGAGGGATTTCAGAAGAAATACAACAGCGAGCTCGGCGAGGAGAATGACGATCCTCCGGAGAAGATCGCCCTGGATTGGGTTGAGGAGCTGGACCGCCATGGGGTGGACAAGGCCGTGTTCGTCTCCCTTTATCCGGAGGAGGATCAGCTGACAGAGGTCGTGC
>CAZKCQ010000353.1:0-2856 GCA_964551205.1 uncultured Spirochaetaceae bacterium
TACGATGTGCTTCGGATATGAGCACTACGAAGTCGGTAAAGCCGGGAGAACCTCTGCCTCTGGGCGCCATCCCGAACGATCGGGGCGTGCAGTTTGCCGTATTCAGCAGGCACGCGACCGGGGTCGAGCTGCTGCTATTCACCCATGCTCAGGACGGGACGCCGACGGATGTGATCAAACTGGATCCCAGGGAAAACCGAACCGGGGATCTGTGGCACGTACAGGTCGACGGGATCGGCCCGGGCCAGTATTACCTGTATCGTGTTTTCGGCCCGTATGAGCCGCACAAGGGGCATCGCTACAATCCCAACAAGCTGCTCCTGGATCCCTATGCCAAGGCGGTTACCGGCGCCTTCATCTGGAATCTGGCCGATGCCCGCGGTTATGACCCGACCTCACCCGAAAAGGATCTGTCCTATTCCGAATCTTCCGACGCCGCCGGTATGCCCAAGTGCATCGTGGTCAGCGATGAATTCGACTGGCAGGGAGACCGGCCCCTGAACCTGCCCCTGCGCCATAGCGTGATCTACGAGACCCACGTGCGGGGATTGACCCTGCACCCCAGTTCCAAAGAACTGGGGGTCGAGCATCCGGGAACCTTTCGGGGTGTGGCCGAGATGATTCCCTATTTCAAGGAGTTGGGGATCACCGCTGTGGAGCTCCTGCCGGTACAGGAGTTCGACGAGTACGAGGTGAAGCGAACGAATCCTGCGACCGGGGAGACGCTGGCCAACTACTGGGGCTACAGCACGATGACTTTTTTCGCTCCCAAGGGCAGCTACGCCAGCGCCGGCGCCCGGGGTCAGCAGGTTGTGGAGTTCAAGGAGATGGTGCGGGAGTTGCACAGGGCGGGGATCGAGGTGATCATGGATATGGTCTTCAACCACTCGTCGGAGGGAAACGAGCTGGGGCCGACCCTGTGTTTCCGGGGATGGGATAACTCGATCTACTACATCCTCGATAAAGACCGGCGTTTCTACAAGAACTACACCGGATGCGGCAACACCCTGAACTGCAACCACCCGATCGTACGCAGCCTGATCATCGACTGCCTTCGCTACTGGGTCGTGGAGATGCACGTGGATGGATTCCGTTTCGATCTGGGGTCGGTATTGGGACGGGATTCTACGGGGGAGCTCATGGAGAACCCGCCGGTGGTGGAGCGCATCGCCGAGGATCCGCTGCTACGGGACACCAAGCTCATCGCCGAGGCTTGGGACGCGGCCGGGGCCTACCAGGTCGGTTCCTTCCCCGGCGGCCGCTGGGCCGAGTGGAACGACCGCTTCCGCGATGATGTGCGCCGTTTCTGGAATGGGGAGCCCCGCACCGCCTCCGATTTTGCTACCCGACTGTCCGGCAGCTCCGATCTCTACCTTCGGGATGGGCGCAAGCCCTTTCACAGCATCAACTTCGTGACCTCCCACGACGGCTTCACCCTGAACGACCTGGTCAGCTACAGCAGGAAACACAATGAAGCCAATGGCGAAGGTAATGAGGATGGGCTCGAACAAAACTACGGTGCCAACTACGGGGTGGAGGGACCGACCGAGGATGCGGAGATCCGGGGGATCCGCATCCGCCAGGCCAAGAACTTCCTCCTAACCCTGTTTCTCTCTTTGGGAACACCTATGATGCTTGGGGGGGACGAGCTGCTGCGGACCCAGAAAGGCAACAACAACGCCTACTGCCAGAACAACGAGATCTCCTGGTACGATTGGTCTTTCAGGGAGATCAACGCGGAGGTGCTTCGCTTCTCCCGTCTGATGATCGCCTTCCGCAGGGATCATCCCGCCTTCCATCGTCCCGAGTTCTACAGCGGCGAGGATCGCAGCCGCAACAGCATCCCGGACATTACCTGGTTCGACGAGAGGGGGCGGGAGATGCAGTGGGGGAAGGCGGACCGACTCCTGGCGTACCGGCTGGACGGCAGCAAAGCGGAGATCGCCGCTGACCGAGACGACAATGACTTTTTTTTGATGTTCAACTCCCTGGAGCAAGGCCGGGAGTTCGTGATTTGTGCACCGCCCGACGGCAAGAGCTGGTACCTGGCCATGGATACGGGTCTGCCCTCTCCGGAGGATTTCCTTGTCCCCGGACAGGAACGGTTGCTGCCGGTGCAGAACCGCTACATGACGAAGAGCAGGTCGGCTGTTGTGCTGCTGGCGAAGTGAGGAGGAGTCTCAGCTTCTCTTCTGTGAACATTTTCAACATCATCCGCTTCTCCTTGTCTTTGCCGATTGCCAGTGATTAGATTAGAGGAAGCAAATCCTCCGCAAGATAAGCGAGAGCGAACGTGTCAGACTCCCACATAGTGGTCGAAGGTGCCCGCCAGAACAATCTCAAATCCCTGAACCTGCAGCTTCCCCTCAACAAGCTGATCGTCGTCACCGGGGTCAGCGGGTCGGGGAAATCCTCCCTTGCTTTCGACACCTTGTACTCGGAGGGCCAGCGGCGCTACGTGGAGACCTTCTCCCCCTACACCCGGCAGTTCCTCGACAGGATGGACAAGCCTCAGGTGGATCGTATCGAGGGGATCCCTCCGGCCATCGCCATCGACCAGGTCAACCCTGTGCGGACCTCCCGCTCCACCGTGGGCACGATGACCGAGCTGAACGATCATCTCAAGCTGCTCTACGCCCGAGCCGCGCGACTGTACTGCAGAAACTGTGGCAAAGAGGTCCACCGGGACACTCCGGACAGCATCTGGGAGCAGCTGGTGCAGGGGGAACGGGAGCAGGACGGGCTGAGAAACGCCGCCGGTGGATCCGAGGATCAGGTCCCCCGACTGTTGATCGTGTTTCCCGTCACCATCCCCCACAACTTCAGCGAGGAGGAGGTGCGGGAGCTGCTTCTCCG
>CAZKCQ010000354.1:0-2855 GCA_964551205.1 uncultured Spirochaetaceae bacterium
ACGGACGTACCGGCCTGATCATCGGAGCACTCGTATTCAGCCACTGGGTACTGGACTTCATCTCCCATCCCATGGGCATGGGGCAGAAGCTGCCGCCGGACCTGCCGCTGCTGTTCGGGGGTTCGCCCAAGGTCGGACTCGGATTGTACAACTCCCTCCCCGCCGCTCTGGTGACCGAGTTCGGAATATTCATCGCAGGCATCCTTGTGTATCTGCTGCGCACCAGAGCCAGGGACCGTCTGGGTCGTTGGGCCTTGGGCGTGCTGATCCTCTTCATCTTTCTGCTGGCCTTGCCGGCGGCCTTCCCAAACTTCGAATTCGTCCCCACCCTCGCCTTGATTCTGCTGCTTCCCCTGGGAAACTGGGTCGACAGGCATCGAACCCTGGTGGCCTCAAACACAGGAGCTGGTGCGGATCAGGCGGATGTGATATCGTGAGCGCGGCTGAGCCGGCAGCGGGCAATCCCGCGAATCGCCGGCGTTCACGGAGGGATTGATCATGACCGATCCTCGCATCGATCGCCTGGCGGAAATCCTGGTGCGCTACAGCGCCAAGGTGAAACCGGGGGATCTGGCGGGCATAACCGGATCTCCCTTCTCCCCGGAAGCTTTTCCTCTGATGGAGGCGGTTTTTCGGGAAGTCTTGCGAGCCGGGGGGCATCCGTTTCCTTATCTGGAAACACGAAACACCGAGGGTTTGGCCAGCGTACTCTATGAGGAGGGCAGCGATGCTCAGCTGGAGTACCTGGAGCCCTGGGCCGAGCAGATGGTCCGCGCTTTGGACTGCGATATTGTAATCATGGCCGCAACCAACACCCGTAATCTATCCAAAGTGGACAGCTCGAGGATCGCAATGCACAGCCGCGCCCGGGCTGATCTGTTCAACCTGCATCTCCAGAGAGCCGCCGAGGGAGCCATGCGCTGGATCCTCTCTTTGATGCCGACTGCGGCCTACGCCCAGGATGCGGAGATGAGCTTGAGCGAGTTTGCAGACTTCGTGTTCGCCTGCACCTGCGCCGACCAGGATGAACCGGTCGCCGTCTGGCAGAAGCTCTCTGAAACCCAGGCTGAACTTGTGAAAAAGCTGACGGGCAAACGCGCGGTAGCCGTGCAGAGCCCCCATATAGACCTGAGATTCTCCATCGAAGACAGGACCTTCATAAACTGCGACGGTGAATGCAACATGCCGGACGGGGAGATCTTTACCTGTCCGGTGGAAGATACGGTCAACGGATGGATGGAATCCTCCTTCCCGGCAATCTACAAAGGTGTGGATGTGGGCCGGGTCCGTCTGCGCTTCGAAGATGGGCGGGCCGTGGAAGCGGAGGCGGAAAAGAACCAGGATCATCTGATGGCATTGCTCGACAGCGACGAGGGAGCCAGGCGGGTCGGTGAGTTTGGCGTCGGTACGAATGATCAGATCAAGATCTTCACCAAGAACATGCTCTTCGACGAGAAGATCGGCGGGACGATTCATCTGGCTCTGGGAACCAGTTTCCCCGAAGCCGGCGGGGTGAACAAAAGCGCGATCCACTGGGATTTGCTCTGCGACATGCGCGAGGAGGGCACCATAACGATCGATGGAAAGCGGGTCTACGAGGCGGGAAGGTTCGTGATCTGATTGCCTTCCATACCCTGATTGCCGTTTAGTACCGGTACTACCTGCTTAGACGCTCAGCGTGAACCTCCTGAGCTCCTGAAAACAGCAACATTGTATGCCGGTGCGATGGCAGCGGCAACAGCAACGAATTGGAGGATGAAATGAGTGCAAAGGCGTTGGTGGTCTATGCCACCAAGTACGGAGCTACGGCAGGCATTGCCGAAAAGATCGGGGAGGTGCTGGACCAGGCCGGCGTTTCCGTCGACGTGTTGCCGGTGAACCGGGTGAAGGACCTGGACTCCTATGGAGCGGTCGTGCTGGGAAGCGCCGTGTACATCGGTCGCTGGCGTAAGGAAGCAGTCCGATTTCTGAAGGCGAACGCGAAACAGCTTTCGCAGCGGTTGCTCTGGGTCTTTTCCAGCGGGCCTACGGGCAAAGGGGACCCGGTGGAGCTTACAAAGGGTTGGCGCTTTCCCAAAGCGCTGCAACCGCTGCTCGATACGATGCATCCCCGGGAGGTCGTAGTATTCCACGGCGGCATCGATACCGGCAAGATGAAGCCCCTGGAGAAATGGATGATCGACAAGGTCGGTGGGGCCACGGAAGATTCGCGGGATTGGGAATCCATTGCTTCCTGGGCCAAGGCCATCGCCTCCGCCATTTCTGCGGAGCTCGAACCGCGGAAGTAACCGTACCATCGCCGGGCCAGGAATATGAGAAGAGCCAGCAGAGTAACGGCTTTCTCATTCCGATTCTGGTCCTCGGATTGTTGGTGTCCAGTGTGCTCACCGCCGTTGCCCATGACCGCGGCTGAGCAGGTAAACAAAGGAGGGAGCAGTTATGGGTGAAGGAAATCAGATTCCCGGCACCGAGGCAACCGCCTCCAATGATAGGAGCCTGTACAGAACCTCCGGCGTTGCGGCTCTCATCACCGTCCTGGTGATGGTTCTGGAGATGGTCATCACGCTTCTGCCCGGGGGAAACCGCGGCGGGGTGGGGGTGATGACGGTCACCGATTGGTTCGACCTTTTTCAGGAGAGTTCGTTCATGGGCCTGCGGAACCTGGGCCTGATGAACATGCTGGCGATCTTTTTCGCGATCCCGATGTACGTCGCTCTGTACACGATACACCGCAGGGGCTATGGGGCGGTTGCAGCACTGGCCGCGATCCTCTACTTCGTCGGCGTGGCGATCTATCTGGCCAACAACACGGCCTTTTCCATGCTCTCTTTATCTCAGAGCTATGCGGCTGCGGC
>CAZKCQ010000355.1:0-1316 GCA_964551205.1 uncultured Spirochaetaceae bacterium
TCCACGAAGGAGACGGTCAGCGGGACGAACTCGGAGCGGGCTTTCCACTCGTCTTCACACCAGAAGTACACATTCAGCTCCCCGGCCGGCGCATCGATCACCTTTACCGTCAGTTCCTGATCTCCGGTCTGGTCCATGGTGATGTAGCCGGGCAAATCACTGTGGTGCAGGGTTACCGGTCCTCCTTCGGGATCTTTGCCGAGTTTGAGCTGCAGCTTCTTTTCCTGCACTGAGGCTGTGCCGGCATCGAACTCCAAGGCGCCGGGGTAGAAGGAAGACGGAGGCCCCGGAGGCTGGTTATCGGGATCCACGCGCCGCAGATACCAGTCGCTGTTGCTCGCCCCTTTGTCCTTCCGCCAGTCTTTGAAGAAGGGGTAAACCTCCTCGATGAACTGGGTTTCATCCGGATGCTGCCAGGTGGTGGGAACCAGCAGAGCCCAGGGGAAACCCTCATCATCCATGAAGTTGTACAGACCCCCGGCATCCGATTTCAGCTCCGTGATATAGGGAATCTCGGGAAGTGGATCCTTTCCGATCAGATGGATGTCGTACCGGGTGTCGTAGACATAGAGAAAGGGATCGTAGGGTGCCAGCTCGACCTTGTCCCTGGGGATGCCGGTCCCGAAGTCCACCACCACCGAAGCCTGTTTGCCTATAGCGTGCTTCGTGCTCAAAAACAGGGGCACGATCGCCTTGTTTTTGTAGGTCGAGTCGGCGGGAGCGGTGATGTTTTCAAACGGTCTCAACTGGACCGTTATTGATCCAAACTCGTCATAGAAGGTGGCTTCAATCTTTACCTGAAGATTCTCGTCTTCTTTCTCATAGCCGATGGCTATCCCGAAGAGGTGGTTGTACCCGGCCAGTTTTTGCACGGCCGTGGCCGTGATTTTTATGGTTTTGAGCAGGGTTGGTTGATCGGGCTGATCGGGCTCCTTCCCGTACAACTCTTCGATCGTATAACTGGCCACGAAATCGTTGTAGTCGGCGTCACCGGCACGCTCAACCAGGTACAGGTCCTCGAAAGCAACGGTCAACGCTTCATCATCGTCGGGAACATTGAGCTTGAAGGCGTAGTTCGGATCATTCGGAAAAGCATCGTACACATCGGGGATGCCGTCGCCGTCGCTGTCCGGCATGGTCTGACCTTTGGCGACATCTGCCGGACCTTGGGAAATCAGGCTCATCTTGCGGTCGATCTTGGCGAATTGGACAAGATCGGGAATCGTAACCGACCGATCTTCGTAGCCCAGAGCACGCACCATCAGCACCATGTCCTCCAGCGCGGCGGGTATAGCCAGCTGGGCGTCAAGAGTTCC
>CAZKCQ010000355.1:1416-2854 GCA_964551205.1 uncultured Spirochaetaceae bacterium
CCTTGCGGTTTTCATGAACCACCTCCTCACGCAAGTCGCATTATACTTTTTGGGTTTGACTAAAAGTGTATACCATTTCAAAGAAAAAATCTATCATAAATCCTCACAATGTTGACAATTATTATTCCCACCTACAACCGGAGATTCTTCCTTGAAAGTGCGATTCACACTGTTTTCAGCCAAACCCATACCCAGTTTGAGCTGATCATAGCCGATGACGGTTCCGGCGACGGTACGGCGGATTATCTTCGAACTTTGCAGAGCGCCGGGAAGCTGCAGTTCCTGCAATTGCCCCACAGCGGATTTCCCGGAAAGGTGCGCAATGCCGGTGCCCGGCTCGCAACCGGGGAATATCTGGCCTTCCTCGATTCCGACGACCTGTGGAAGCCGGAGAAGCTGGCCCGGCAGGTCGCCTTTTTCCAAGAGCATCCGGAGCTCAAAATCTGCCACACCCGGGAGATCTGGCAGCGGGGGGAGAAGATCGTGTCCCAGGCCGGTCAGAAATACAGGCGCTCCGGTTTCATCTTTGCCGATGCCCTCAAGAAGTGCATCATCGGGCCCTCCACGATCATGATGCGGCGGGAGCTGTTCGAGGAGTTCGGCGGTTTCCGGGAGGACCTGGAGATCGCCGAGGACTACGAGCTGTGGCTGCGGATCACCGCCAGGAACCCGGTGGGCTACATCGAGGAGCCCCTGACGGTCAAGCGGGCCGGGCATGCGGACCAGCTGTCGGAGAAGTACGGGCAGATCGAGATCTTCCGGATCAAGGCCCTGTTGTTGAATCTGGAGGGGGGAACAATCGAGGGGGAGCAGCGTGACTTGGCCGTCCGGGAGCTGGTTCGGAAGTGCCGGATCTACGCTCGGGGATGTGAGAAACGAAGAAAGGGCGAGGAAGCCCGGCGATACCGGCAGATCGCCCGGCAATACGAGGGATAGCTGTTATGTACGCCGCTTCTCCGCCACGAAGCTGTCGAACACCTCTTTGAGCTCAGGGACAGTCTGGGCGTACTGCAGGAGCGATCGAAAGAACCCGTCCGGCTTGCCCGTGTCCAGGCGTTCCCCCTCCCAGCGTTTGAACACCACCTTGCCTTTGGCCGCCAGGGCGTTCACCGCCGTCGTGTGGAAATACTCGCCTTTGCCGGGATCGTGCTTCTTCCAGCCGGCCTCCAGGGCGGGGAAGAACTCCGGGGTGTAGAGGAAGCGGCCAAGGGAGGCATCTTTGCTCGGTTCTGTTCCGGGAGGGGCTTTCTCCACGAGCTTGGTCACGTGCAGCCCGTCATCTGCGATCGCGATGGTCCCGTAGCGGTGGATCTCCGGAGGATCGTATACCGTTGACAGCACGGAGCAGCCGGTCTGCTCATAGGTGTCGATCAGCTGTTCGGTCAGGGGGACCTTGCCGATGTGCAGGTCGTCGGGGTAGGCCACGACGAAAGGCTCC
>CAZKCQ010000356.1:0-2821 GCA_964551205.1 uncultured Spirochaetaceae bacterium
AATGCAGACCGCTCTCCTGGAATATCAGGCTTTCCACGATGGTGAAACCCAATTCTTGAAGCTTCACGCTGAGCCGGTCCGACTCGGTATTGTCGATGGTCCTGTCCGGATTTCCCAGTACCGTGAAAGGGAGAACGGCAATCCGCATACCCGGATGGAACTGAAACTCGGGGCTGCTCGTGGTCCTGGCCGTGGATCCCGGTAAAACCGGTGGATCGACGGTTGCACAGGACCAAAGGGAGAACAGAACCAGCACGAGAAGCACGGGGAATACAGGGATGCGCGCGGGCATGCCTTTTGATGTGATCCTCAGTTGCACGAAAACCTCCAGTCCGCTGCAAACCAGTCTATCACGTTCTCGAGCAACTTGCCATCACGATGGAACCGACATGCAATTGAAAACTCTCGCCCCTCATATTATTGTTGAGTGACCAGGAGTGTTGAGTTGAAAACGAAAATCCCGATCTTGATCCTTGCCTCGCTGATAGCTGTCGGGACCGGCAGCTGCCTGCTGCTTCCAGTACGCCCGAGGGTTCCCTACTCCGACACCATGCCGGTTCAGGCCAGGCCCCAGCAGGAAGAGGAAGTGCTGCTCCCGGCTGACGAAATTCCCGGGCTGAGCGCCGATGAGAAAGCTGTTTACGAGGTCTACCGGCAGAGCAATAAGGCGGTGGTGAACATCACCTCCGTGAGCGTGCGCTACAACTGGTTCCTGCGGGCCGTACCTCAGGAGGGAACCGGTTCCGGCTCGATCATCGACGCCGATGGCACGGTGCTGACCAACAACCACGTGATCAAGGGAGCCGAGCACCTGTTCGTCACCCTGTCCGACGGGTCCAACTTCGAAGCCGAAGTGGTCGGGACGGACCCGGAAAATGACCTGGCCGTGATCCGCTTCGATCCTCAAGGCAAGAAGCTGGTCACGATACGGGTCGGCTCATCCAAGAATCTTGTTGTAGGGCAGAAGGCGATCGCCCTGGGCAATCCCTTCGGTCTGGAGCGAACTTTGACCACAGGGGTGATCTCCGGCCTCAAGCGCCCCTTGAGCACACCTGAGGGCTTCCTCATGCGGGAGCTGATCCAGACGGATGCGGCCATCAATCCGGGGAACTCCGGAGGACCCCTGCTGAACCTGCGCGGGGAGATGATCGGGATAAACACGATGATCCTGGCCCCCGCCGGGGGGAACATCGGCATTGGTTTTGCCGTTCCCGTAGATACGGCCAAACGGGTGATCCCGGACATGCTGGAGTTCGGCAAAGTTCAGCGGGGCTGGATCGACATTCAGCCCGTCCCGATCTTTCCGGCCCTGGTGCAGAGGGCTGCCCTACCCACCAACCGCGGTATCCTGGTCTCCCAGGTTAAAAGGGGCAGCAATGCCGAGAAGGCGGGCCTGAGAGGTGGAGATCCGGAAACCTACATCGTGGCCGGGGGAACCGCCATCTACCTGGGGGGGGACATAATCCTGTCCATCGGCGGACATCCGGTTTCCACCATCATGGACTATCTCGGTGCTTTGGAAAGTTCCAAACCAGGGGAAACGATGGAGCTGCAGATCCTGCGAAACGGTGCCGGGCAAACTGTCACCCTCACCCTGTCGGAGCGCCCCACATCACTGGGCTGGTAGACGCATCAGCGGTTGGAGCGCCTGCCGGATCGGTTGTGGATCTTTCTCCGGATCCGCTCCAGTTCCTTACTGATGGCAGGGTGAAGCCCGTCGAAGAGCTCCGGTGTAAGCCGTTCCCGGTTGTGGGTGAGCAGTTCGACAACGTCTGCCAGGTCCTTTGCTGCGATCTCTATCCCTTCGTCCCGTTTCTTCTGTAGATATACGGCGGTCTTGAGCTCGAGGATCCGCAGCAAAGGCAAAAAATTCGCCTGCAGATCACTGTCAAACTCCAAAACCTGCACCGGGTCGGGAAGAGGAAGGATCATATCCCACTCATCACCGGTAAACAGGAAATCCACGTCAACGTTCGTGTTCCGGTCCACCGCACTGTCTACTTTGACAGCGAAATCATCGCTCAAAGATTTCCTGATCTCCGGCCAATCCTCCTTTCGCACTAAGACATCGACATCCTGAGTCGTGCGTATCGCCCCGTTGCGGATCACGGACAAGCCCCCGATGATGACGTAGGGGATATCCTTTTGTGTCAGCAAACGATGCAGCTTTCTCGCCGTATCCATCAGAGGGGAACTGCGGAAATCTCCGTTCAGTACCAGGAGGTCTTTGGCTGTCATCGCTTCAACTCTTCTATACTATTCAATATTTTCAGGCAGGCCGATGATTCCGTCAACCCGGCGATTTGATCTCGATCCGTTCCCTGGCAAACCCTCTCTCATGTGTTTTATACTGCAATGTACCGATGCTCGTAGAGAGGGGCAAACGGTCCCTTAAAGCGGCAGACGGCAGCGGGGGACAGAGGGAAAACATCGATGCGCAGAAATAAAAACCTGAGAATTCTCGTGGCTCTCCTCCTCTTCCTGGCCGCGGGAGGCGCGGCCATCGCCGAGGTGGATTCACCCCTACAGCCGACCAGTCCTCAGATCATGGGACAGGGGGGAAGTGCGGTGGCTACGGCAAGCGGCTATGAAGCCATGTTTTCCAATCCGGCGGGATTCGTCGCACCCGAGGGTGAAGGATCCATCACTTTCTACACCTCCTCATTCTGGTTGTACACCAATCCTCTCCAGGCCTTTCTGGCGCTGTTGGATCGTGACACCTCTGCTCTGCAGACCTTCATGGAGGATCAGCTGGAATCCGGGGGCTTCGGTTTCGGCAATGCCGACGGGATCGGCTACGTTGGCAGAGGCTTCGGGTTGG
>CAZKCQ010000357.1:0-2808 GCA_964551205.1 uncultured Spirochaetaceae bacterium
AAGTTCGCCACCAGGGTTCCGATCATCTGCCTATCCGCCCAACTCCGGGATTCTACCGAACAATCTCAGAGTGAATTGAACCATGGACACGATGATCCACGGCCCGAACAGGATCAGCGCTCCCAGAATTGCCGCGATTTTCGGCACGAAGGTCAGGGTCTGCTCCTGGATGGACGTGGTCGCCTGAAAGATGGAGATGATCAGCCCGACCAGCAGCCCCACCAGCAGCAAAGGCGCGGCGATCATCAAGGCCTGAAGGGCCCCACCGCGGATCAGGTTGACGGCAAATCCTATAGACACTTTTCCCCTCCTTCTTCTATTATCGGAAACTCTGCACGACCTGAAGGGTCAACAGGTTCCATCCGTCCACCAGTACGAACAAGATGAGCTTGAAGGGCAGGGAGATCATCACAGGTGGAAGCATGATCATTCCCATCGACATCAAGGTGGAGGCCACCACGATATCGATGATGATGAAGGGTATGAACAGTAATATCCCGATCTTGAAGGCCACCGTCAGTTCGTGCAGAACGAAGGCGGGAATCAGAACCTCCGTGGGCACGTCGGCCAGCGTGTTCGGTTTGGGCAGGTCCCGCATGCGCATGAACAGACGTATGTTCTCCGGATCCTTCTGCATCTGCCTGTACATGAACAGGCGCAGCGGGCTTTCCGCATTCCGGTACATCCTTTCGATTCCGATCTCTCCCTCGGCAAAGGGCTTGAAGGATTCGTTGTAGATCGTGCTCAGGGTGGGCCACATGATGAACAGAGACAGGAACAGGGCCAATCCCATGAGGATCTGGGTCGGGGGCACCTGCTGCAGCGAAAGAGCCCGCTTTACGAAATCGAATACGATCGCTATCCGGAGGAAGGAGGTCATGAGAATGAGTATCGAGGGAGCCAACGTGAGCACCGCCAGAAGGAGCAGCAGCTGGATAGAGAGCACGACCTCCTGATTGCTCTGAGCCTCCCGCACGTTGAGGTCGACGTAGGGGAAGGGCGCCCCCGGTGCGGCGGGGCGAAGGCCCGTGTCCTGGGGAAAGACAGAGCCTGGCACGAGCAACAGTGCCAGTATGAATAGCAGTAGAGTCTTTTTTATCATGTCCCCTCCCAGTTTTGTTATGCTCTCGCTAAAGCTTCTCCAAACGTTGTCTCTGCTGTTTCATGAAGTCGATAGTCGCCCCGACTGAGGATTCCTTCTGCTTGCCTGATCTGAGAATGGACTGAAAGAATTGAGCGAATCCCTGGGAAGCGCGGTTCTGCATCTGTGAGCGTTCCAGAGTGATCGAATCCAGGGTTTCCCGATCTCGAATTTCAGATATCAGGGAGATGCTACCTTCGGCGGACCCCACCAGAAAAACCTGTTTCCCCATCTCCACCAGATGCAAGGCGCGGTTTCCGGATAGGTTTCGAGTGCCCAGGAGCCGGATCAGATCGTTCTGGGGAAGTTGACGGCGAATACCCCGCTTGAGAATCCAGAAGATCAGGTAGATCGCCCCGACCACGGCGGCCAGGATCAAAACCATGCGCAGGAAATCCCAGGAGGAAACCAGCGGGCCTGCCTGCACCTCCCCGGTTTCACTTGCTTCCGTCTGTTCCCCGGTGTCCAGGATCAGCAGCGATTCTTCGGCCGGACGCCCGGTATAGGGATTATCCGCCTGTTCCTGGGCCTGCAGGGCGGAAAGCGGCACCAGGAGAAGCATAAAAAGACACAGAAGGATGTATTTTGTGGATTTCACGTTCCCCTCCCAAGAAACTCGAAAAGAACATCGCAATCGAAGAGTTGCGGTATCTTCGCCCCTTATTCTATGCTAGAATTACAATTAAGTCAAATCACTCATCCTCTGCATCGGCGAGACTATTTCGGTCACCCGGACGCCGAAGTTCTCGTCGATTACCACGACCTCTCCTTTGGCGATCAGTTTGTGGTTGACCAGGATGTCCACGGGTTCTCCGGCAAGCTTGTCCAACTCGATGATCGTACCTTCCCCTATCCCCAATATCTCCCGAATCAACTTGCGGGTCCGGCCCAGCTCTACGGTCAGCTCCATGTAGACATCCATGAGCAAGCCGATGTTTCCCTGTTCCCCCGGTGCACCAGCGCCCTGGAGATTGGCAAATTGCACCGGCTGAACGTTCGGCGGCGCCTGGCCGGAACCGATTCCCAGTCCCTGTGGAGCCCCGAAGGCCTGCCCGAATGTCTGGGCTATACCAGCCTGGGCTCCGGTGCCCTGGGACGCACCGCCACCGGAACCGCCGGCCGCTGCACCGAAAGCTGCGGCTGCAGCCGCCGGGGCGGCCTCTGCGGCACCTGCTCCGGTTGCGTTAATAATCTCTTTGGCCAGGGACAGCGAGTACAACTCAATCAGTTTCGCCGGATTTTCCCCCTCGATCATCAAGGGGTATTCCAGTTTGACAACCAGCTCGCCCTGGGGAAGGCGCACCTTTTCCTTGGTCACACTCTGGAAGTCCGGTGGAGCATTCTGAACTGTCTTCCCGCTCTGATTGCCGATCTCCGTGGCCACCGGCCCACTGATCTGAGAGAGGGCTTCGGCCACCGCCGAGAGGGCCGCGTCGTCCAGCTCCACGCCGCCCTGGCCCATCATCAGCCCTGCGACTGCCTGAGCCGTGTCCGAATCCACCAGATAGGAGTGTTCCCCCGGAAGTGCATCGGTAAAATCGATCTTCACGTCCACGACTTCATCCGGCAGCTGATCGATTATCTCCTCTGCCATCACGAGGTCGAGAGTCGGCCTTTCCAGATTGACGTTCTTGCGGGTCAGAATGGACAGGTTCGAGGCTTGAGAG
>CAZKCQ010000358.1:0-2800 GCA_964551205.1 uncultured Spirochaetaceae bacterium
CCCTGATTCCGTTTTACATCATGATGATCTGCGTGCTGCTGCTGATCACCTTCGTTCCCTTCTTCTCGACCTTTATTCCCGATCTAATAATGCCGGAGATGATCGTTCGGTAGGACCGAACTTGACCTGACGCGGAGCCAAGCCAATCAATCGCTGGTTCAATGTTTTCACCAGACTCTGCTTGGAGGCGGTGGTCCGGCGCGTCTTCAAGCTGACGGCCATCAACCGGGAAAGCGCTGCCAAGTGGTACGATTTTCTGGACCAACTCGCAGAACGAAAAAAGGCAACGCTCTCAGCAACACCAGCGGTTAGAAGGAATCCGACTTCGCGATCACGTCGGCCCGCAGAATCCAAAAACGTCCTTGACAAGATAATTTTACCCGGGTAAAATTAGGATATGAATGCAGACAAGCATTATACAGCTTTCCAGGAATTCACCCGCGTTGCTGGCGGCAACCTCGAGACTGTGTTGAGAGCAATTTGGGATATCGCCGGGGAAGATGTCCAGCTGCTCATCGTTGAAGACGACACGGGCAGGCCGGTGGATTTCGATCTCCGGGGATCGCTGGCAGAGGTACTGGCAAGATACCAGCCCCTGCCACGGACCAAGGGACCGGGTCGGCCCCGCCTCGGGGTGGTCAGCCGTGAGGTCTCTCTGCTGCCCAGACACTGGGAATGGCTGGAACGACAACCGCAGAAGGCATCAGGCACCCTGAGACGGCTGGTCGAGGCCGCCCGTAAAAATGACAGCGGAGTAACCAGGTCGAGAGAAAAGATCGAAGCGGCCGACAGGTTCCTGTGGTCGATTGCCGGAAACCTGGAAGGCGCTGAAGAAGTCAGCCGGGCACTCTATGCCGGCAACTGGTCGGTGTTCGATGAGCTCATCAGTCCATGGCCGCCAGATATCAAGGATCATGTGAGCATGATGGTCCGGCCGGTCAGAGATGCGGAGGGTGCGAACAAGAGATAGTTGAGGAGTTAAAACTTATAGCCGAAGGTGCGCAGCATCTGCTTGCGCTCTTCCCTGTCCTTCGGGCCTTCCACGCCTTTGGGAACGAAGCCGTCCACGACCCCGACGATACCCCGTCCCTGGTCGGTCTGAACGATCAGGACCTGCAGGGGGTTGGCCGTGGCGCAGAAGATGCGAGCTACCTCCTGACAGGCCTTGATCTGGTTGAGCACGTTGATGGGGAAGGCCTTGCGCAGGATCAGGTAGAAGCTGTGCCCCGAGGCGACCCGACGGGCGCATTCTGCCGCCTGTCCGACAAGTTTCTCGTCGTTTCCCTCTGTGCGGATCAGACAGGGACCGGAGGCTTCGCAGAAGGCCAGCCCGTATTCGACCCCGGGGACCGAAGAGTTCAGGATCTCCGCCACATCCTCCACCGTTTTAATGAAGTGGGATTGACCGACGATGATGTTGCAACCCTCCTCCCACTCCAGGGCTACCGGTTCAACCTCTAAAGCCATGGCTACCTCCCCTCGCTGTCAGTTTGCAGAATGGCATCCAGCTCGATTTCCGCCGCAGCCACGGGCTGCTGGATGCCCCAATTCTCCAGCACCGCCGGATGAAACTCTCCGATAACCCCGATCGTTCTGCCTTCGCACAGCACCGCCCCGGCCCGCCCGGGCACAAAGCGGGGATCTTCCAACGGCTCCAGGGTGTATTCCCGGGACAGGTAGAAGAACACCGCCGCCAGGTGAGAGTTCACGTCGTTGAAACTGGCCTCCCGGTCGCAGAACAGAAAACTCAAGCTGGTCACGGTCCGGGAGCCGTAGTTCTCCTCTTCATCCAGATAGGCCACCTTGCCGACCTCGAAGATGCGGTGGGGGTAGACTGCGTTGGAGGAGACCGACTCCGAGTACAGGAGGCTCGGCAGCTGGGAGTTTCGCAGTATTTCCATGCTTTCACTCATGGGATTGGCCACTTCGATGATATCCTCTCCGCCGGTGTTCATGCGATCCACGAAATCCCGGCGGGAGCCGAGATAGCTGTAGATCATCTCCTGGTAGCCCTGTCCGACCAGGATCTCCCTCACCTCGCGGCTGAAGTGCTCCATTTCCGACAGCCGTCCCACCGTAAACTCCTCCGGCCACTCCGGCTCGAAACTGCTCATGCCCCGGCCGATCATGACCTCCTCGATCACGTCGACGGGATGGAGAAAGTCGTTTCGATACGGCGGTGGGCTCACCGTCAGCGTGTTCCCCGATCGGCTGACCGGAATCCCCATGCGGCGGACGCAGGCCTCAGCCTCATCCGCGGAGATCTCCTCTCCCAGCAGCCGGGATGCCTCGCCGACCTCGAGGGACACGGGTTTCTGGAAATAGTAGGGGGTGACCAGCTCGCGGCCGTAGGCGGTGTCGAAGGGATAGACCACGCGAACCGGCAGGATCTCATAGCCCAGATCGGCGAAATCACAGGCCACGATCGAGCATGCCACCAGCAGACTGTCCAGGTCCGGACCGGTCAGCTCGATGAAGTGGTGGGAGTCCCCGACCTCCACCGCCCCCAGGTGGGCACTGTTGATGATCGGGGGGAAGCTCAAGGTCTGAGCCCGATCATCCTCCAGGTAGGGGAAACTCTTGAAGTGTTCCACGATCCAGCCGAACTCCAATCCCTTGGGATGGGTATTGAGGATCTCCCGCAGGGACATCTCCCAGCTGTAATCCAGGGGGATGAAGCGAGTTTTATCGGGATCGGCGGCCCGGTAGTGCACGGGGAACTTCATCAGGTCGCCCCGGTAAACCCCCATGGCGATGGTGCTGCGCTTGCGTCCGTAGTTCCAGCAGAGCTTCTCCTGGG
>CAZKCQ010000359.1:0-2793 GCA_964551205.1 uncultured Spirochaetaceae bacterium
ATCTTCGATGATCGGTTTGTCCCACTGGCCGATGTCGCCGGAAAACACGACGGATCTCCGCGCTTCGCCGGCAGCAGCCGTCCCGTTCAGCTCCAGGCGGATCATAGAGGATCCAAGGATGTGCCCGGCCTCGAAAAAAGATGCAGATATCCCTTCGGTGACGGACGCGGGCGAGTCGTAGCCCATGGCTCGAAACAGGGGCAGGGTGCGCTGGGTGTCCTCCTCGGTGTACAGGGGCTCCTCGGGGTGGGGTCCCTTCCGACCCTCCCTCTCGTGGCGCCGGCGTTTGAACTCGGCGTCCTCCTCCTGGATACGGGCCGAGTCCAGCAGCACGATGCGGGCGATTTCCGCAGTAGCCGGGGTGCAGTAGATCGGACCGCCGAAACCCTCCCGTACCAGCTTGGGCAGCAGCCCGCAGTGGTCCAGGTGGGCGTGGGTCAGCAGCACAACGTCGATCGATGCGGGATCCACGGCAAAGGGGGCCCAGTTGCGCTCCCTGTATTTTCGTTCCTGATACAGTCCGCAGTCCACCAGAACCCGCCCGCCCCGATGTTCTACCAGGTAGCTGGAACCGGTGACGTTTTGGGCTGCGCCGAGAAAGCGGATGCTGGTATGTTTTGGCATGGGGCAGACCGTCCTTGTTGTTTTACGGGTACAACCGGCTGATCGTGCGGGGGAAAGGGATGGCTTCGCGGATGTGATGGGTGCCGCACAGCCAGGTCACCGTCCGCTCCAGTCCGATACCGAAGCCCGAGTGAGGAACCGAGCCGAAACGGCGCAGCTCCAGGTACCAGGTGTAGGCCTCCTCCGGGAGCTTCTCCTCGTGGATGCGGGCCAGCAGCTTGTCATGGTCATCCTCCCTCTGAGAACCGCCGATGATCTCCCCGTAGCCCTCCGGGGCCAGCAGGTCGGCACAGAGCACGGTTTCGGGATTGTCCGGATTCTCCTTCATGTAGAAGGCCTTGGCCTTCTTCGGGTAGTTGAGGATGAACACCGGCTTGTCGTAGCGATTGGAAAGCAGCGTTTCATCTTCAGCACCCAGATCGCTGCCCCACTCGATGTTCTGCCCCTGCTGCTGCAGCCATTGCACAGCTTCCCCGTAGTCGAGGCGCGGGAAGGGGGGGGTGACGGCCTTCAGTTTTTCCACGTCCCGCCCAAGGGTCTTCAGCTCCTCGGGACAACGGGAGAGGATGTCCCCCACCAGGGAACAGATCATGTCCTCCTGCAGCTGCAGGTTCCCGGCGTTGTCCAGATAGGCTACCTCCGCCTCGAGCATCCAAAACTCGGTCAGGTGGCGGCGGGTTTTCGATTTTTCAGCCCGGAAAGTCGGCCCGAAGTTGAACACCTTTCCAAAGGCCGCGCAGGCGGCTTCCAGGTACAGCTGCCCGGTCTGGGCCAGATAGGCGTTGCCCATATCAAAGTAGGGCACCTCGAACAGGGTCCCGGCGTTCTCTCCGATCGAGCCGGTGAGGATCGGCGTGTCGATCAGGATGAAGCCGCGGCCGCAGTAGAAGTTCCTCAGAGAGGCGATCGCCTGATGGCGAACCCTCAAAAGTGCTCCGGGCAGACTGGAACGCAGCCAGAGGTGCCGTTTCTCCAGGAGGAAATCGATGCCGTGCTCTTTTTTCGCAATTGGGAAATCCTCCTCCGGATTCTGGATCACCCTCAGCCCGGATACGGAAAGCTCGTAGCCGCTGGGAGCACGCTCGTCTCTGCGAACCCCGCCGGTCACCAGCACGGATGCCTCCATCTTCAAGTTTCCGATGGTCTCGAAACTCTGCTGATCGCACTCGCCGGCGACGGCCACACCCTGGATGCGTCCGGTTCCGTCCCGCAGCTGGAGGAAATGGATCTTCCCCTTGGAGCGGAGGTTGTACATCCAGCCGGCGATGCGGATCTCCCGATCCTGGTACCCGGCGATGTCGGCGATGGCTACGATCGGTGGGGTGCTCTGTTTCATTCGACAAGCTTGTCTCCGTCTTTGATGATGCTGATCTCTCCCTTTTCCTTCTGCAGCTTGATATAGTCGAGGAAGTCGGCGACCGCCTTGTCCACCTCTGAGCGGAATACCGCACCCAGGTCTTCGTTCTCCGCCAGGATCGAAGCCCAGCGGCGCGCCGAGAGGTTACTCTTGATCCGGCCGACCTGCTTTCCGGTCAGGCCCTTGCACAGCAGGGCCAATTCGTTGTCGGAGAAATCCCGCAGCACGGACTGGAGCTCTCTGTCGCTGATCCGCAGCAGCACGTCCATGGTGAGCAGTTTCTTCTCGATCTCCCTGGCCAGGGCCGGTTCGCTCAGCTCCAGCCGCTCCATGATATCCCGCTCGCTCGCGTATTTCATGTTGCGCAGGATCTCAGCCAACACGGATTGGCCATCGACCTCCTCGGTAACGATCTGCCCCTGAGCCCGGATCTTCTCTTTGAGCGCACCTTCGGCCTGGCGGAGGACCTCCGGATTGATCTCCTTGAGCACGGCCATGCGTTTGACCACCTGCAGCTGCAGCTCCTCGTCAAGGGAGTGGAGGATCTCGGCAGCCCGATCCGGAGACAGGTGCGGAAGGATGGCCGTCAGTACGGGTGTGGATTCGTCCTTCAGCAGCAGCCGAACCTGCTCGAAGTCCAGATCCATCAGAAAGGAGAAGGGATGAGGAGCGGTTCGATTTTTCAGTTTATTGACCAGGGCGTCGGCTTTGTCCTGATCGAAGGCTTTGCGCAGGATCGCCACCGCCATATCCACCCCGCCCCGGGCCACCAGATCCTGCGTCTTGACCAGGTAGCCGAACTCCTCGAGGAT
>CAZKCQ010000360.1:0-2772 GCA_964551205.1 uncultured Spirochaetaceae bacterium
CCAAAGAAACGGTAGCACCAGCGAAAACGGTGGAGGAGAAGGTCATCAAGAATCCTGATACCTTCATCTGGTGCTCGTACGGTACGGTCGATTCGCTCGACCCGGCCAAGGCCTATGACAACGCCTCCGGCGGCTGCATTTACAACATCTACGAGACACTGCTGTACTTCAAGGGTGGCTCCACGGAGGATTTGGAACCTGTGCTAGCTACCCAGATTCCCAGCGTTGCAAATGGTCTGATCACGAACGGCGGCAAGACCTATCGCTTTCCTATCCGCAAAGGAGTCAAGTTCCACAGCGGGAACACGATGACTCCGGAAGGGGTGGCCTATTCCTTCAAGAGGCACCTGGTCATCGACGCGGACGGGGGGCCCATGTGGATGCTCTTCGAGCCCTTATTCGGGAACTATGGCTCGCGCGATGGCGACGGCAACATCGTTCTGACCATGGAGATGCTCGACAAGGCCATTCAGGTACAAGGTGACTCGGTGGTCTTCAACCTGGCCCAGCCCTTCGCCCCCTTCTTGTCGATCCTGACCTACAACGCCTGCTCTATCATCGACAAGGAATTCGCCATAGCTCACGGAGACTGGAACGGCACAGCTGCCGACATCGCCCGGGTCAACGGTCCGGAAGAGGGTAAGGAGCCCCTGTACGAGATAGCCAGCGGCACCGGGCCCTACAAGTTGGTGCGCTGGGACAAGGGCAGCGAGGTGGTGTTCGAGCGCTTCGACGACTACTGGGGACCCAAGCCGGCCATGGCCAGGGCCATCTACCGGATTGTCGAGGAGTGGTCGACCCGTAAGCTCATGCTCCTGCAGGGCGACATTGACCGGGGTCGTGTGGACCCGATGTATTTCGAAGAGATGAGGAAGGAGCCGGGTCTCAAGGTCTACGAGAAGAACGCGAGATTGGCCAACCAGGGAATCAACTTCAACATGAAGATCACCTCGACGGACAATCCGGCCATAGGTTCCGGCAAGCTCGACGGTATGGGCATCCCTCCGGATTTCTTCTCTGACAAGAACGTGCGCCTGGGCTTTGCATACGCCTTCGACTTCGATACGATGCTGCGTGAGATCATCAAAGGCAACGGTATTCCTGCAGTCACCCCGATCTGTGCGGGTCTGCCGTTCTTCAACGAGCAACTGAAGGGCTATTCTTTCGACCTCAAGAAAGCGGAGGAGCACCTCAAGGCCGCTTGGGGCGGCCGGGTGTGGCAGAACGGCTTCGAGTTCGACATGCTCTTCAACACCGGCAATGAGGTGCGGGAGCAGACTTTAAAGATGATGGCTGAGAACATCATGAGCCTGAATCCCAAGTTCAGGATCAATGTGCGCGGCGTGGAGTGGGCCACCTACGTGGATATGCAGCGTCAAAAAACAATGCCCGTGTACTACATTGGCTGGGGCGCGGATTATCCTGATCCCCACAACTTCGTGTATCCATACCAGCACTCCCAAGGCTTGTTTGCTTCCCGCTGCGGTTATAACAATCCCGAAGTGGACAGGCTGATCGAAGAGGGCGCAAAGGAAGCAGACCCGGCCAAGCGGAAAGACATCTATTACAAGTTACAGGACTTCTGGCTGGAGGACGTGATCGGCATCATGCTCTACCAGCCGGTAGATGACTTCTATTTCAAGGATTGGGTCCAGGGATTTGTGTTCCACCCGATGCAGAACGACCCAGTGATGTTCAAGCAATTCAGCAAGGGATACTGATACCCGTTGAATCCTCACTCTTCAGGAAGCCCCGGCTCAGGCCGGGGCTTCTTTTCTCTTGACGGTAAAAGGTCTTTCACCCATAATAACTCGCCAAATAATGCATTGTTACGCACGCTCCGGCTTCTATAATCTCAAGGAAGAAAAACGTTGAGTCTTCTCAATTATATCATCCGACGTCTGCTGTTCATGATCCTGGTGCTTTTCGGGGTAAGCCTGCTCGTCTTTTCCGTGCTGATGCTGATTCCCCCCGGAATGCGAGTGGCTGCCTATGTAACTAGTGAAAAGATACCCCCAGATCAGATCGAAGCCATGATCGAGCTATACGGATTGAATGACCCGGCCCCGGTTCAGTACTTTCGTTGGCTTGCGAGGATTTTTAGGGGTGATCTGGGTTTTTCCGCAACCGCTGAGGCCCCTGTAATCGAGGGATTTAAAAAGTTCTTCCCTATCACCCTGGAGCTGGTACTCTACTCCACGCCCTTGATAATCCTGGTGGGAATTTGGCTCGGCACTACGGGGGCGGTCAAGAAGGACAAACCAGCGGATCACGCCATCCGTATCCTGGCCATCGTCGGCTATAGCCTGCCCACCTTCTGGCTGGGCTTGTTGCTGCTCATGTTCTTCTATGGATTTCTGGGGATTTTTCCGCCGGGAATTCTGTCCGTCAAGGGCGGTGAAGTAATCAACGCAGCGGGCTGGAATCGGGTTACCGGCCTTATCACCATCGATGCCATAATCAACTGGCGCTGGGATATTTTCCTTGATGCGCTTTACCACGTCGCCCTTCCGACGATCAATCTGATCATTCTGGACAGTGCGCTGATCATGCGCCTGATGCGCTCCAGCATGCTGGAAGCGTTGGGGCAGGACTACGTACGCACGGCCTTGGCAAAGGGGGCGCCGAGCCGGGTCGTATACCACACCCATGTCCGCCGCAACGCCCTTTTGCCGGTAATCACGATATCCGGAGTTCTATTCGCCGGCCTGATGGCGGGGATGGTGATCACCGAAACGATCTTCGTCCGAAAAGGAATCGGCTGGTGGATGG
>CAZKCQ010000361.1:0-2758 GCA_964551205.1 uncultured Spirochaetaceae bacterium
GCGTTATATGCCAGGAGATTGAATGTACAAGAAACCAAAACGACTACAAGAAGGTGATACAATTGCGATAATTTCCCCATCCTGGGGTGGACCTTCGATTTTTCCCCACATTTACCATTCTGGAATTAAGAATTTGAAGAGACTTGGTTTTAATATCGTGGAGTATCCTACTGCTAAGATGGCAGCCAACGAACTATTCAATAATCCGCAAGCAAGAGCTGAGGATCTGAATAATGTTTTTGCGGATCCCGATATCCAAGGTATCATTTCAACTATCGGTGGTGACGACTCTGCGAGGATCCTGAAGTATTTGCACATCAAAACAATAGTTCAAAATCCCAAATTCATAATGGGGTATTCTGATTTTACGACTATTACGACCTATCTTAATCAAAATGGCCTGGTCTCCTTTAATGGGCCTTCAATTATGGCTGGATTCTCTCAATTACGTAGCTTCGATTCTCAATATCAAAAGTACGTTCAAGATTTCTTGCTTAATCCACAAGAAACTCAGATATTACCGACATTTACGAGCTACTCTGATGGATATCCCGAATGGGGGAATATAGAGAACACTGGAAAATGTAAAAATCCCAAACAAAATGATGGATGCCATTGGATTCAGGGAACCCACAAATCCACAGGATATCTATTTGGTGGTTGTATCGAAGTACTTGAAATGTTGAAGGGAACTGCCTTCTGGCCCGAGAAAGAATTTTGGAGAAATCGAACTCTATTCCTAGAAACATCCGAGGATAAACCTCCTGTTAAATACGTAAAATATGCTTTACGGAATTATGGTGTTATGGGTGTGTTTGACCGAATATCCGGTATTCTAATTGGACGGGCACGAGATTATACAGATGAGGAGAAAAACCAATTAGAACAGGTTGTTCTTTCAGTGATTAAGGATGAGTTTGGGAATTCTGAATTGCCAATAGTATGTAACGTAGATTTCGGACATACCGATCCACAGGTTATCTTACCTCTAGGAATAAGAATAGAAGTAGATCCGGAAAACAAACAAATGAAGCTGCTCGAAGAAGCGTTTTCCAATTGCATATAACAAGGGAAATGAAGTGGAAAGCTTCTCGGCACTGCGTGCCTGCGAGGGCGCTGGTCAGCTCAAGCGTTAGGCTCTTCCGAGGTCTCCCCGTACTGAATCCGCGGCTGGAAGCTGCTTGCCGATCGACTCGACAACAACCGTTACCGGAGAGGACTGATTCCGGGACCAAAAAAGGACTTGTGCTGAACGTAACTACATGGTATACTCAAAGTAGTTACAGTTCGGGAGGTATAAATGCGCGTGCAAATAGTAGAAATCGGCAACTCCAAGGGCATACGGATTCCGCAGGCAATCCTGAAGCAGGTCTCCTTTGCCGAGGAAGTCGAAATGGAAGTCGCGGACGGCAAGATTACTCTCCGCAGACGGATTGATCCCACCGTCGTGCCGGAACTGTCAGCGATATCGACCATGGACGACCAGACCATTCAGCGAATACTGCGCAAAATCAAAGGGAGTGATCTGATTACGTCTCTGATAGGGGCGGAAAGTTCGGTTAAGGAAGCGGTCTACCGGAATCTGTCGGATCGCGTGCGCGAATACGTCAAGGCCAAGGTCGGGAAGCTTGAGAAGGGGGACGCTAGGGACCTGATAATCGAGCAGAGTCGCAACTCGTTCAGCGAGGCTATCATGGCGACCTTGCGGGAGTAGACCTTTGACTAGTCTGACGAGTTTACTGGCGGCTGCCCGAGAGGGTGACATTGAGGCCGTGAGGAAATATGTGACCCAAGGCGGCGACATCAACGCAAGAGATTCAAATGGAATGACAGCCTTGCTGCTCAGCGTCGACTACGGCCAACGGGAAGTGCTGAGATACCTGTTGATGGCTCACGCGAAGCTGAACCTGACTGACAAATGGGGTCAGACTGCTTTGATGCTGGCCGCCGGAAGGAATGACGCGCAAAGCGTACGCCTTCTGCTCGACGCAGGGGCAGATACAGGTGTGGTGGCCAAGAATGGTCTTACTGCTCTCGGGTATGCCAAAGAGAACGCACAACTCGAAACCGCCGAGCTTTTGCGAAAAGCAGGTTCCCGCTGACAAGGAGGACAACATCGTGGCTTCATTGGAAAAGCTGGAAACACTGAATGAGAGGCAGATTCAAGACTGGCTCAGGAATGTCGACTTCACAACTCTGGCGGTTGCCCTATTGGGTGTGAGTGACTCTGTGAGAGGAAAGGTGCTCAGCAATCTCTCAAAGAATGCATCTGCCGCCCTTAATCAGATCATGCGCAGGTATGGCTCCTTGGATGCGAAAGAACTTGTGATTCAGTCGAGCGCGGACCGGTTGGAAACACTAATATAGACCTCGCTCAAGTCTAACGCTCCACCACAACAAGGAAGAGCCTAACACGTATAAGGCCTCCAAAAGTCAAGAGACAAACCTTCCCCCGACAATAATTTCTTTCATTGCCGTTCTAGAAAGATGAACGACCGTTCTTCCGTTTTCCGAATCTGGCTTGGGTTCGAAGATACTGGTGCGCGATAACGCCGTCTGCACCAAACACGTATGGAGGGTCGTTCCTTAAGGCGCCCTAGAACATATTCGGTACCCGACTGCCGTCCGAATCAAAAAAGGAGCTCTGTGTCTGACAGACTCAGTTATTCCGGCGGATCGACGCGGGGCAGACCGCGGAAACAGAATCACGATGGACTCATCGAAGAGAAAGGGACCGGGATGCAGGACCAATCATAGC
>CAZKCQ010000362.1:0-2697 GCA_964551205.1 uncultured Spirochaetaceae bacterium
ATGATCCGGCCTTCCAGCAGCATGTCCCGCACCCGCTCGATGCGGCTGACCTCCATTCCCTGTCCGAGCTGCCCCGGATACAGCTCCCGGTTCAACCCGGGCATGTAGATCGGGTCGCTGGCCTTCATCTCCACGCGCTGCCGGCTGTAGCCCTCCACCGAGGCGTTGCTGAGGTTGTGGCCGATCGTGTTCAGGCCAAGGGTGTGGCCGATAAGACTGCGCTTTCCTATCTCGATCCCCATGAATGTCGATGGCATATCGGCCTCCTACGCGTTCCCGTACAGCATGAGTGACTCGTCCCCCGGCTCTTTGGGTTGGCCGGTGCGGGAGTACATCTTTCCCTTGCGATGGGGGAACAGCTCTTCCAGGATCTGCCGCAGAGCCTCGGACATGGACTGGACGTAGTAGTTGAGCAGCCCGGCCGAGGCTTTCACGCGGATCACTGCGGCCTTCAGGTGCCGGTACAAGACCAGAAGCTCGTCCCGCTCCTTGGCAGGAAGCCGGGCTACGATCTCCGTGAAGCTCTCCTGCTCCTTAGCCTGGAGGGAGCTCTTGAGGCTCTGATAGGCCTGGATCCTGTCCTCCTCCAGGGTCTCGATCTTCTCGGCCAGCCGGCGAAGAGCATCGATCTCCTTGTTCAGCTCCGTCCACTGTCTCTTGCTGATCGCCTGCTGCAGGCCCTTTTGAAGATCGGCAAAGTCTTTCAATGTGCGGGCTTCCGCACGAAGCGTTCGTTTTAGGGTAGTTGTCTTCAACGGCATTCTCCTCTTCTGATATTGTCGGAATGCCGCGAGGGGGTGCTTAGTGTTTTTGAAGGGTCGGCGGGTGGACCTTGAAGGCGAACCTAATTCAAGTAGACGATGATCCCTAGCTGAGCATTGTTGCCCAGCCCCAGATCGATTGTGAAATTCGGGTCTAGTATCGAAACCAGCAGGCTGTACTCCCCGAACAGATTGAGGTTCTCCACCAGCTCGAACTCCGCCCCGAGCATGCCTCCGAAATACAGGCCAACGTTATTTGTGGCGCCTGTCTGCACGGTGAGACCGGCCAGCCCGCCGAGATAGGGGGAGACCCGGCGCTGAAGCAGGTGGTACTCGTAGGCGCCGCCCAAACCGAAATTTGTGGTCTTGGTTACGGAATCGTTTAGATGATAAATATCGAGCAAAGCCCGTACCGCCGATTTCTCCCCCAGCCAGAGCTTCATACCCAATCCACCTTGAATGCCGTCGTTGTAGTCGGCAAACAGAGCTGCATTGGCCAGCCCGGTGAAATTGACGATCAGGCCGAAACGCTTGTCCGGCAGCTTCAGGGTCCGTTCCTTCTCCTCCTCCTGAGCCGATAGCCCCGCCGGCAGGCTGATCGCCAGGGCGATCACCAGTAATGCAATCGAGATCTGCTTTTTCATCCTTGTTTACCTCCGGTTTCCGCTTCAAGCTTATGTCGGGTCTCTGCACCCGTCAAGGATACAGCGCCAGGCGGATACCTTGACAAACGAGGTATTAACGGCAAATCTCAGAATGCGGGGGTTTGCAGAATGAGAAAAAACGGAGCGCTGCTGATATGTCTGGGGGTCTACTTGCTGGCGCTGGCGGCGGCGCTGCTGTCGGGCTGGTTGCTGCAGGACGGGCATCCCCTGTTCGTCGCCTTCATTGCCGATCTGGTTGCCACCCTGGTTGTGTTTGCCTTCAGCATGGTCTTCGACAACTCCAGTATCTACGATCCCTACTGGAGCGTCGCTCCGCCGCTGATCGCCCTCTACTGGTTCACAGCCGGTGGGCTCCCCGCGAAACTCCCGGCTCGATCCCTCCTATCGTTGATCCTGGTCGTTCTCTGGGCCTCGCGGCTGACCTTCAACTGGGCACGCCGTTGGAGCGGTATCAGGCACGAGGACTGGCGCTACCGGGACTTCCGGGAGCGCTACAGATCACTGTACTGGCCGGTAAGTTTTTTCGGCATTCATCTGTTCCCCACCCTGATCGTGTTCTTGGGTTGTCTCTCCCTCCACCCGGTCATGATCGTCCGCGCCAGCTCCCCAAGGTCCTTCGGGTTGCTCGACATCGTTGCCGCGGCTGTTACCCTGGCCGCAATTGTTATAGAGACAACCGCGGATCGGCAGCTGCATGCGTACAGGCGGAGCTTGCCCGAGTCTGGGCAGATCCTGAGCCGGGGCTTGTGGGCGCGCTGCCGGCACCCCAACTACCTCGGCGAAGTGCTGTTCTGGTGGGGTCTGTATCTTTTCTGTTTGGCTGCCAGTCCGGCCCACTGGTGGTTCATCCTCGGACCGGCGGCGATCACCGCCCTTTTCCTCGGGATCAGCGTGCCCATGATGGACCGGCATCTGTTAGCCCGTAAAAGTGGATACGCCGAGCACATGCAGCGGGTGCCCGCGCTATTCCCCCGCTTGTTCCGAAAAAAAATGACCTGATTCATTAAAAAAATTAAAAACAGCTTGACGCCCCACAATTGGTGTGTTACATTCATAGTGTCTTAGTTTAATAGTACACTAAATAGGAGGAGCACAGTGACGGAACTAGAGACAGAAACAGGGATCCAAATCAATAACCTGTCCTTCGGGTACACGAAGGAGCGGCTGTTCAGCGACCTGGATCTCACTCTGCGTAGGGGAAACATCTACGGTTTGCTGGGCAAAAACGGTGCGGGAAAAACATCCCTGCTCAAACTGATCTGCGGGTTGCG
>CAZKCQ010000363.1:0-2694 GCA_964551205.1 uncultured Spirochaetaceae bacterium
TTGTCGGCCATCCGGCACTTCCGCGGGGAGTTCGAAGCCCATATCCGGGACAAGAGATGCGTGGCCGGGATCTGTCCGGAGCTGGTCCGGGCGCCCTGCCAGAACGCCTGCCCCGCAGGGGTCGACGTTCCGGGGTACGTCAGCCTGATCGCCGAGAAGCGCTACGAGGAGGCGCTGAGGCTGCATCGGGAGCGAAACCCCTTCGTTTCGGTGTGCTCCCGGGTCTGCTTCCACCCCTGCGAGAGCAAATGCCGCCGTTCGACCCTGGATGAGGCCGTATCGGTGAGAGCTCTGAAGCGCTTCCTCGCGGACCAGGAAAAACAGCTGCAGCTGCCGAAGTTCGTGACAGACGAACAAGCGGCAGGGCGCAAGATCGCCATCATCGGGGCGGGACCGGCCGGTTTGGCCTGCGCCTACTTTTTGGCCCGACTCGGCTACCGGCCCGACGTCTTTGAAGCCGAAAGCAAACCTGGAGGGATGCTGGTCCAGGCGATTCCGGCCTATAGGCTGCCCCGGGACCTGCTCACCAAGGATATCGACATGATTCGAAATCTGGGAGTGAAAATCACAACCAAAAAAAGGTTGGGCAGGGATTTTACGATTTCGGAACTCAGGGAGCAGAGATACGAAGCCCTGTTCCTGGCGGTCGGCGCCCCCAACGGTATGGACTTAGGCCTGACAGGAGACGCCGTTCCGGGCTGCAGCGAAGCGATCGACTTCTTGCGGAAATATAACCTCAACGGTAAAGGGAGACTGAACGGAAGCGTAGTTGTAGTAGGAGGCGGCAACGCGGCAGTAGACGCCGCCCGCAGTACCCTGCGCCTTGGAGCCGAAACCGTGACCGTAGTCTATCGCCGTACACGGGCGGAAATGCCCGCCTATGAGGAGGAGGTGGAGGAGGCCGAGAAGGAAGGTGTCCTCTTCGAGTTTCTCGCCGCGCCGGTGGGCTTGAGCGCCGGCAACGGCAGGCTGGCCGAAGTACGCTTCCAGCGCATGGAGCTGGGTGCCTTCGACAAGAGCGGACGGCGCCGGCCGGAGGCGTCGCGGGACGGCGAGTACACGCTGCCCGCGGATCTACTGATCGCGGCGATCGGTCAGAGCCTCAACCCGACCGGGCTCTTCGACGCGGTACGCCTGAAGCTCAACGACCGGGGCTACATAGCCGTGGACCCGGCCAGCGGACAAACCTCGGAAACCTGGATCTTTGCCGGCGGGGATGCGGTCAGCGGGCCTTCCTCGGTCATCGAGGCGGTGGCCGCGGGGGAAAAGGCGGCTGTGGGCATCAACGGCTTCCTGGGAGGAAAAAATAAAGCATTCTGGCGGGAGGATCACGAGGTCGACACCTTTTTCGATCCCGAGGCTGATCCGGTAGAGATCCCTCGGGCCGCCCCGAGGCTCGTACCGATCAGCAAACGCAAGGGAAACTTCAAGGAGGTGGAGAACACCTGGTCCCGAAGCGTGGCTTTAGCAGAAGCGAAGCGCTGTCTACGCTGTGACTATAGAGAACCGGAGTCAGGAGAGTAAAGCTATGCCAACACTCACGATAGACAATAAGACAATCGAGGTTCCCGAAGGGACCACGCTGCTGGAGGCGGCCCGTCAAGCGGAGATCCGCATCCCCACCCTGTGCTATCTGGAAAACCTCCAGGCCATCGGCGCCTGCCGGGTCTGCCTGGTGGAGGTGGAGGGAGCCAAAACCCTGGTTCCCTCCTGCGTCACCCCCGCGGTGGAGGGGATGGTCGTCCGCACGAACACCCAACGGGTTCGGGAAACCCGGCGTTTGGTGGTTGAGCTGATCCTCTCCGATCATGAGGGAGACTGCCAGACCTGTGACCGCAACGGGGACTGCGAGCTTCAGTCCCTGGCCCAGGAATTGGGGATCCGGGAGATCGAGTTTCCCGGACAGAAGAGCGTCCGGCTCACCGATGTGAGCACCGCGGCGCTGGTACGGGATTCGGCCAAGTGCATCCTCTGCCGCCGCTGCGTAACCGTGTGCGGCCAGACGCAGGGGGTGGCGGCGATCTTTCCCCAGAACCGGGGGTTCGCCTCGATCATCGGGCCGGCCTTCTGCAGCGATCTGGAGGCGGTTGTCTGCGTCCAGTGCGGCCAGTGTGCCGCGGTCTGCCCGGTCGGAGCGATAAGCGAGCGGGATCAGATAGACGAGGTCTGGGCCGTGCTCGACGACCCGTCCAAGCACGTGGTGGTGCAGACCGCCCCGGCCATCCGGGCCGCCCTGGGGGAGTGCTTTGGCTTTCCCCCCGGGACGTTGGTGACCGGAAAGATGGTCAGCGCTCTGCGGCGCCTCGGCTTCGACGGCGTTTTCGATACCAATTTTACCGCCGATTTGACCATCATGGAGGAGGGAAGCGAGCTGCTCAGCCGCTTGAAGCAGGCCCTGGTGGAGGGCAAATCCGTGGCCCTGCCCCAGTTTACCAGCTGCTCGCCGGGCTGGATCAAATACGCAGAGCACTTCTACCCCGAATTCTTGCCGAACATCTCCACCTGCAAGAGCCCCCAGCAGATGTTCGGAGCCGTGGCCAAGACCTACTACGCAGAAACGGTGGGCAAAAAGTGCGAAGATATCGTGGTCGTATCGGTGATGCCCTGCACGGCCAAGAAGTACGAGGCCCAACGCCCGGAGATGAACGACAGCGGCGTGCAGGACGTAGACATCGTGCTCACCACCCGGGAGCT
>CAZKCQ010000364.1:0-2693 GCA_964551205.1 uncultured Spirochaetaceae bacterium
TAAATTAATAAGGACGTTTTTCCACATCCTTTCGCCAGCGTTACACTTTTGTAACGATCAGCTCCGGCGGACTCGCGCTGCCAGCAAACCGGAATGATGGGCACCGAATATACGGTAAGCCCCCTGCTTGACCAGGTCGTTGATGAAAAACCAGGCCAGCGCGTAGCCCCAGACGAAGGCCGCCCAGGTCCAACCGATGGGCGCCATGAACACACCGAAGACCGCGATAATGGTGGCCACCACCTGTGTTCCAACCACCGCCCCGACCAGGATCGGCGCGGGCTTGGAGGACCAGAAGGGACCTTCGGTACGCGTTAGAAAGATCGTCAGATGGCCGGCAACCGACAGCTCCAGATACATCAGGGTTTGCAGAAAATCCCGGCTGAAGTGAAATACCCGCTCACCGAGATAAAAAATACCGAAAGATGCGATGACCCCCATTACACCCAGAACCGTGGCCATGCCCAGCACGGTCGACAGATCCCAGGTCTCGGGTCTCTGAGAGTAGCGGACCCTGTCGTAGGCGATGGATAGGATCGCCCCGTCGTTGAGCAGGGCCAGGAGCACGATCATGACCACCGTGACCGGATAGAAGTTGAAGACCAGGATCGACAGGGTCATGAACAGCAGGACACGGATGGTTTCGGCGATGCGGTAGATGGCGTAGCTGTGCATCCGCCGGAAGATCCTGCGCGCCTCTCGCACCGCATCGATGATCACCCTCAGTCCCGGAGAGAGAAGCACGATATCCGCGGCGCTGCGGGCCGCATCGGTGGCTCCCGAGACGGCGATTCCGGCGTCGGCCTTCTTCAGCGCCGGGGCGTCGTTGACCCCGTCCCCGGTCATCCCTACGATATGTTTTCGCTGCTGCAGAACATCCACGATGTGGTACTTGTGCTCCGGAAAGACCTGGGCGAAACCATCGGCCTTTTCTATTGCTTCGGCAAGCTGTCCGGCTTCGTGGTGCCGTGTTTCGGAGAACATGTCGGCGTTTACTATATTATCACCCACGTCCAGCTGCCGGCCGATCTCTCGGGCGATGGCCAGCTGGTCCCCTGTGACCATCTTCACGTTGATGCCCATGTCCCTGGCTGAAGCGATGATCTCTTTGGAATCCTCCCGGGGCGGATCGTACAGCGGTAGCAGTCCTACAAAGCGCCACCACCGTTGATTGTGTTCGACACGAGCCACCCCGAGGGCGCGGTAACCCCGGCCCGCAAAATCCTGGACTGCCTTCTCCACCTCTTTGGCAACCTGACCGCCGTCGGCGGCAAGGGAGAGGATAACCTGGGGCGCACCTTTGGTCACCTTGAACTCTTGTCCGTCCGAGTCGGTTACCGTAGCTTCGGTGCGCTTGTGCACCGGATCGAAGGGCTGAAAATGGCTGACCTTCTCATGCCCATCGACCGTGTCTTTCTCCAGTATTGCCAAATCGATGGGGTCCTGGTTCTCAGCCCGGGAGGCAAGGGCAGCCATGTGAATCACCTGCTCCGGTTTGTATCCGTTTACCGTAAACACGTCTCCCAAAGTCAGGCGATTTAGGGTCAGGGTACCGGTTTTGTCCGAGCACAAGGTGTCGATTCCCGCCATCTCTTCGATGCTGCTCAGGCGGCTCACGATGGCCTGCTTCTTGGCCAGGATGCGGGCCCCCGCAGCCATGGTCACGGACAGCACCGTCGGCAGAGCCACGGGAATGGCGGCCACCGTGAGGATCAGGGCGAACTGGATCGTGGTCAGCATGTTCTCGCCTCTAAACAGGGATACGGCCAGAATCAGCAGAACCAGTGCCAGAGCCACGACGATGAGGTAGTCCCCGATTCTCAGTACCTTGCGCTGGAAGTGACTTACCGTGTGAGCCTCTTCCACCAAAGTGGCGGTCTTGCCGAAATAGGTGCTGCTTCCCGTAGCATGAACCAGGACCTCCGCTTCTCCCTGCTTGACCACCGAGCCCGAATACACGGTATCACCAGTGCCCGCCTGCACGGGAAGGGACTCGCCGGTGAGAGCCGACTGATCCACCTGGATCGGGTCCCCTTCCAGGAGCCGCGCATCGGCGGGGATGATGTCTCCGAGCCGAACCCGTATCAAATCCCCGGGAACCAGCTCTCCGGCCGCAAGATTGGTCCAGGTTCCCTCCCGTTTGACTCTGGCCCTCAACGCCAGCTTGGCCTTGAGAGCTTGGATGGTGTTGTCCGCCTGATACTCCTCCCAGAAGCCGATCACCGCGTTGACCGCCAGGAGGACCGCGATGATGGCCAGCTCAGCCCAATGGCGGACGATCGCCGAAAGTACGACAGCGGCTTCGATCATCCAGGGGATCGGTCCCCAAAAATACGAGAGAAACTTGAGCACGGGATTTTGCTTGTGTTCGGGAATTTCGTTGTACCCGTACTCGCCCAGCCGCTTCTCCACTTCCGCCTTGGTCAAGCCGGTTTCGGAGAAACCCAAACGATGCTTCATTTCGTCCAGGGATTCCCGGTTCCGTGTCGCAACGGTCGTTTTCAAGGCTTTGTTGTTATCTGTCTTTCTACTCGTGCCACACCTCCTATGACGACGCCCCGCCCGACGACAGCTGGGAGGGGTCCAACCGTCGTGTTTACAAGTTTGGGCGGGGCAGTCGATTTCCTGTATGTTAGTCTCAAGCTCATTTTACCAAGCCGATCCGATACTCATTGCCCTGCCGGGTAACCTCC
>CAZKCQ010000365.1:0-2653 GCA_964551205.1 uncultured Spirochaetaceae bacterium
ACTTCCAGTTCCACAGACTGGCGCTCTAACCGACTGAGCTACACTCACCACGTTCCGGATTTGATATGTGAAAGAACAGTGGTTTTGAAGAGCCGGTGTTCTGGATGACCGGCCCCCAGAAAAACCGGTGACAAATATGCCCAAACCGGCAGCTTTTGTCAAGGCGGGGGGCAGGCGAACAGCTGTGGCTGCGATCTTGTCGATTTTTCAGAGATGAATATCGCCATTTGAACAGAGTTACGTGTTGTTGTTTCACAATCAGAAATCGTTCGCCCTGTCTTTCATGTAGTAGGAATGAAGTGCCCGCTCCATACCGGCGATTTCATCATCCGAAAGAGCCCGAAAGTGGCTTGCCCGCTTACTGTTTGACAGGCGCCCTTTGTTCTGCAGGCAGAAACGTATGAAAAGATCAATCTGGCGATCCGGAAGGTCCACGATCGACTGGATGGCCGTTTTGATTTTATCGTAGTTCTCTAAAAAAGTGAGCTCCTCAACGAGATCCGTTTCGATTGTCTGCTCAATGAACCTGAAGAGGGCTTCCGACTGAGGCGTCATATCGATGTAGCGGTACCACAAGGCTGTTTCATTGTGAACCGTCATTCGACCCTCTTCATCTAGGGAATACTCTACCAGGGCCATCAGCGATTGGGAGAATGCTTCCAGGGAGGCGTTGTACTTGACAATGTTCCTTTGCATCGAAGCGGATATGGGAAACATGATTCCCTCGGGAGTAAAGCCTCGACGCGCAAGAATATTGTGAATCAAAAATCGATGGATTCGACCGTTGCCGTCTTCAAAGGGATGCAGAAAAACAAAACCAAAAGCTATAGCTGCTGCGTGAATTGCTGCGGACACTCCCCCCTCATCCATGCACTTGTGAGCAGCAATCAAACCGTCCATCAACGCGGGTAAGTCTTCCGGTTTTGGGCAAACGAAATGGATCCTCTCTCTCTGCCAGGCTACTGTCTGACCGACGTAATTCTGTTTGGTCCGATAGTCAAGGTCGGAGAAGCGCGGATCGACAACACGATTCTGAAGGTCGATCAATTTTACTTTTTCACAGAAGTCTTCACGCTCTGCCAGCTTAAGCAGCATGATGAAGCGTTCGGTTCTAGTCGTGCTTGGTGTGATGTGTTCGATCTCAAAGGATGACTTGGTTTCCTTGGTGTAAAGGTATCGTAACGCTCGTTCCAGTACATCCCTAGAGAAACCTGACACGACCTTTTGGCAGCGAGCGGGAAAATTGCTCTTTTCGAACTTTTTGAGTAGATCAGTGCGACGAACTGTCGGGCAGAAACGTCTGTCGCCTAAAAGATTGTCGTTTATTCGCTGGCGTTTGACACGACGGGCCGGGGTGATCGTGTAGTATTGATCCGAATCGAGCAGATCAATATAGTTGCCTGTTTCCAAATCCTTTACAGGAAGGGTCGTATCTGTGATAAATTCATATAGAAACCAGAGCCTGCGAGCGTATTTCCCGGTCGGTTTCGAAAGGATGTAGTTTAAAAACTCATCCCCTGAGATTTTTTGAAACAGGCTGGCGAGTATCCCAAAATTTGTTCCATCATACTTGAGTGCAAATTCTATATGATCGCCTAGAGTGTCGCCCGGCCAGTACGTGGATGGATAGATTTCTTCGATCGTCCCTCCTGTCGAGCTGATACGCTGGATTCCACTCGTTGTGACCAGAGACCGGTGCCAGTTGGGGATGACGTCGAGTCCGTACCGACTAACTAATTCTGCATACCCTGCGAACCGGAGCGTAGGATGACTGGTGCGGGTTTCGTTCATGAATTTCTATAGAAAAACAATTGTGAAATGAGAATTATAGTTATATTTGGCGCTATGTCAAGAATAACAGTTACGATATGAAAAATATATTTACATTTGGCTCTATGTCAAGAAAAATGCTTAGCAAGACCTCGCGCTGATTATTTTCTGACCGAACATAAGCCCGGACGAGAAATTTGATTAGTTTCCTGGAAAAACTGTTATAAAACGACCTATCACCGGAAAAACTATTATTTACCCCTACGGGCGGGCCCGACTGCGCGTCCCGCCTATGTCTTGACAGCGCCGGCGGTCATGCCGCTGATCAGCTGCTTCTGGATGAAGAAGAACAGCACGATCACCGGGATCACGCTGATCACGCCGCCGGCGGTGAGAAGACCCCAGGCGATGTTGTACTCCCCGATAAGGTTCTGAAGGGCTACCGGAATGGTCAGGACCTTGTTCCCGGTAAGGATGGCGGCGTAGAGGAACTCGTTCCAGGCGGTGATGAAGATATAGATTCCGGTGGCGGCGATCCCCGGCATGGCGATGGGAACGATGACCCGGGTCATGGCCGAAAAGCGGGTGCAGCCGTCCACCAGCGCCGCTTCATCCAGCTGCTTGGGGATCGCGTTGAAGAAGCTGGTCATCATCCAGGTGGAAAACGGAATCGTGAAGGTCGAGTAGGCGATGATCAGCGCGAAGTAGGTATCGATCAGCTTGAGCACCCTCATGATCACGAACAGGGGAATCAGCAGCAACACGATCGGAAACATGTTGATGACCAGGAATTGGATCATCAGGTAGTTCCGTCCCCGGAATCGGAAGCGGGAGAAGCTGTAGCTGGCGGAAAGGCTGATGGCCAGTCCGACGAGCATCGTCG
>CAZKCQ010000366.1:0-2641 GCA_964551205.1 uncultured Spirochaetaceae bacterium
TGATCCAGCAGTACGCGAAAGACCTGACCGCCGGACGCCTGGCTTCCGGATACGAGCATTCTTATCGTATCTACCAGCTGGCCAGGAAGATCGGCGAAGGGATGGAGTACGACGACGAAGTGCTCCACGCCGCCTGTTTTCTCCACGATATCGAGATGAGCTCCGGGCATCCGGCAAGCTCGGCGGAGAAGGCCAGGGCGATTCTCGGGGAAACCGGTTTTGCCCCGGGCAAGATCGAGGTCGTGTACTACGCCATTCTGCATCACATGCCGGGTGAGGAGGGTGAGGTACCGGGTGGAGAACCGTCGGTTGAAGGCAAGCTCCTCCACGATGCCAATCTCCTGGAATCCGTGGGCGCGATCGGTCTGATCAGGTTGTCCATCGGTTCGTTTTTCTGGCACCATCTTAAAACCATGGGCGAGGTGATCGAGCTGCTCAAACGCTGGCGGGGATACGCCGAAACGTTTTTCTTTACCAGGGCTCGAAGGCTGGCCAAGAGGCGGATCGATTTCCTGGACCAGGCGATTTCCAGGTTCGAAGAGGAGCTGGAACTGTAGGTCTTGACAAGGGTCCCGCCAATCATTAGTTCTATTGTCAACTCGCACCCGCAAGCTGCACCGGGGAAACTGATGGGAGAACAGAGAGTGGAACGTCAACAGCAGATCAAAGAACTCCATCCTCTCGAAATCCGGGTCTTGCTGCATTTCAAACGGGGGGATCCTATCAGCCCCGAACGTCTGCAGCAGGAGCTGGGCTATAAAGCGGGTCAGAGCAACCAGGCCTTCTCCTGGCTGCAAGCCAAGCAGCTGATCGAGGAAACCGAGCGGCGGACCACCCCCGAATACACAATCACCGATCTGGGAACGGAGTACAGGGAAAAGGGCACACCGGAGGAGCGCCTGTTGGCTCTGGTTCGGGACGAGAATGAAGGGCCCCAGACCCTGCCGGAGATCGTTCAAAAACTCGGTCTAGAGAACAGGGACGTGGGCTCGGCCTTCGGGGCCCTTTCAAAGCGCGGTCTGCTGGCAATGAACGGGGAAAAGCGGGTTATACCCGGCAAGGAGTCGGCGGCAGCCGGCACGACGGATGTCCGGGAGTTGCTCCGGCGATTCGAGGACCGGACGAAAATAACGGAGCAGGATCTGTCGGAGGAGCAGAAGACCTTGATCCAGTCCCTGAGCCGGAAACGCGGGGCGGATAAGGGGATGTTTCGAGTGGTGGAGCGGGAGCGGGTCACCTACCGGTTGACGCCGGCCGGCCTGCAGGCAGCCGAGGAGCTTCGCCGGGCGGGCATGAGCGGGGAAGAGATCGGACAGATCACGCCGGAGATCCTGCGCGGTGGCGAGTGGAAGAGCGCGGCGTTCCGCAGCTACAACATCAACACGCCTCCCCAGCGGGTGCTCTTGGGACGCAAGAACCCTTACATGGAGTTTTTGGAAGGCCTGAAGGACAAGCTCAATTCCCTGGGTTTCGAAGAGTTCGACGGGCCCCTGCTGGAGACGGAGTTCTGGAACTGTGACGCCCTGTTCATGCCTCAGTTCCACGCCGCTCGAGACATCCACGATGTCTACTACATCAAGAATCCGACCCACGCCAAGGCCATTGAGCAGCCCTACCTGGATCAGGTGGCCTCCTGCCATGAGGACGGCTGGAGCACGGGCAGCCTGGGATGGCGCTATCCCTTCGACAGGAACTTCACCCGGCGCCTTATCCTGCGCAGCCAGGGAACGGTCCTGTCCGCCAAAACCCTGCCCCGGGCCAAGGTCCCGGGACGTTACTTCGGGGTGGTACGCTGCTTCCGCTATGACAGGGTCGACGCCACCCACCTGGCCGACTTCTACCAGACCGAGGGCATCGCCCTGGGGGAGCGGGTCAATCTGAAGACCCTCCTGGGTCTGCTCAAGATGTTCGCCGTGGAGGTGGCCGGGGCCGAAGAGTACATGTTCGTTCCCGGATACTTCCCCTTCACCGAACCCTCCGTGGAGATCCACATCCGCCATCCCAAACTGGGCTGGTTCGAGCTGGGAGGATCAGGGATATTCCGGCCGGAAGTGACCAGGCCGCTGGGGATCGAGGTGCCGGTGGCGGCCTGGGGGCTTGGGATCGACCGCATGGCCCTGGTTGCCCTGGGTCTGAACGACCTCCGAGACCTGTTTACCCCGGATATCGAGCAGGTGCGCCTGAGGAGACGGAAATAAGCCATGCCGAAGATCGAACTGCAAGAGGCGAGCTTCTTCGAAATGCTCGGGGTCCGACCTACTCGCAGGGAGTTTGCCGAACTGCTCTCGGTTGCCAAGGCGGAGATCGATGACTGGCAACCGGAGGAGAACAGCCTCAAAGTGGAGCTCAACGATACCAACCGTCCGGATCTATGGTCCGGTCCCGGGCTGGTACGCCAGCTGCGGGCCTTCCGGGATGGACGTATACAGCAGTATACCTTCCTGTCCGAAGAGCACAGCCTCCGCGAGACAGGGGAACGGGTCATTCAGGTGGACAAGGCGTTGCAGGATATCCGTCCCTACATCGCCGCCTTTATTGCCCGGGGGGTGCCGGTAACCGGGTCGATGCTGGTGGACATGATCAACGCCCAGGAGAAGCTCTGCTGGAACTACGGACGCAAGCGCAGCACCATCGCCATGGG
>CAZKCQ010000367.1:0-2628 GCA_964551205.1 uncultured Spirochaetaceae bacterium
GGGGCGCCACGGCCCTGGATTTCGCCTACTATATCCACACGGATATCGGCAACCACTGCATGGCCGCCAAGGCCGACGGCAACCTGATCCGGCTGAACGAAGAGCTGAAGAACACCCAGGTCCTCGAGATCCTCACCGCCCCCTCGGCCCATCCCCACATCAACTGGCTGCGCATGGTGCGCACCTCCCGGGCCCGCTCCAAGATCCGCCACTGGCTGGTGCAGAACGAGCCCGGTCTGATCATCGACCGCAACATCGTGGCCAAGAAGAAGGGAAGTGGGACCGGTGGCGGGCGGGAAGCCAAAGCGGGTACTCAAGCTCGGCCGGGAACCGAAGCCGCTGCGGCCGAAATCGCACGGCGGCCGGGCCGCCGCTGGCGGGATCGCATGGAGTCGGAAACCCGGGTCCGGGACATCACCAAGGTGGGCATCCGCATCGGGGAGGAGCGGAACATGATGATCCACCTGGCCGGCTGCTGCAATCCCGCCGCCGGCGATGCAATCGTGGGCTACATCTCCCGCGGCCGGGGAATCATCGTGCACAAGGCGGACTGCCCGAATCTGGGGAACATCAAGGAGTTCGATGAACGGCATCTGGAGGTTGAGTGGGAGATGGTCAGCCCCAAGGCCACCCGCCGCTTCGAAGTCACCGCCCGCAAGACCACCAACCTCTTCTCCGAGGTGGAGGGAGCGATCAAGAAGTACCACGGCCACCTGATCGAGGGCAAGCTGGACGAAAATATCCCCGAAACCCTCCAGGGTTTCTTCACGGTGGAGCTGGACAACGGCCGGGACTTCGACCAGGTGTTGAAGAGCCTGCGCACCATCCCCTCGGTCCTGCAGATCCGTCCTGTGGGCGTTTAAGTTCGGCCAATTTTTTTCTGAATTTCCACGGCTGGTGTGATACTTATTGTATCGGTAGGCAAATCCGGGTTCGGATTAGCCGTGTAGCTTTTAGCAGCATTCCTTTTTCAAAAGTCCTGAAAAAGTAACTATTTGCCGAAACAAGATGTAGAGCAGTAAGGGTACCGCTTTGCGTCGCTGATCGGCAAAAAGGGGGGGATTAGATTTGAAGGGAGAGACATAGAGCGATGATCGGATACATCAAGAGAGCCTCTGTATTCCTTCTGCTCCTTAGCATTTCCTATTTGTTCCTGGATTGCAGGAACCCGTTAACCCAGATTGGTCTGGGCGATAAAATCGACCTGGATGCGCCGGATCTCTCCATCACCAGCCACAGCAACGGCAGCTACGTGAGCGGCAGTGTGAACCTAAGCGGCACCTTCGCCGACGATTTCCAGGGGGTAACCGTAAAGATCTCCTTCGACGACGGGCTGACCTTTTCCAGCGTGACCGATGTGAACGAGGATACCGGTATCTGGAACTATCCCCTGGACACCACATCGTTCCCCGACGGAGAGAAGGATGTGGTCATCGATATCACCGACAGCGCCGGCAGGGTCATCACCAACAGACTGCTCCTGTACTTCGACAATACTCCGCCCCTGGTGCTCGTGAACGTGCCGTTAGGCTACGATCCGGCTTCCTTCGAGTACAACGGGGACGTCGCCATCAAGGGGGACGCCACCGACCAATTCCCGATCGACAGGGTGGAGATAGAGGTCCTCTCCGGTACCACCGTTATCCTACCTGATACGGCCAACGGGACCAACAGCTGGAGTTTCATATTCCCGAGCGAAACCTATGTACACGGGATCGGAGTGTATGATTTCGTCCTCACCGCCTACGACCGGGCCGGCAACAGCTCCTCCTACGTGTACCATACCCAGGACGTGATGGACCTCAACGGGGGACTGCCCCTGTCCGTCGAGGATCTGTATGCCATCGACAACGGCGGGAGCGTATCCAGCACGACCCTGACCGACGCCGACCTCGCTGGGATCGCCAAAACCAAGTTGACCCTGCGGATCAACCAGGGCCTGGATCTACCTCAGTTCGATATCTACAATCCCGATCCCGCCGCCCTGCCTTCGGATAATGTTCTTTCCAGCGCCTCCAAGGCGATCGGAATCGTTACCGACGATGAGGAGGGGATCAACAATTCCACCATCGAAATCCAATTCGACGGGGATCCGAATCCCTGGGTGCCCGTCGGTACAAAGATAGGCTCCGGTCTGGCCGTAAGGTGGGAGCATCCTCTCAGCAGTCTTGCACCGGGATCTCACACCCTACAGCTGCGGGCTGAAGATATCTACGGGGCTCAAGGTTTCTCCAACCCGGTGGACTTCTCCATAGACGCCGGAGCGCCTGTGGTGGAAATCGACTCACCCTCGCTGGGGGAGTATCTAAATACAACGAGCTTCACCATTTCAGGCAATACCTTCGGTTCAGCGGGAACCGTTGACGCGGTGTATATAAGTCTGGACGGCGGCGCCAACTATGATCCTGTTCAGGCGACTCCCACGGCACCCGGTCCCAGTTACGATACCTGGGAGTACGAGGTGGCAGACGACGAACTGGAGGGCATCGTGGCCATCAAGGCCAAGGCTATGGACGGCACAAAAGTCGCCTATTACAATCTGCAGGTGATCATCGATACCGATCCTCCGGTCGTGGCCTTCCTCTCCCCGACCAAATCGACCTCGGTCAACGGACCGGTCACGGTGCG
>CAZKCQ010000368.1:0-2614 GCA_964551205.1 uncultured Spirochaetaceae bacterium
CGACGATGATTCCGCCCACCTGCGCGGAGACCAGAACTTCACGTACCTCCACGGTGCCGGAGCCAAGGTAGCCCGCCTCATTGCCGGAACACGAAACCAGCAGCCCCGCGGATACCGCTAGTAATGCAAGTACTCTATCCATCAACGCTTACCCTCCCGTCTCGCTTGTTTGTCTCCAGCTGCCGGTCCGGTTGGAGGCCTTTCCCATGTTTGCCTTTGTCCGCGGGCAGCCCTTCCATCTCCCTGCGTCCCCTGTCGGTGAAAATTCCGTGGTAGACGAGGGATACCACCGCGGCGAACACCTCGGCAGGCGAAGCCCCAAGCTCGACCATGTAGCCGGGATTGAGAGCGGACTGGGCGACCTGACTGATTATGAAAACAACCAGGTGCGGGTTCAGATCGCCGCGGACGTAGCCCTCGCGAACGCCCTGCAGAAGCAGCTTTTCCAAACGGTCGAAGACGTATGACTTGCGGAACTCCTCTATCTCCCGCCATACCCGGGGGGCGTGGCGATACAAATCGTCGACAAGGGGATACCGAACCATGGCCAGCTGGGAGCCCACGGCGCGCAGCAACCGATCGAAGCGGGCTGTGAAAGGCAGTCTGGGGGCGTCGAAAGCCTCGTCCAACCGGATCTTCACCCTGGCCAACTCGGCGCGGATGGCCGCCAGCAGCAGATCCTGTTTGCCGGGAAAGTGTCTGTAGAGAGTTTTCTTGCTGAGTCCCAGCTCGCCGGAGATATCGTCCATGGTCACCCGGCTGAAACCGCCGGTCATGAATCTTTCGGTGGCGTGTGCCAGGATGCGCTCGCGAACCTCTTCCGGACAACGTCTCACGTTCCTCCCTCCGCAACACCGTTTATATTTGGAAACCAGTAAAACTCTTATAGTATTATAGGTTTCCTGATTGTCAAGATACTTCCGTCTGGAAGGATTGTCAAGACGGGAACGATGGTGTGAGGCCGGGATCGCCTCGAGATCGAGAAGCAGGCGAGTGCGTGAGATAAACGACAAACACCGTGGATTCCACCAGGTGGATCGATTATAATTCTATTCGGTGAAGATCAAGGCGAAAATCATCTGTGTCACGGGGATCGTGCTGTTCTGTGTGATTGTTGTTTCCAGCGTTTCGGTCTGGACCTTGAACGAAATTTCCCGACTCAAGGAAACCATCGACAACGGGGTGGAGCTCATCGGTAGGGCACGTACGATCCACAACTTGATGAAGGATTTGATGTTTGACATCTTTACGCCTCAGACCTACCGCCTCTTAAAAGACATCATTTTTGCCCCCCGATTCCAAACCACCCGAAGGAGTTTTAATACTGCCGTTGTCGAATTCCAGGTTGAGTTCCACAAGTTCATGGAATCCCCGAGGGTGAAGAGGCTGCTAAGGGATGAGGAGCTTCAGGACGCCTATGCTGTGGCTCAGGTAATCAGCGACAAAGCGTTCACGAAGATCGAAGATTTTCAGAGCAAGCTGGATCAGCTTGTCGGTTCAGGAGTGCTCGGTGAAGAAAGGGTGTATGAGCAGCTTCAGACCGATGCGGATACGACGATTCCGCTGTTTTTCGACGAGGTCAGAGACACCTCCTACTATCTGACAAACAGCTTCGAAAGTTTTTTGAGCCATTTTATTCGCTCGCTGGAAGACCAAAGCACTATCATCCGCCGGCAAATTCTTATCCTGTTCTGGAGTTTGACCGTTCTCATCGGTGTTGCGGCCGTGGTTCTCTCACTCATGCTGGCTCGGCAGATCTCTCAACGGATCAGCAGAGTCGAAGAGGGATTCCGCCTCGTATCCATGGGAGACTTCACAGCTACGTTAAATATTCGCACAAACGATGAGTTTGGAGTGCTCGCACAAAACTTCAACTTGTTCATGAAAGACTTGAAACGAAATGTAGATTCGGTACTGAATCTGATGCGGGACATCAGCGGATCGATTACCGCAAGGCTGCGTTTCGATAAGATATTGGAGTTGCTCGTTGAATCCGCTGTAAACGATTCGAATGCTGATGGTTCTGCTGTGCTGAGGCTGGACAACAGGGGCGGCATTACTGTCGGGCAAACTGCAGGTGTTGTCCCGTACCCAAAAGGCGGCTCGCTCACGGAGGAAGTATCGGATGCCTTGGCAGGCGGGGCTTCCGGGAAAACAGACGCGGCCTTATCCCTGAAGCAGGTCTTCCTCAAACAAAAACCTCTGTATATCCGGAACACCGAGGGCTGGGCTGCGGCCGGCCCCGCCGACTCGCGCCATCGGATAAGTTCCCTGCTGGCTTTGCCGTTGGTAGTCTCCCAGCGACTTCTCGGGGTGTTTTGCGTATTCACCTACGGTCCGGACAATCACATCACAGACCTCGACTACACAAACTTCAGCACCTTTATCGATTATGCCTCCGTGATATTAGACAACTTCTTCAAGTACAAGGAGCTGCTGGAGAGGAGAGAGGCAGAGTACGAAGCGCTCCAATCCCAGATTCAGCCTCACTTTCTCTACAACCTGCTCAACGACCTTATAGGACTGAATCGCATGGGAGACCGGAAGTCGTTGGAGGGCGCGTTGTTCTCTCTCAAGGACATGCTTCGTTATACGTTGGAACAGAACGACTGGT
>CAZKCQ010000369.1:0-2605 GCA_964551205.1 uncultured Spirochaetaceae bacterium
AGCGGGTTCCGGATTATGGGTGGTCAGGACCGCGGTTTTGCCGGCTACTCTCCAGTCCAGCAGGAGCTCGCGCATACCCTTCCTGTGTTTCAGATCTGGCCGCGTGGTTGCCTGGAACCCGAAAGAACGCGTATCTGGTACTGCCCGGCCCGCCCGCCCTGCTCGTGCTGCTCGGGCTGCAAGGCCGTCCAGACCTGCTCGTCCTGCACGTCCAGCCAGACCAACTCGACCTGCTACGCCCGCTGGCGGGTGGTCCAGTCTTTCCTTCTGGGGATGGCTTTCACAGTAGGATGAATCCTCTGTCACTTACGGATGGGGTCGGGCACAAGTTCGCGAAGGCACGGCACCTTCAGGCTTGGTGCGACGGGTCAAATAAATTTCGTGCCTTCTGCGTAGAATATAGAACCAAGATACGGAAGAAATGGAGGACAGCCGCAACGCGCGAAGACAAACGCGACTTGTTCAGCGAACTTGAGGTAGCGTGTTTACTATGCGGACTGGAAAACGAAGTTGAGTACGAAAAGTATGGGGCATCATCCGCTCGGTCTCCTGATCTGACAATCTTGAGTTCGGGGGAAATAGTGGCGAACTTCGAGGTCTGCCGAATCAGAGAAACATCACGCATGTCTGATTTCTGGCGATGGCAGGATATGGTTGAGGAACGTGTCAAACAACTTGATCTACCGATCTATGTCCAACTGGATTGGGACGACTTACGCGATCCGATGGACGTATTTGATGGTCTTCGAGAGACCTTCGATGGTGCCCTTGAAGGCATTATGTCGGGCGTTCGTACGCTGGCTAACGATATATTTCCGGGGCAAGAGCGGGCATGTCCGTTGGCGGGTCTCGACGGTGTTATGAGCGTTACCGTGATTGGAAAAGGAGAGCCCACAGCTACGGCATCTTACTTGCCAGGGATCTTTCCGGTAATCTATACGCACAAAGAGGATCGTAAGTTTGGCGATGTTATGCTGGCGAAGCTGGGTCAGATGAGGCCGGGAGAGCCCAATGCCATTGTCGTACATATTACGAGTACGACACACGAGGAGATCGACGTTATTGATGGGATACGGAACCTGATAAATGCGCCGGGTACTTTCTTTGAGCAGCGGGGTGAGGTCAGAAATAGGTCGGATTTCATAGACAAGCTGCGGCACCTTTCAGCGGTGGTTGTTCGCAGCGTTTGGACGAACCAGAAAAAGCCTCTGTCGAGATAATCCAGCATGGGGGTTCCAACTACCCCCTACCCGAATCACTTGCCAATTACCTACGTACTGCAGACATATGATGACTGGAGTTTAAGGGCGCCACAATAACGGCGATCTTTATTGCTCGGTCTGCGCCTCTCTCGACTGCTTGTCTTTTCTGGTCCCCCGCCCCCAAATCCCCGGCCAAGTCCATGACATCCCTGGGCGGAATGCCTTTGTGAAAACTCCTACGGATTCAACCCACCGTTTGTTCAGCGAACTCCGAAACGTTCTCAGGTTCGTGCTGCAATGCATGCCAAAGATTCAGTTTTGTCTGCATATTAAGCCAACTCTCTGGACTCGTATTTGTTGCCTTGGCAATCCTCAAAGCCATTTCGGGGCTGAGCGCCGCTTTCTGATTGACCAGCTCCGATAGTGTCTTTCGAGAGACACCAAGGTTTTTTGCAGCTTGAGTTACAGTTAGCCCAAGAGGTTTAATAACATCTTCCAAGAGAATCTCTCCGGGATGGGTAGGCTTCCTCATTATCATAATCGCCCCCTTCGATATTCAGTGGTAATCCAAATAGTCAACATCTGTAGCATCTTCACCTTCAAACTTGAATGTAACACGCCAGTTTCCACTCACCCGAACTGACCAGGTACCCCTCTCTTGCCCTGATAATTGGTGAAGATGGTAGCCGGGCAAGTTCATATCAGTTGCCCGAACAGATGCATCTAGCCTATCGAGTATGCGTGCTAGTTTTGGGGCATGGTCAGGGTTGATGCCTCGCTTGTTTCCCTTCTCATAGAACTCCTGCAATCCTCTGTGCCGGAACACCCTTATCATTCTGACGATAAATATATCTGTGTAACCCGTTACGTGTCAATACTCATTGCTAACTGCAATTTCTGGTATGTGTCCCAATGGGTACTTTGGCCAATACCGGAGGACGGTGTTTGGCGTTGCGGTTTCTTGATCAAAGACTGCGAATCAAGTCCGAAATTTCAGCAACTATTACTGACAATCTCTTGTTTGAGAGGGAACGCACCGAGTATCGTAGGTCGTTCCCGACGTGGCTGTTGTACAGATCAATAATCTGCCGCTTCGTCCAGCGTTTGCCCAAGAATCCAGGAGACAATACATACTGCGCTCCCGAATACCAAAACTCTTCTCCTGTGGCGTCCACAAGCTTGACGATGTCTTTGTCCGATGATGGGATAAAACGGACCAGAATCGAGGCGAGCGTTTTCAGATCCAAGGCAGAAAAGAGCCTGTCGTCAACAAAGCCGACAACAGGGAATATCGGCTCTCGGAAGAGCACACCAAAATCCACGCTACTCATGCTGGTTCACTGTGCCACGAGCCCCAGCGACTCAATGTCGTTAAATGGCGGCCGCGCCATTGTTAAAGCATT
>CAZKCQ010000370.1:0-2599 GCA_964551205.1 uncultured Spirochaetaceae bacterium
CTTTGCTGGTCATTCGTGCCTCTGGCCATCCGATTCGTCAGCAGCTACTATTCGGCACTTTTCCAGGCCCTGTTTCGCTATGTGTGCGCCCTGATTGTACTCTGGTGCTTCACTGTGGTTACTGTCGGACCGAACAGGCTTCGGGCCGAGATGCCTCGGCTTCTCTCTCTGTGGCCGAAGATCCTGCTCATCGCCCTGGCCAACTATGGTTTTCAATTGACCTTTACAGTTTCCCTCTATCTGCTGTATCCCGGGCTGGCAACACTGGTCAACCAGTCGTTGATCCTCTTCTCCGTATTTCTGGCCGCCCTGATGTTTCCCGATGAGCGATCGACCCTGAAGAGCGCGCTGTTCCTGGTAGGTGTGGTTGCGGCAGTCGGCGGTGTGGCCATGACGATCGTGGGGAGCAGCAACTTCGGATCGGTGCGGTTCAGCCTGGGGATTATAGTGGTTTTAGCATCCGCGCTGTTCTGGGCGCTCCTCGGGGCATGGATCCGCAAGTGGCTAGGCGGCGTCTCCACTTCCTTCGCCCTGTCCTCCGTGTTCACGGTCGTAACGGTGCTTTTCTTTCTGACCTACCTGGCCGCCTACCGGGGTTTGCCCGTTCCCAGAGCGCCGGCGGCTATCTGGGCGTTTCTGGTGCTGTCCGGTCTGATCGGCTTGGGCATTGGACACTCCCTGTACTATCGTTCGGTGGGGATCCTTGGTCTGGCTCTTTCCTCAAGCCTGGCGCTCCTCATTCCTCTCCTGGTCGGGGCGGCCTCTTTCTTCATCTTCCAGGAGAGGTTGACCCGGATCCAGCTGGTGGGAGGGGTGAGCCTGCTGGCCGGCTGCTACCTGGTTATCCGGGCCCGTTTTCGCCACATCGAGTGAACGGGATCCGGCCGTAGAGAATCAGTCTTATTTGCCGGATTTTTTGGACAGAAACGAACGCAATCCGATAAAACGGGGCACATTCCTACGAAAGTCTTCGTAAGGTTTCCCGAATTTCTGTACCAGCCAGGGCTCTTCGGCCAATGGAGCCATTAAATGTTTCATTTGGGGAATGGGAGAAAATCCTTCGCCTTTAGGTGTCGGTTCCGCCCTACATCTCGGTATTGGAAATGTTGAGATTGCAGCAACAGTTTTTTCAGTCTTTACAGGCCGAAGGGTACGTGAAAAGATATCGGAGTCGTCGGTGCAAACAGGAGGTGTTTGATGGACACAACGGAGGAGAGGGAGGTATCTCCCTTTAACAGAATCGATTTCAGAGGAATCGGGCGGTTGATCCTTAGTCAAGGGGAAAAACAGTCGGTGTCCGTAACCGCCTCGGCAGCCGTGATTTTCCGTGTCCGTACCGAGGTCCGGGAGGGAGTGCTGATCATTTCGTTTCGGTGGTGGCCGGGAATGTTCTTTCGGATTCCGGAGATGAAAACCCTTGAAGTACGGCTGGTAGTTGAGGAGCTGGCAGGACTTAAGATGTCCGGCGCCGGGATCGTGGAAAGCCGGGAGAGGATTCAGGTGAAGGAAATGGACATCCGCCTGAGTGGAGCCGGGGAGATCCACCTTGAGCTTTATGGCCGGAGGATCGGCACGCATCTGACCGGAGCAGGTCGGATCGTACTGTGGGGAGAAGCGGATGAGCAGGATATCCGCCTGACCGGTGCCGGATCGGTTCAGGCGGAACGACTGGTTACCCGGAGTGCCCGGATCCATTCCAGCGGTGCCGGGGAGTGCCGCGTCCACGCAACCGAATCGTTGGATGCCAGACTCAGCGGTGCGGGGAGCATCCGCTATCTTGGAAATCCCAAGATCCAGAGCCGCATGACCGGGCTGAGCACCCTGACATCCATGGATCAACCTCCGCAGTAGACGCCTACCGCGGGACGGTGCTCTCCGCCGGGATCTGTTTTCCCCTGACCATGCTCAGCGCACCCCTCGGGCATATATCAACACAGGTGGAACAAGCCAGGCAGCTGGCCGCGTCAATGGTGGTTGTTCCGTTTGGATGTGAGATGGCCGGGCAGTGCCCGATGTTCCAACAAAGCTCACATGCATTGCACTTTTCCAGATCCACCTGGGCGTTTCCGTCGTACAGGGTGAGCTCGGTGGCAGGTTTTATATTGCGATGCAGCAGGTCGCGGAAGTCGCTGATCTTATTGAAACCCATTGTCATCATATAGGCTTTCAGCTCATCGATCACCTTCGGCAACCAGGCAAAGCCACGCAGCATGGTTTCAGTGCAAATCCAAACCGCGTCAGCCCCCACCATGATCTGCTGGACCGCGCTGGAAAGATCCGACACTCCGCCGGATCCCAGAACGAATGGATTCATCCCCATCCGGTTCAGGAAGAATCGCATTTCGTAGGTATCTCGAAGTGCCAGCGGTCGGATCCATGGGCCGGACAGACACCCCAGCGTGATGTTTTCCTGCAACCGGTAGATCGTTCCCATCGGGTCGTGGATGTCAATATCGGGAATCCCCAGGCGGTTGGCAACACCCCCCACCGCCGCTGCTCCGGCATTGATGCACTGGTAGGCGGCCTGGGCGATCTTCCCTCCTTCGGGGGTCAGCTTCACAATGATCGGGACCTTCACCGCCTCGACAATCTTCTTCAC
>CAZKCQ010000371.1:0-2589 GCA_964551205.1 uncultured Spirochaetaceae bacterium
CCTCGATATGGGCCAGGTACTCGTCCTTGAAGTACTTCAGGGTGGTGAGCACCGGGTTGGGAGCTGTCTGTCCCAACCCGCAGAGGGCCGTATCCTTGATCGAGTAGGCCAGATCCTCCAGGGTCTGCAGGTCCTCCACCGTGCCCCGTCCCTCGCAGATGTCGACCAGGATCTCCAGCATCCGCTTGGTGCCGATGCGGCAGGGGACGCACTTGCCGCAGCTCTCGTCCTGGATGAAATCCATGAAGAAGCGGGCTATGTCGACCATGCAGGTACGGTCGTCGGCCACGATCATTCCGCCGGAACCCATGATGGCCCCGACCTTGGCCAGGGACTCGTAGTCCACCGGGAGGTCGAGCATGGAATCAGGGATGCAGCCGCCGGAGGGTCCGCCGGTCTGCACGGCCTTGAAGCTCCGCCCGTCGGGTATGCCGCCGCCCACGGCGAAGACCACCTCTTTGAGGGTGATGCCCATGGGCACCTCGACAAGCCCCGTGTTGTTCACCTTTCCGGCCAGGGCGAAGACCTTGGTGCCCTTGCTCTTCTCCGTGCCGATCCCGGAGTACCACTTTCCGCCGTTCAAGATGATCGGGGGCACGTTGGCCAGGGTTTCCACGTTGTTGATGCTGGTAGGCTTGTCCCAGACCCCGGATTGGGCCGGAAAGGGAGGGCGGGGCCGGGGCATTCCGCGCTTGCCCTCGATGGAGGCGATCAGCGCCGTCTCCTCCCCGCAGACGAAAGCCCCGGAGCCTTTCTTGATCGTGACGCGGAAGGAGAAGCCGCTTCCCAGGATGTTCTCACCCAGCAGCCCGGCCGCTTCGGCATCGGCAATCGCCTTTTTCAGGTGCTCCACGGCGATCGGGTATTCCGCCCGGACGTACACGTAGCCTTCGGAAGCGCCGATGGCGTAAGCCGCAATTATCATGCCTTCGATAGCGGTGTGGGGATCCCCCTCCAGTACGGCGCGATCCATGAAGGCTCCCGGATCCCCCTCATCGGCGTTGCAGATCATGTACTTGGGCTCCCCCGAGGCGGCTCTGGTGAAGGACCACTTTCGTCCGGTCGGGAATCCGGCTCCCCCCCGGCCGCGCAGGCCCGAGCCGATGACCTCTTCGATCACGCTTTGCCCGTCCATCCGGGTCAGCGCCTTGGCCAGGGCGGCGTAGCCGTCCCTCTCGATGTACTGCAGCATGTCCGTGGGATCGATCTGCCCGCAGTTTCTCAAGACGACCTTCTGCTGGTTTTTGTAGAATGGCACCTCGCCGGCCTGAACTATCGGTTTGCCGCTGGACGGATCCGTGTACAGCAGACGCTCCACCGGTTGTCCCTTCTCCACCGTCTGGCTGATGATCTCCGGCACATCCTCCGGGCTCACCCCTCCGTAGAAGATCCCGTAGGGGTCCACGACCAGTACCGGAGCCTGGGCGCAGAAGCCGTGACAGCCCGTGGAAACGATCCGGGTATCCAGCTTCCTCTTGGCCACTTCCTCCTGGAAGGCCTTCAGGATCTCCTCCGCACCGTGGGCCCGGCAGCCGGTCATACAGATACGGATCCGCACCTGATCCTGGTCCCGCTCCCGTCTCAACTTCTCCCGCAGGGCCTGCAGCTCTTCGGGATTGTCGATCCTCTTTAGCTCCTCTATCTTTCGGTCTTTAGGCATAGTAGCTCCGTGCGTCAGCTCTGATAGCTCTTCAGTATTTTTCGTACCTTGGCGGTTGTCATTTTACCGTAGTACTTGTTCCCGATCATCATTACCGGGGCCAGGAAACAGGTACCAAGGCAGCGAACCACTTCCAGACTGAACAGTTTATCCTCCGTGGTATCCCTGCCGTTCAAATCGAGATAGGAGCGAATCTCATCCAGAACCATCCGGCCGCCACGTATGTGGCAGGCGGTTCCCATGCACATCTTGATGACGTTTTTGCCCCGGGGGGTGAGGGAGAACTGGGCGTAGAAACTGATCACGCCATAGATGTGGCTCAGGGGGATCTTGAGGTGTTTGCCCACCGCCTCCAGGGCTTCCACGGGCAGATAGCCCAGCTCCTCCTGAATGTCCTGGAGCAGACCCATCAGCGCCCCCTGTCCCTCCTCCGGTGCGTATTGCTCCAGCAGGTGGGTGACGTCGGCAATCCCTGTCTGAGTGCTCATAGGTTCATCCCTTCTGCCCACCGGTGCGGAGGTAGGCGCTCCAGTAGCTCATGCCCACGAACACCGCACCGCCGATGATGTTGCCGATGGTCACGGGCAGCAGGTTCTTCCACAGGAAGGTGAGCCAGCTCAGAGACTCAGGGACCGCCCCTGCGGGAGCTGCGATGCCTCCGAAGAATCTCAAGAATAGCCCCGTAGGGATGAAGTACATGTTGGCCACCGAGTGTTCGAAGCCGAGAGCCACGAACCCCATAATAGGAAAGAAGATCGCGAAGATCTTGCCGACGGTTTGGCGCGCCGCCAGCGCCATCCAGACCGCCAGGCAGACCAGCCAGTTGCAGCCCACGCCCCGCAGAAGCGCCTGGATGAAGGGCAGATTGACCTTGCCGTAGGCGATCTTCACGGCAGCCGCCCCCAGGGCGCCGTCGCTCAGCCGCCACA
>CAZKCQ010000372.1:0-2588 GCA_964551205.1 uncultured Spirochaetaceae bacterium
CACCGGAATCATGTTTGTGCACGCCCGTGAGGACCTTGACCAGGGTCGATTTCCCCGCGCCGTTCTGGCCCATGATAGTGTGCACTTCATGTTTGAAAAGCCGAAAATCGACGTTGGACAACGCCCTCACACCCGGAAAATGCTTGTTGATCTTCTTTATCTCGAGAATGGGAGTGCTGTCTGACATGGGCCAACCTCCATTTGTAATGATCTCTAGAGATCCGCGATGGGTGAATGCGAGGCCGCGCCTGCGGCCTCGCATCATTGTAAAAGTTCTTTAATACTGGCGAGTCGGCAGGGCCGCGGCCGCGTTTGTCTGGTCGAATATACCCTCGATCGTATAGATCCGGGCGGGGAGCTTCTTCCCGTCCCTTAGATCCCGCATCGCCTGCACCGCCTGAGGTCCCAGCAGAGGACTGCATTCCACGGAGCAGTTCATCTCACCGGCGACCATGGCTTCGAAAGCGCCTTTCACCGCGTCTACGCCCACGATGATGATGTCTTTGCCGGGTTTGAGCCCCGCTTCCTTGATAGCCTGAATAGCTCCGAGAGCCATCTGATCGTTGTGGGCGTAGAGTACGTCGATGTTCCTGTCAGCTTTCAGAAAAGCCTCCATGACCATCTTACCTTCGGAGCTGGTGAAGTTGCCGGTCTGAGAGCGAGTGATCTTCCAGTTGGAATGGTTCTTCATGACGTTTCGGAAGCCGTTGTACCTGTCGATGGCGGGAGCCGAACCGGTGGTCCCCTGAAGCTCGACGATGTTGATCGTCTTCCTGCCGTCGTCGATGCCTTGCTTTTTCAGATAGTCGGCGAGCCATTGGGCGGCTTTCTCGCCTTCCTTGACGAAGTCAGAGCCCATGATCGTCAGTCTGAGGTCGCGATCCTCCTTGGCTACATCCCTGTCAATCATAACGACCGGAATCCCGGCTCTCTTCGCTTCCTGGAGAACTGGACCGTAGCCGGTCTCCACAAGAGCTGTGAACAGGATGGCGTCGACCCTTCGTGCAATGAAAGAGCGCAGAGCCTTGATCTGGTTCTCCTGCCTCTGCTGGGCATCGGAATAGATCAAGTTGAAGGTCGGATCCTCGAGAAACGCGTTTTGAACCGAGATGGTGTCGGCGGTTCTCCACTCACTTTCCGAGCCGATCTGCGAGAAACCGACGACCCAGGTTTTGGGCGCCGCGAAAGCGGCCACCGAAAACACCAGCATCGCTACCGTACATAATGCGAGGATTTTTCCCCGTCTTTTCATACTTTCCTCCTAATCCTTAAGATATTCATGCCTTTTTCAGGCGGTTCTCCTTTCCCCTGCCGGTGGATGAATCGGCAGGCAAAAGCCAAAGCGATCCTATACGATGCCCGTCATGTGGGCGACAGGCCTGCCCTGTTTCTTTAGTACACTTTTCCCCTTCCCTCCTTCAGTCCTGCTATCTCGGCCACGGGACATTCAAGTATTTGTACAGCTTCTTGTTGGTAAGCACCTGTTCCACGTCGAACTTCAGCGGTCCAATTACCGTAGTCACCTCCCCGCTTGCGTTCATCAGGGTGATTGTGTTGTTGATGGCGATGATGGTGACCTTTCCTGTCCTGTCCAGAACGTCGCCGTACTTGATATCCTTGGTATCATAATCGCTGGTCATGTAGATCTGTCTACCTAAATATTCTATGACCACGAGCTTGTTCCTGTACTTCGGATCAGGGCTTTCGGCGCTTCCCTGGGGAAAGCTGACCGATTTCGGCGTTTGCTTCAGCAGATCCGCCACTTTTATCAGAACGACCCCCGATTCCCTCCCCGCGATTTCGTAAACGGCCTTCGGATTGTCGGATGGCGTTACCTCTATCCAGTCCCGATCCACGTTTACTCGTATTTCCGCGTCCGCAGGGATCGTGTCAGCCACGTGGACAACGACCCACTCGCCGCGACCGACTCTGAAACTGACCGAGCCGGCGTCCGTTTCCGAATAAATGCCTACACACTTTACAGTGCCTTTCTCCTGGGCAAACCCTCCCGTCAAACCCAACAGGAGCATGGAAAAGACCATCGCTGCCGTTAGAAATCGTTTCACAACTTTCCTCCTCCAACTGGATCGAAATCAGCCCCCAGCCTATCACCTCTGATCTCGGTTGTATTTAGACGGATCGGATATTCTGTGCACTTTTCGCCACCGGGTATATGGAGAGACGCTTATATTATTAATAGAAAAGGGAAAGTGCTTCGATCGGTACTCGTCAGTATTTGCGGCCGGCCCGCGCCTTCCTGGCGACCTCCGCAGGAAAGACCTCCTCGGAGGTGACGATGCGCACGGGCAGGGTCTTGCCCGCGAAGTAGTCCTTCACCGCCTTCATGAGCAGCGGGCCCAGAAGGGGTGTGCATTCCACCGAACAGTTGAGCTTGCCGGCAATCATCGCCTTGAAGGCATCACCGATGGCATCCACGGACACGATTACCACGTCTTTGCCCGGCCTTAAGCCAACCTCTTCCATGGCCTTGATGGCGCCGATGGCCATGTCGTCGTTGTGGGCAAAGAGAACTTCGAAGCTTTGCCCCCTTTCGGCAAGCTCCTGCAGGATCTTGCGCATGACCTCCT
>CAZKCQ010000373.1:0-2557 GCA_964551205.1 uncultured Spirochaetaceae bacterium
GGATCCCCTCCGCCGTCGTGGAGGAGGCTCTGCGCCAGGCCCCCTCCTCCTTTACGATCTACGCCCGCAATCCCGATCACAACGTCGCAGTGTCGACCGAGGCACTGCACATCGAACCGATGATCGGTCGGCTGAACTGCTTCGATACCCGAAGCGGCAACACCCACCGCACCACCCTTCAGGATGTGGCGGATCTGGTCAAACTGGCCGATGCGCTTCCCTGCTACCACCTCCTTCACTCGGGGGCGATCATGCCCCAGATCGACGGAGTTCCGATCCGGGCAACCCATGTCTACGGTTACCTGGAGTCGGTGCGCAACTCCTCCAAGCCGGTCAAGGCGACCTCCCGGGAGCGGATCATGGCCGAGGACTGCCTGAGGATGGTGGCAGTGATCGCCGGCGGCGAGCAAGTTTTGAGGAAAAAACCCTACACCTTCACCACGGACAACCCGGTGGCTCCCCTGCTCCACGACAAGGAGCAGATGGAAGGCGCCCTGGAGTACACCCGTTACGGCCTGCCCATCGACGTAACCTCGGAGCCCCAGGCCGGTGCGACCTCCCCGGTGACACTGGCCGGACTCCTGGCCCAGCAGACCGCCGATGTGATCAGCGGCATCACCATCATCCAGCTGGCCAATCCGGGCAATCCGGTGTGGTACGGCACCTGCGGCTCGATCATGGACATGCGGGTGGGACGCATCGCCATCGGTGCGGTGGAGATGGGCCTGATCAATGTGGCCAGCGCCCAGATCGCCCACTCCTACGGCATTCCCTGCCGCGGTACCGCCTCGGCCACCGACTCCAAGCTCCTGGATTTCCAGGCCGGCTATGAGAAGACCCTGGTGCTCACCATGGCGGCCCTGGGCGGGGTGAACAAGATATTCTATCCCGGTACCATGGAGGGAGCCCTCACGGTGAGCAAGGAGGGACTGGTGCTGGACGCAGAGATCATCGACAGCATCTACCGGGTGCTGCGGGGCGTTCAGGTAGAGGAGCTGACCCTGGCCAAAGACCTGATTCACACCGTGGGCCCCGGCGGCCACTTTCTCAAGCAGCGCCACACCATGCAGTTTCTACAGGCCGAGCAATTCCTGCCCCTGCTGGCCAACAGGCAGACCCGGGAGCGCTGGGAACAGGCGGGAAGCCAAAGCATGGTGGATCAGGCTCAAGGCCGGGTGGAGCAGCTGCTGGCTGAGCACACGGTTGAAGCTCTGCCGGCCTCCATGGAGGCCGAGCTGGAGCGGATAATCCGGGACGTGGAAAAGCGGGAGGCAAAATGAAGGACATCGAGTTTCTCTATTTGAACCAAAAGGCTATCCAGGCAACCGGGGTGAGCATGGAGACAGCCCTGGAGGCGGTGGAAGATGCCTTTCGCCTCCACCACCGGGGACAGGTAAACCTGCCCTACAAAACCGTGCTGGATCTGGGAGAACGGGAACGGGGCCGGGGCAACGCCATGCCCGCCTACGTGGGGGGGGAGTACGATGTGTTCGGCATCAAGTGGATTGCCGGCTTTCCCAAGAATCCCATCGACTACGGCCTGCCCCGGGGAACCGGTCTGTTCATCCTGAACGACGCCTGGAAGGGAGTACCTCTGGCCGTCATGGACTGCACCCTCCTGAGCGCCATGCGTACCGGCGCGGTCACCGGGGTGGGCGCCAAGTACCTGGCTCGTCCCGACTCGCAGAGCGTGGCCATGATCGGAGCCGGCGTGCAGGCCCGGACCCAGCTGGAGGCCCTGAAGATCGTGCTTCCCGGGCTGAAAGAGGTGCGGGCCAACGACATCCGCCGGGAAACGGCGGAGGCATTCGCCGAGCAGATGAACCGCCGTTACGACGCGCAAGAGCTGCGGGTTCGAGCTGTGGAAAGCCCGGAAGAGGCGGTGCGGGAGGCGGACATCGTGGTCACGGTGACCGTGGCGGATGAGCCGATCGTCAAGGAGCGCTGGATGAAGCGGGGAAGCTTCTTCGCCGCGGTCGGGTCGTACCAGGAGGAGGAGTTCGAGGTGGTGAGCAACTCGGACAAGGTAGTGGTGGACGGCATCGACCACGTTCTGCACCGGGAGACTCCCGTGATCGCCCTGATGATCGAACAGGGAAAGATCCGGCGGGAGGATATCCTGGAGATGGGCGCGATCGTCTGCGGCGATCAGCCTGGGCGTACAAACCCGGAGGAGCGGGTGTTTTTCAGCCCGATCGGGATGGCCATAGAGGATGTCTGCCTGTGCCATAGAGTCTACAAGCTGGCCCGGGGAAAGGGGGTGGGCAGCACCCTTGGTTTATTCGGGCGGGATCGATGAGAACGGAAATCCGGAAAACGAACAACAGCAAGGAGGGTCACAGTGTCCGCCGAAACCAATAAACAAGCGATCTTCACCACCATGCGGGAAGCGATCGAGAATTACGACAGCGACGCCGCCGTACAGGCGGCGAAGCAGGCGGTGGATTCGGGCATCGACCTGCTGGAAGCCGTGGAGGAGGGATTCGCCGGACCGATTCGCCGGCTCGGGGAAGCCTTCGACCGCATGGAGATCTTTCTGCCCCAGCTGATGCTCGGC
>CAZKCQ010000374.1:0-2554 GCA_964551205.1 uncultured Spirochaetaceae bacterium
CCTTGATCTCCTTGGGAGTGGGGATGTCCTCTTTGAACTCGGCGGAGAGGAGCTCATCCTCCTCATCCAGGATCTTCTTGCAGACGACGACACACTCATCGCAGATGTACACACCGGGGCCGGCGATCAGCCGGCGGGCGGTGTCTGCGCTCTTCCCGCAGAAGGAGCAGACCTTGAGTCCCTCATTTCTTGCCAGTTTGCTCATTGTTCTTCGGTCGTTCCAGGATATTGTCTACCAGCTTGTACTCGACCGCTTCCTCGGCAGACATATAGTAATCTCTTTCCAGATCCTGAGCAATCACCTCTTCACTCTTATCGGTGTGACGGGCGAAGTACTGGATGATTAACTTTTTCATGCGTACGATCTCCCGGGCCTGGATCCCGATATCCGCCGCCTGGCCGGCGACTCCGCCCCAGGGCTGGTGGATGAGGATGCGGGAGGAGGGCAGAACAAAGCGTTTTCCCAGTGTCCCGCAGGTCAGTAGCAAAGCCCCCAAGGAGGCTGCCTGACCCAGGCAGATCGTCTGTACGTCCGGTTTGATGTACTGGATGGTATCGTAGATGGCCAGCCCGGCGGTTACCGTGCCGCCAGGAGAGTTGATGTACAGGTGGATATCCTTCTCCGGATCCTGGGACTCCAGAAACAACAGCTGGGCCACCACCAGATCGGCGTTCAGGTCGATTATTTCGCCGTCTATAAAAACAATTCGGTCTTTCAGGAGCCGGGAGTATATGTCATAGGAGCGTTCGCCCCTGCCGGTTTGCTCGATAACGATAGGTACGAGGTTGCTTGCTTTCTCGTTCATAGTTCGTAATTTAATAGTTTCCCTGTACCAAGTCCAGGAATTTTACCTTCTTGCCCTTCTTGCGGGTCCCGCTCTCCAAGAGGATGTCGTAGAGCTTCTCATTCTTCAGGTCGTACTTGAGGAAATCGAGGTAATTGTTGCGATTCATCATATCCCTGGCTTCCTCGAGGCTCATGTTCTGGGCGTCCGCCTCCCTCTGGATCCGCTCCTCGACCTCCTTGTCTTCCAGCTCGATACCCTCCTGTTTTACCATTCCGTTCACAACCAGCTGCAGCTTGAGTTTTTTCTCGGCCCCGGCGCGCCACTCCCCCTGGATCTGTTCCTTGCTTCTGCCCTCGGCCTCCAGCTGGCGCAGTATCGGCGCTTCCTCTCCCCCGAGACGGGAGATGAAGCGGCGCCACTGGTCCTCCAGTTCGCTGTCCACCATGGATTTAGGCAGCGGAACCTCCGCCTGCTCGGCGATCTTTTCCAGGATCTGGGAAATGTTCTGCTCCCGGACTTTCTGCTTCGCATATTCCTCCAGCCGTGTGCGGATGTCCTTCTTCAGATCGTCCAGATTTTCGTATTTGTCACTGATATCCTGGGCCAGCTCATCGTTGATCTCCGGCAGCTGCTTCTCCTTGACCGCGTTTAGCTTCACCCTGAGCCTCTTCGATTTCCCGGCCAGTCCCTTGAACTCGAAGTCCTCGGGGTATTCCTTGCTGATGATCTTCTCCTCCCCGGTTTTCATGCCCACCAGGTCGTTATCGAGCTTGTAGATGTTGTAGCCGCTTCCCACCTCGAAGACGAACCCTTCCCGTTTGCCGCCGGGCTGCTCCTCATCCTGCTCGTCGATCTCCGCGTAGTCGATGTTGACGATATCCCCGTTCAGAACCGTGGCATCCTTCTTGTCGATCACGATGGAGTTTTGCTCCTGCAGCGTATGAAGCTCCCGGTCCATGTCTTCGTCACTGATCTTGACCTGGAGCTCTTCGTAACTCTGTCCTTTGTATTCCGGGAGTTTGATATCCGGGTAGGTATCGTAGGTGGCCGAGTAGGTGTAGTCCTTGCCCAGCTCCAGGCCTTTTTTGGTATCAACCTCCGGTACCGAGGTGGCGATCGGTTTTTGCTCGACTTTATGCAGCGCCTCTTCCAGGCTGCTGCGGATCACCTTTTCCAATGTTTCGGCCAGGATGGCATCACCGTATTTACGCAGCAGGACATTCGCGGGCACCTTGCCCTTGCGGAAGCCGTCCATCCGCACGGTTTTGCAGTACTCCGCCACCAGATCGTCGTAAGTCTTTTGGATGTAGTCCTTTTTAACGCTCACGGTGAGCTTGACACTCGCGTTGTCCAGCGCTTCGATTTTTTTACTCTTGATCACTGAAGGTTTCCTCTCTTGAGACAGCTACTATTTTAGTATCGGCTTGTTCATTCCCTTGTCGGGTTATCTCGGTACCCCATAAACAAAAGGCGACCTGAGATTTTGATCTCCAGGCCGCCTGGCGTGTAACGTCGTAAGAGCGGGAAACGGGATTTGAACCCGCGACATCCACCTTGGCAAGGTGGAGCTCTACCACTGAGCTATTCCCGCATGTTATGCCGGCATCCCACCCCGGGTCTGGTCACGCCAGCTGAAGGTTTTTTCCTGCGAGAGAAGGGATTTGAACCCTTATACCCTTGCGGGCACCAGATCCTAAATCTGGCGTGTCTGCCAATTCCACCACTCTCGCCTATGATACTCAATCGAAGAGGGTGAAGTCAAGAAT
>CAZKCQ010000375.1:0-2539 GCA_964551205.1 uncultured Spirochaetaceae bacterium
TTTCAACGAGTCGATGGAGCAAACCGCCTCACCCCGCTGGACATGCCTGCCGACTTCCGGCAGCTCGACAAAGGCTATCTCACCGAGCTCCAATTGGGCGAAATCCGATATGCCCACCGTTGCCCGATTGTCATCCCTGAGAACCCATTCGTGGTCCTTTGAGTACAGATAGTCAGCCATGTTGCCGGTACCCCGCCTTTCAGTCCAACAGGGGATTCCCCGCATCCTCGTTCGTCGCCGCCGGTTCCCGGTCTTCGAACAGGGGCTCTCCCCAATCCGGAATCAGAGGTTCGGCGGGGAGGGGGTCGCCGAGGAGGATCGATCCTTTAATGTTGTTTTTCAGGGTTTCGTTGCGCTCGAACTCGAATTTGTGGAGATCACAGAAATCCCGGGGCTCCGTACCCGTGAGAAAGATCTCCTGGATCGTGCCTTCGTTGCAGTACTTAGTCGGAAGCATGCCGGAAGTAGCACAGACAGTGACCTCGATCAGTCCGGAGTTGGGCCGGGTGAACTCCTCCACGGGTAAATTCTCATGGGCTGCTTTCATGTATGCGGCCCAGGCAGGGCCGGCCACCGTGGCTCCCGTCTGATTGACCCCGAGGGAGTATCCCAGCTCGTCGAAACCAAACCAGACCGCAGTGGTAATCTGGGGCGTGAATCCCACGGTCCAGGCGTCGGACCAGTTCTGGACGGTTCCAGTCTTGCCGGCGACGGGGCGATCAAAACCGTCCACCGTGGATGCGGCCCAGCGCAGGGTTCCTGATTCCACCGTGGTCTGCAGCATGCTCACCATGATGTAGGCTTCCTGGGGGGTCATGGCCTGCAGAGAGCGGCCCGCCCGCATCTGTTTGGCTCTCAGAGCCTTCTCCGGTTCAAGGACAAGCTTGCCGTTCCGATCCTCCACGTAGCGGATGGCGATCGGCTCGATCAGACGTCCCTGATTGGGGAAGGTGGCAAAGGCCCGGGCCATCTGCAGCGGATTGATCTTGACGATCCCCAGCCCCAGGGGATACTTGCGGGGAAAGATCGTCTCTATCTCAGCCGGATCCGTGATACCCAGCAGCGTACTGGCCCGGGAGATCGCGGCGTCGAATCCGATGGTGTCCAGCACTTTCAGAGATGGTACGTTCATCGAATGCGCCAGAGCCTGCCGCAGCAGAACCCTGCCCTTCCACTCGCCTTTGAAGTTCAGCGGTATGTATGGGGTATTGTCGTCATTCCAGAAAACCACCGGGGCATCAACGATCATCGTGGCCGGGGTCACCTTTCGGGAACTGATGGCCGCCGAGTAGTACAGGGGCTTGAAGGCTGAGCCGGGCTGCACCGTTGATTGAACCGCCCTGTTGAATTGGTTGGTGCTTTCGAACTTGCTGCCCCCAACCATGGCCAGGATATGACCGGTCTTGGTGTCTATGCTGATCAGCGCCCCCTCAACCTGGGTCTTCTTGGACTTGTCCGCCTCTTTTGCGTATCCCACCCGGGTGAGGTATTTCAGCTCCTCGATCCCGAACAGCGAGGCGCCGATGTCGAGAACCGGGTTCATTTGTTCGAGAAAATAATCCCGGGCAGTTGCATTCTGCTTGCTGCCGGCAAAACGGATACCTTCGATGTTGAAGGTCAGGGACAGAAGATCCACGATCGGCAGAAAGGTCGCATCGGCGTAGGACAGCCGATTTGTCGACTGTAATTGGTGTTGATTGTTGACGATGCGGATCCATTTCTCCATGACCTCATCGGCTATCTTCTGCTTGTCCAGGTCCAGGGTGGTGTGGACAACCAATCCCTCCTTGTACAGATCCATGGAGCCGAGGAGCATCTCTTCGAGTCTCTGCCGGATGTACTCGGAGAAGTACGGTGCCTTGTCCTCCCGTTCGAACCAGGCGGAGGTGATGTTGCTCCGCGTGTAATCGTAGCTGTCCCAGTATTCCAGGAAGGATAGCTCCGCCTCTTCGGCGCTGATGTAGCCCAGCTCCACCATCTGGTCCAGGATCTCCTTCTGGATCTTCCGTGCCCGTTCCGGCCTGTTGATAGGGGAGTAGAGGGCGGGACTGGCCAGCTGGATGACCAGCATGGCCGATTCCGCTACGGAGATATCCCGAACCGAGTGTTTGAAGTAGAACTGGGAAGCCGCCTCCACCCCGTAGGTGTTGTGCCCGAAATACATCAGGTTCAGGTAACGTTCCAATATCTCGTTCTTCGACAGCTGCCGTTCCAGCTGGATCGCCCACCACAGCTCGACGAGCTTTCTCTTCAGGGAGATATCGGTGCGGTCGGCGTACAGGGTGCCGGCCAGCTGCTGGGTGATGGTGCTGCCGCCGCGAAACGCCCGCCCGCTGACGATATCCAGCAGAGCCTGGAGGATATAGACGATGCGAAAGCCCTTGTGCTGGTAGAAGTACTGATCTTCCCGGGTCAGGACCGCGTCGATCAGGTGCTTGGGAATCTCATCGATCGATACGATTTCCCGTTTTTCTTCGGAAAAAAATTGGGTGATCAGGCGGCCCTGGTAGTCGAGGATTTGGGTGGGAAGGGCCGGCTT
>CAZKCQ010000376.1:0-2536 GCA_964551205.1 uncultured Spirochaetaceae bacterium
CTGGACGGCGTGCTGGACGTGGATGTCTACACCCCGCTGAACAACGGCCTGCAGGAAATGGGGCTCGGTTCCAAGAACCCCACTCAGGTCGCGGCGGATGTCCAGAAAGCCATAGAGGCCTGGCGGGCCAAACAATAGTCATCTCCGTGCTCTAACAACCGAAGCGGGTGTCCGGCCCCTGACAGGAACACCCGCTTCGATGTTATTGTTTCTCGAGGAGGTAGCCGGTGAGTCAGCGGCCGTGGAAGGTGGTGGAGGAGAGACGGGCCTACTGGTCCATGGTCTGCCCCGCCGTCATTCTCTACGTGTTTGTATTCGCCTTCCCCATCATCATCTCCATCGTCATCTCCTTGAGCAACTATGCGGGGGGCAAGATGTTCGGGGGCGAGGCCTGGTGGATCACCGGCTTCCAGCAGTACATCAAGCTGGCCAGGGACCCCTACTTCTGGCTGGCTCTGAAGAACAATGTCTACATCGTACTGATCTCGGTTTTCGGCCAGCTCCCTCTGGGCCTGATCTTCGCCTATCTGATCTATCGTCGTATTGTCAGGTTCGGAGAGTTCTGGCAGGGCATCCTCTACATGCCGGCCATTATCTCGGTCATCGTCATCGGCATCATGTGGAACATCATCTTCTCCCCCTACGGCCTGATCGCCGAGTTGGTTAACCGGTCCTACGCGGCGGCTTTTTCCAGACAGGTCGAGCGGATTTTTTCGGAAGCCGGGGGTTTTCAGATCACCGACGAGGTTGTGAAACGGCTCATCGCCGCCGGTGGTCCGACCGCCACCCACATCTTCGCCGATCCAGTGGCGGAACTGAAGGCCCTGCTCTCCCACTACTCCCCCGATCAGTTCGCCGTGCTCAAGCAGGACCTGGTGAACCTCCTGGCCCGCAAATGGTCGCCCGCTTTTCTGGCCAAACGGGACGTAGCCATGCTTCCGATCCTGTTCGTGGTGCTGTGGATGTGGACCGGCATGTACCTGATCCTCTTCCTGGCCAACATGCAGAGAATCGACAGCGGGATCGTAGAGGCCGCCCGCATCGACGGCGCCTCGGAGGGGCAGATCATCTGGCGCATCATGCTGCCCATGCTCTCCGGGGTGGTGGTCAACGCGGCCATCCTCTGCATCGCCGGGTCCCTGAACAGCTTCGAGCTGGTCTTTGCCATGACCGGCGGCGGACCGGCCAGGGTGACCCAGCTGCTGTCCATCTACATGTACGACCGGGCCTTCATGGGGGCGCCGGACTATCCGCTGGCCAACGCCATCGCCCTGGCCATCGTGATCTTCAGCCTCATCCTGATTATGCTCACCAAGGTCGTGGAGCGGCGCTACGGAGGGAGGGAGTAGATCATGGCAGTCAAGGCAACAGAGAGCAGCGTCAGCCGGGTCGCCTCAGTTTTCGGCAAGTTCATGGCCTACCTGGTTATGGGCACCTTCGCCCTAATGACCGTCTATCCGATCTTCTGGCTCATCCTCAACTCCCTCAAGCCCACACCGGAATACCGGGTAAACCGGATAGGGCTTCCCCGAACCTGGACCCTGGTGAATTACATCGGCGCCTGGAAGATCGGGGAGTTCAACAAGCTGATCGGCAATTCCTTCTTCTATACGATCGGGGCGTCGATCGGCATCATCCTGGTCGCCACCCTGGCCGGCTTTGCCTTCGCCAAGATCAAATCCAAGGCCACCGGACCGATCTACGGAAGCTTCGTCATCGGCATCCTGCTCTCCATCCAGTCCCTGATGGTTCCGATTTTTCTGGAGGTGTCCCAGCTCGACAGAATCATCAGCGATCTGATGCGCCTGATCGGCATCATCGGCCAGCAGAACGTAAACGTCTTCTACAACAGCCGTCTGGGGGTGCTGTTGATCTACATCGGCGCGGGTCTGCCCATAGCCGTGTATCTGTGTACCGAGTACATCAGGGGCATCCCCGATTCCCTGATCGAGGCGGCCCGCCTGGACGGGGCCGGCTACTTCGAGATTTTCCGGAGGGTCATCTTGCCGATGGCGGTGCCCATCGCCATGACCGTGACTATCCTCAACATCACCAAGATCTGGAATGAGTTCGCCCTGATCAACATCCTGGTTTCCAAGACCGAACTCAAATCCATGCCCCTGGGAATCTACAGGTTCTCCGGAACCATGGCCTCCGACTACGGCAAGCAGTTCGCGGCCCTGGTGATCGGCATGGCCCCGATGCTGATCTTCTACATCATCTTCAGAAAGCAGATCACCAAGGGCGTGTTCGCCGGCGCGGTCAAGGGGTAAACCGGCGCTCCGAAAGGCTGAGAACTTCATGGAAATACAGGTCCACTGCAAAGCCATACCCAACATTCCCTGGGAAGAACCGACAAGAGAGTCCGGCCCGGTGTGGCGCTACAGCGGTAATCCGGTGATCCCCCGGGATATCGTTCCCATAGCCAACAGCGTATTCAACAGCGCGGTGGTGCCTTTCAAGGACGGCTTTGCAGGGGTGTTCCGCTGTGACGATATCTGCAGGAGGATGAACATCCACCGCGGCTTCAGTGACG
>CAZKCQ010000377.1:0-2531 GCA_964551205.1 uncultured Spirochaetaceae bacterium
CAGCGGCCAGGGCAGCAACAACCTGCCCGGAGAGATCTTTCAGCTCCTGTGCATCACTGCTTTCGAGGTTCACGACATGAATCATGTCGCTCATCCGTACCTCTTCCTTTCCACCAACCCAAGCCTGGCTGATCAAGAGGAGCATAAGCATCGCAAGAACCAAGATTTTCTTACCCATACGATCCTCCTGGTGTTGAATCCACGACTGTCTGACAATAGTATGGTGGATAATCGTTTCACGATCGTTTCTCAAGGCGTCCCATAAAACGCCTCGTATCACAATAGTTGTTGGAGAACATATGGATTGTGTAAATCAGAAAAAAAACTCGGCTCGCTGCAACTGCAGCTATCCCGGATGCTCGCGCCACGGTATCTGCTGCGAGTGCATCGCCTATCATCGCGACATGAACGAACTTCCGGCTTGCTACTTCAGCGCGGCGGAGGAACGGACCTACAATCGCAGCATCGGCTACTTTGTTAGCAGCCAGCGGTAGCCTTGGCAAAAAACGCCCCTCGCAATGCTCAGAGAAACAGGAAAATTTAAAGTCCCGCTTTAAATTTTGATAGAAATCTGAGGGTTCTCAACTTTTTTAGGGGACTGAAACACTGAGGAAACAAGTAAAATTTAACGTGTTTCTTTAAATTTTGCTAGTTCACCCCATCCGCGCGGATGACCCGGTCCGCGCCCCACCGGCTACGGCGGTTACCATGGAAAAATCCTTACCTCCGCCGCCGCTTGAGTTCATCGTCGACCGGCCTTTCTTCTTTGCCATCGCCGATGACAGAACCGGGAGCATCCTCTTTATGGGTAAGGTCGCCGAGCCCTGAGGAACTTTCAGTTGATGGTTTTTTCGGGGTCGGAGGGAGTGTCCCCCGGACCGGCATTCGGGTCCTCAACCCGGCTGACCACCACTCCGGGTGCCGCCTCCGGCTTTTCGAACAGCCAGCGTTTGGCGTCCCGGATGATGCCGTTGAACAGAACGATCTGGATGTGCCTGCTGTTGGACTCGATCCGCTTGTCCCACTGCTCCGGGGTCAAACGCTCGGCAAGGCGCCGGCGCTCGCTCTCCACCCGCTCGGCGAGCTGGGGATCGACCCCCGTGAAATAGGACAGACCGTGCACGGTGAGCAGCTCCAGAACCGGATCGAGCTTCGAGTCCAGGAGCTCCAGAAGGGTCACCTTGGCCGCATCGAACTGCCGCTCCAGCAGCAGAGCTGAAGCGTAGCTCCAGCGCAGCCAATCCCGATGGGGCATATCGACGCCCTCCGCGGCTCTCCCGAAGTAGCTTTCCGCGGCCTTGGGCTCGTCCTTCATTTTCAACAGATAGGGGATGCCGAACTGGAGGGTATAGGTCCGAAGCAGCGCCGGTTTTTTCTCTCGCAGATGCGACTCCAAAGCGGATATCTTGTCCACACTGGAGGTAACCACGTAGGCGTTGATCAGCATCTTGATCGTGCTCTTGCCGCAGCGTCCCTTCTGGTACACCCGCTGTTCCAGCAGGTGGATCAGCCCGCGCCAATCTTCGCTTTCCAGCAGCCGAAATAGTTTCCAATTCCAGAGAAAATAGCCGTTAATAATGATGAGCGTGAGCAGAAACAGTGCACCGGCGATCCAGTTCTTGGAAACGAACAAGGTGAAGTAGTCACTCCCCAACAGGAGCAGCGGCACCAGGAAGATGAATCCGAATGAGAGCAGAATCACCGCATTGAAGAGGATGTAGATGGTTTTAAATTTCATAGATAGTACCTATAATACGAGTGTTCCCGGTTTGGAAGGCTTTTGCAAGGGGTAAGATCATGAAGGAAATTTCGGTATCGGAGCTGCAGGCGGACAATTATTTCGACTCCCCCGTGTACCTGGATGAGGCCTTCATCCTTCTCTCCCCCGATACGCCTCTGACCGAAGAGCTGATCCAGCGGCTGAAAAGCTGGGGCTACGAGACGGTCCTGAGTGACGGAGAGCTTTCAGGAGCACCGGCCTACATCAGCTCCGGGGCTACAACCACCACCTCCTCGGTTCTGGACGTAGACATCAGGGACAAGCAGCAGCTGGAGGACGCCAAGAAGCTGTACTACGCCCTGGTCAACTTCACCCTGGAGTCCTTCAAGCGCTTTAAGGAGGACAATCGCCTGCGCATCCCGCAGTTGAGCGAACGGATCAAGCAGTTGATCGACATGGTAAAGTCCGGCCGGGATGCCATCCTGCGCTACCCGGAGTTCGTCTATCCATCCGAGAACTATATGTACGTCCACAGTGTAAACTCCGCGATCCTGGCGCTGGCGATCGGGGAGCTGATGAAACTGCCTCCCCACCGAATGATCGAGCTGGGCCTGGCGGCCCTGCTTCACGACATCGGCATGCTCAAACTCCCCGACGCGGTCTATCTCAAGGAGGACGATCTGACGGACAAGGAGTTTCAACTCGTCCGCGCGCACACGACTCTGGGTTACAAGATCCTCAAGGGCTTTTCCGTCTCCGAGGAAATCGCCCTGGCCGCTGAGGAGCACCACGAGCGCCTGGACGGATCCGG
>CAZKCQ010000378.1:0-2519 GCA_964551205.1 uncultured Spirochaetaceae bacterium
TCGCGTCCTCTCCCAGGGTAGCCCCTACCGCCTGTTGATTGATCACCTCCAGTGGCACGGGCAGCGCCCCGGTTCGCAGCACCAGAGCTAAATCTTCCGCCTCTGCTCGATCAAAACCGCTGACCTGCACCGCGTCCCGGATCGGTTCATTGATCCGCGCCTGGGCTTTCACCTTATCGCCCAGTACTACTGCCAGGGTGCGGTTGACATTGTCGCTGGTCAGTTTGTAGAAGATGTCTCCCCCCTCCGCGGTGAGGAAGAAGTTGACAACCGGCCTTCCGGTAATGGGATCCGAATTCACCTGGGCATTGCGGATGTAGTTTCCCGAAAGACCCGGCTCGCTTTCGATAACCGTGAAGCCCCGCAGCTGATCGATACCGTAGGCATCCTTGGTGTATACCCCCCGCAGGGTGGTTCCGGCGGGCAGGATGTCCGGCTGCAGAATCTCCCCGTTGGGACCGATGAATGCGCCCGGATTGGATTGCTGGTATTTGGTGAATAGAGCCAGAGCCTCCTCGTCAACCAGATGGAAGTTCAGGATACCCTTGCCCTGGATGTAGCGATTCATCGCTTCCCGGTCCGCCTCCCCCGGCAGTTCCACCAGGATCATGTCATCCCCCTGCCGTCGGATCTGCGGTTCCCGCACCCCGAACTGGTCGACCCGGTTGTTGAGGATCTCCAGGGCCCGACGCATGGCGTCTTCCCGCTCAGCCGCGGTCAGGGCCTGGCCGCCGGTCTGCTCCAGCTGCTCCAGGTCCGCCCGTATCAGGACCCTCATGCCTCCACGCAGATCCAGTCCCAACTGGATACGTCGATCCGCTCCCTCCTTGAGCGCCACGATCTCCTCGCGAAAATGATCCTCCAGCGTGAGAAGGAGTTCCTCCCTGCTCAGGTAACCGCGGAACAACTGCTCCACCGTCCACACTCTGGGGACGGAGCGACCCTCTGTTCGGTAGTTCTCCTTCGCTTTATCCGTGAGAAAACCGTACTGCTCCGGCAGCGGTTCTGCGGGGTCCAGGTTCTGGAGCTCCCGCAGGGTATCCGCCGCCTTGCGCTCGGCGTAGAGCTTGATCTGGTTTCTCGAAGCAAACGACAGCTCCCGCTTTTCCGCGGGAACCAGGAAGTACCATTTGATCGTGGGGTAGAGGAAGGCAAAGGCAACGCCTATGAGAATAAGAATCAGCAGCAATCTGAATCGTTTAGACATGGTAATCTCCGAAACGGGTTAGCTAAGGATGCCAAATATTCGTGGTTGCGGTAGTGGCGCCCGTTAGTCTTGAGTCTCTTCCGCGCTCTCTTTGCTCTCTTTTCGCTCCAGCACGCTGCTGACGGCGCTCTTATTGAACTCGATCTTGGTGTTGTCGTCCACCTTGATGGTGACGGTGTTCTCCTTCACATGCTTCACGACACCCCGTATACCCCCGGCAGTAGCGACCCTGTCTCCGGGACGGAGTGTAGATAGCATGTCTTTTGTTTCCTTCTGCTTCTTTCTCTGGGGCCGAATGATCAGGAAGTAGAAGATCACGATTATCAAGCCGAAGGTAACGATCATGGTGATCATTTGATTGCCTCCGCCCGCCGCGGCCTGCAGCAGAGGGAGTGAGGAAAGGAAGGTTGTCATTATTATTATCCTTTACTGTATGAGATTTCTGTGAAAAGTAACACAAAAAACCGGCAAGCGTCAAGGCAAACGCTTCCTGCGTTCCGGCATTCGGGGTTCCGGCATTGCCACCGGGTGCGAAGGTGCCGGTAATCCGCCAGGAGCTCGACCGCACTAAATGACGGTTACCTTGGCGATCCCTTCGGGAACCTCCTGCACACCGAAGGTGCGCTTGAGCTCTTCGACGCTTTCGATTTTTTTTACGGCGTTTCGATTGAAGATCTCCAGCACCTTCTGCAGCGCCGCACCCGTCGTTTTAGCGGAGGATTCTTCGTACACTGCGGAACAGATCGCCTGTTTGTACAGCTGCTTTTCGGCCAGCTGTTCCGTGGATAAAGATCCGTAGCGCCTCTTCAACGCGCCGTCCACCACGGCAACATTGCCCTCGTAGCCAATCGTGAATGTAAAATCCTGACGACTGATCAAAACTCAACGCTCCTCAATGGCAGCCCTGCCGATAATTATAATAATAACAGCCGCCTCTTGTTTCATAACAAGATTCGGCTGGGAGAAGACATCGCAATCTGCATTTTGAATTGAAATTGGAGATTGCGATCTATATACTGGCAGAAAACGATGATCGTCTTCGACCAGGAGAAATTATCCGCCTTTTTCCAGACCGTTTCAAGGGGATTCGACCGCAGCCCCCTGGAGATCGTGCTGGTTATCCTGTCATTCCTGGCCTTCATCGCCCTGCTCATCTTCATCTACCGTCTGCAACGCCGAAAGGCACGGCGGCAGCAGCGAAGCATTGCGGACCGTCGCTACCGGCAGATCGTTGAAAAGCGCGCCCTCGTACCCTCGGAGGAGGATCTGGTACGGCGGATGGCTCGGTTTCTCAAGGAACCGCAGAAGAAGT